>CAMPIM010000086.1 GCA_946886365.1 uncultured Novosphingobium sp.
GGTGGCGATCGGCATGGACGATCCCACGATGCCGGTTGTCACCATCATGCCCTTTTCAGGGCAGGTCAGGTGCATCGGCCCGCCCTTGCCCTTACACGTGCCGGTTACCTTGCCTGCAAGTTCCGCCCACAGCTCATCCAGAGGAAAGCCCTTGGCCAGCATGTCGTGGATGCCGCGATAGATGGTGCAGATATAATCATCGTCATCCAGGCTGACGGAGATCGCAGAGGGGATGATTTCCTGCCCGCGCGGGCTGTAATAGGGCATCACCAGCTTGCCCGCCATCATCTGCTTGATGACATGTTCGTCATTCTGCTTGATGAGCGTTGCCTTGCGATAGATTTCCAGGAGCGTTGCCGCGTCTGGTTTTGGCCAATTGGACATGTCATCCACTCCAGCTGATTTTCTTAATAGGATTTCGGCAGATCCAGGACTTTTTCGGCGATGAAGCTCAGGATCAGTTGCTCGGTGATCGGCGCGATCCGCATCAGGATTGACTCGCGGAACAGCCTTTCCACCTGATATTCGGTCGAATAGCCCATGCCGCCATGCGTCATGACGGCGCGGGTGCAAGCGTCAAAGGCAGCGCGGCCACCCAGGAACTTGCCCGCATTCGCCTCCGCGCCGCAGGATTTACCCCTGTCATACAAGTGCGCCGCCCGCATGATCATCCAATAGGCGGATTCCAGATAGGTCCAGTTTTCCGCCAGCGGATGTTGGATGCCCTGATTCTGACCGATATAGCGGCCGAATACCTTGCGCTCACCGGCATATTTTGCCGCTCGCGCCAGTGCTCCCCGGCCCAGCCCGACCGCCTCGATGCCAACGAGTATGCGTTCGGGATTGAGGCTGTGCAGGATATAGTGGAACCCCTTGCCCTCTTCGCCGATCCTGTCCTCGTCCGGCACAAAATAATCATCGATGAAGGTCGCGTTGGAATCCACCGCGTTCCGGCCCATCTTGGGGATACGGCGCACCTCAATCTGACTCTTGTCGAGGTCGGTGTAGAACAGCGTCATGCCGTCGGTCGGCTTCTTGCATTGTTCCTTGGGCGTCGTGCGGGTCAGCAGCAGGATTTTGTTCGCGACCTGCCCGGACGATGTCCAGATTTTGCGGCCAGTGACGCGATATCCGCCAGGCACCTTCGTTGCGAAGGTCTTGATGCTGGTCGTGTCGAGCCCGGCGTCCGGCTCCGTCACGCCGAAGCAGGCGCGATCCGTGCCCGCGATCAGCGGTTCGAGCATCCGCTTCTTCTGCTCGGCCGTGCCGTGAACCACCACGGCATGGGGGCCGAAGATGTTGAGGTGGATCGTGCTCGCCGCCGAATAGCCGCCTGCGCTGGCCGACACTTCGTGCATCATGATGGCGGCTTCGGTTACGCCCAGATTGGCGCCGCCAAATTCCTCCGGCATGGTGATGCCCAACCATCCGGCATCAGCCATCGCCTTGTGGAATTCGGATGGGAAGGTCTTTTCATCTTCGCAGCGGGACCAATAATCGTCGCCGAACTGGTCGCACACCTTCCGCACACTGTCACGGATGGCTTCCTGTTCTTCTGATAAGCTTATATCCACTGCACTGCTCTCTTTGCGCGGGGCTTGCCGATTCAAGCGCGCCTAAACATTGGTACGCGATATTACTATATGCTCCACTCCCTATGTCAAGCGCGCTGAGGGGTAGCGCGGAAAAGGATAGATTTTGGCCTCCGACAATGCGTCTGTTGATTAATATGTCATCGTACCATATGCATGCGGTCTAAAGAGGACGCCAATGACAAACGCACGTCATATTTGGGCCGTGGCCGAAGCCTTGCAGCGAGAGGTCCGCCCCTTCGTCACCGACAGCGATGCACGCGCCACGCTGGACAATGGCATACGGGTGCTGACCGCTACGGCCAACGGATTGGAACCGGGGCCATCTGCCTTCATGGATTCGCCCAGTCCGGTGCAGCTCGCTGATACAGACCGATTAGGAGGCCCCGCTGAAAACGCCGCCGCCTATCGGACGACGGGCGCGGTCATCACAGACGTGGCCGGATGTCTGGACCGGGGCGATCAACTTACCGCTTTCAGGGACGCGATAGCCGGTGAGCGCGGACTTCTGGAGTCAGCCGTCGCGCGCATGGACGATGTCGAGCGTGCGCCACCCCGGCAGATGGGAGCGGATAAGGACTCCATCGATCCCAAAAGATTGGAAGCCTATCTCCGACAGCGAACAGGACGCGAAGGATTGCGCGTCGATTCGTTCAAGCTGGTCGTCGGCGGCAGATCGCGCCAGACGGCGCTCCTTGGCCTAACAGATATGGGTGATCTGCCTGCCCGGCTGGTCATCCAGCGCGGCATCCCCAATCTTGCCACCAATGACAGCTTCCTGGACGAGCTGACACAGTTCAATTTGCTGGACCTGCTGCATAAGGCGGGCATGCGCGTGCCAGCCCCGGTTATGGTCGAAACGGACCCCGCGTGGCTCGATGCCCCCTTCATGCTGGTCGAGCATGCCCCGGGCACGACAGCGCAACCGGAATATTGGCTGCCAGTCGCTGACCGCAATGTCGTGCTGGATCTGGCCAGGCAGATGGCGATCCTGCACAAGCAGCCGGTCGAAGAGGTGGGACAGGGCCTGCGCCCTTCGCGCAGTTCATTCGACACTGAAAGCTGGCAGGCGGAACTGGCAGAGATGGCGAGCGAATGGCACGCCCTTGCCCGCTGGCCTTCCATTACCATGTCGGCCGCCATTTCCTGGCTGCGCGCCAATGTCGACTGTCTGGATGACCGGCGATCGATCGTCCACAATGACATGATTTTTCATAATGTTCTGGCCGAGAACGGCAACATCACCGCGGTTCTTGACTGGGAGCAGGCGGCGATCGGTCATCCGGGTGAGGACCTTGGCTATTGTTACCCGGTCGTAATCGCGGCGACTGACTGGGAAAGTTTCATGGACGCGTATCGCGCTGCGGGCGGCCTCGACATACCGCAGAGGCAGATTGATTATTTCGCTCTACGTGCCGGATTACGGCTCATGAATCTGGTGCTCAAGGGCGGACGCGATACCTTTGAGAAGGGTCTGAGCGACGACATATTGGTTGCAAGCGCAGGGGCGCATTTCACCCAGCGGCTGATGCACCGCATCGCCCTGGTGTTGCATTGCGTGCTGAAGCGTTCGTGATGTCCCTCGTAGAACCGTTCGCGCTGCACGTTCCGCAGGAGCAGCTTGACGATCTCCGCCAGCGGCTGGAGCGGACGCGCTGGCCGGACGAACAGCCTGTGCGGGGATGGGAACAGGGCGTGCCATCAGCCCGGCTGCGGGCCTTGGCCGATCATTGGCGGACAAATTATGATTGGCGGAAATGCGAGGCGCTGCTTAACGGCCTTGGCCAGTTCCGCACGCGCATCGACGGGCTGGACATCCATTTCCTCCACATCCGTTCGGCCGAGCCGGACGCGATGCCGCTCCTGCTGACACATGGCTGGCCTGGTTCAGTGCTGGAGTTCCGCAACGTCATCGGCCCGCTGACCGATCCGCTTTCCCATGGCGGGAAGGCTTCAGACGCATTCCACCTCATCATACCCTCTCTCCCCGGTTATGGACTTTCCGAAAAGCCTCCCGTCACTGGATGGGGGGTGGAACGGATCGCCAAAGCCTGGGGCGAGTTGATGCGGCGGTTAGGTTATGACCGTTATGTGGCGCAGGGCGGGGATTGGGGTTCGTTGGTGACGATGTGCCTAGCTGTCGATGAGCCTGCGGAGTTGGCGGCCGTCCACTTCAACATGCTCTCAATCGTGCCACCCGATCTTGCGGAGTCGCTCGACGCGGAGGAGCAGACGGCGCTAGATTCGATGCGGCAGTTTAATGATGTGGAATCTGCCTACGCCCGGCTTCAGGCAACCAAGCCGCAAACGATCGGCTTTGCGCTGGCCGACTCCCCAATCGGCCAGGCAGCGTGGATTTATGAAAAGCTCCAGCGCTGGTCCGATTGCGACGGCGTGCCGGAAAGCGTCTTCTCTCTGGATGAGATGCTGGACAACATCACCCTTTATTGGCTGACCAACAGCGGCGCGTCGTCCGCGCGGCTTTATTGGGAAAGCATGAGCGGCTTCCAGCCCCGAAATGTCCGGGTGCCGCTGGGTTACAGCCACTTTCCGCGTGAGATCATCTGGCCTGCCCGCGCATGGGCAGACCGTTACTTTGAAAACATCATTCACTGGAACAATGTCGATAAGGGCGGCCACTTCGCCGCCTGGGAACAACCCGACATCTTCGTGCGCGAACTCCGCGACTGCTTCCGGGCGCTCCGCGGCTGACTGCATGTCCGGCGAAGCGCGATCCAATCACTGATATTGAGGGCATATAATGGCGTCTGAGAACATACTCCCCCTGACGGGCATCAGGGGAATCATCGCGCAGAAGATGAGTGAAAGTCTGCAAAAGACAGCCCAGCTCAGCTTCTTCTGCGACATTGACGCATCCGCGCTGGTCGCTGCGCGCAACAGTTGGAAAGCCGCCGACACGAAATTGGGCTATGAAGATCTGATCATCGCCGCACTGACATCCATCCTGCGCGATTTTCCCCTGTTCAATGCGGTGGAGACGGATCGCGGCGTGGAACCGCAGGAGCAGATTCACGTCGGTTGCGCGATCGCGCTGCCCGGCGCGCTGGTCGCACCGGCCATTTTCGATGCAGGCAACCTTTCCCTGCCCGACATTGCGGAGCGACGCGCGGACTTGGTGGCGCGGGCCAGGGTGAACAAGCTCACCATCGCCGAACTCACAGGCGCCACGGTGACGGTCACCAATCTGGGCCTGACGCGCGTCGAGCATTTCACGCCGATCCTCAGCTATCCTCAGCAAGCGATCGTCGGCCTGGGGCGCATGACAGCGAAGCCTTGGGTAGCGGAAGATGGCGAGACCATAGTGGTGAGGCCGGTTATGGGCTTGTCGCTGACCGTCGATCACCGGATCATTGATGGCGCCCCCGCAGGCGATTTCCTCACCCGTTTAGCCCAGGAACTGGAAAGCGGCTCTGCCTTCTCTCCTCCCACGATCTGATCCGCAGCTGACAAGAAAGGGGCCGCGCATCATCTGATGCGCGGCCCCTTTGGCCTTACCATGCCATTTCTAACGAAAAAGCGTGGCTCAGCCCCCCTTTTTGCCTTCCAGATAGAGGTCAAGCTCAGCATAGAAATGCTGGATGCGGCGCTCCTGCTCGGAAAAGACGATGGTGCCGTTCAGTCCTTTTGATCGCATGCCGCGCTGCATCGTCACCATGTTGGCGATGTCCTGCTCGACCACTTCACCTGCCATGGGGTTTTCGTGGGTGGAACGACGGATCGGGGGGCGAACCTTCCCCGAAACATCGACATCGTCCTCCACGCCCATATAGGCTGGCGGCCGCCGACCTTCCGCCAGCTTGGCAGACAAGACGAAGACGTCCTGATATCCGCGTTCCGGGTCGGTCGGATGAGGCCGGAACCGCTGGAGCAATATGCCTTCGGGATGCATGTTCATCGTCACGTTCGGGAACAGCGACGGGTTCCAGTCGTCGGTCAGCTGATTGTCGGTATAGCCGGAATAATCCACGCCAAAGGGATTGTTCTCGCTGCGCTTGGCCTGCTGCAACGTCCGACGGACATGCCGCGCATCGCCTTTAAGCGCAGACATCTTCACGCCCGCTTCCTGAAGAAAATAGGCGAGACCGACATTGACGAAGCGATTGTCCGGCCAGCGAGGGCTGACAGAGCCTACCGAGAACAGATTGCGATTATGCCCGTTACGGTAGAAGTCGTACTGGACATAATGGTCATCGACATAAGGTTTGATCTGGGGATGCGTCGCGTGCGCGTGATACGTCTCATTGAACGCCGAATACATCGTCTTCCAATTCGCGGGGATGTCCACCGTCAAATGCTTGACGACGAACATCTCCTCAATCTTGTAGGAAGCGAGCATCGGCAGAAGATCGGCGTAATATTCCTCAAACGGCATCGGATTGGGATTCATGCTGACGAATACCAATCCGCCCCATTCCCTGACATGGACCGGGGTCAGGTCCAGGTTCTGGCACAGCGCCTCCTCGCGGAATGTCTCCCGGTCGGTCACGCGTACATTCTTACCGTTCAGGTTGAACCGCCAACTGTGCACGATGCAGGTAAAGGACGTGGCGCCGTGGCCGAAATCATCCTGTACCAGCTCATTCCCACGATGTTTGCATACATTGTAGAAGGCCGCCACGCCTTCCTTGTTGCGGACAATGATCATGGACTGCTTGCCGACGTCGAACCGAAACCAGTCGCCGACATTGGGAATATCGCTGGAAACCCCCGCCAGCAGCCAGACCTTGCTCCACAACCGCTCCTCCTCGGCCGCCATCACCGCCGGATCGATGGACCTGCTGGTTTTGACGGTACGATAATCGGCGATATTAGGATGGAGGTCTTCCAGACGCCAAGGCGACTTTTTTTCAAAGTCGGCGGTGACTTCCCCCGGCTCCAGGATAAAGCTTTCCGGATCAGACAGTTGTTCTTTAATCGGACGGTCGTTGAACCGGATTTCCGCGTAGCGAGCATTGGCCGCCATTTATCTTACTCCTGAGTACCCCCGGATCAGAACTGGACACGCTTCGTAAAGCCGCCGTCGATGACTAGATTGGCCCCCGTAACGTAGCCGGCTGCCGGGCTCGCGAGGAACGCGATCGACTTCGCAACCTCCTCCGGTGATCCCAGCCGCCCCATGGGGATCTGGGCAACGATGCCGTTATAGAGGTCCGGCATGAGCGCCTTGGCACCTTCCCAGTTCCCGCCCGGATAGCTGATCGGGCCAGGTGTCACCATGTTGACGCGCACGCCCTTCGCCGCCCAGACCTGCGACAGCTGTTTGCCGTAGGTGATCAGCGCCGCCTTGATGGCGTTGAACGCCTGGGGCATCAGGAATGTCTCGATTGCAGCCGTGCTCGACATGAAGATGACCGAGCCAGCTTGCGACTTTTCAAGATATGGCTCGAGTGCTTCGCACGCATCGACCGCGCCCAGCATGTCGATACGATAGCTTTCGTCCCAGTCCATGGCGCCTTGCGCGCCCGACGAGCTGATCGAATGGATGAATATGTCGCACCCGCCAAGTTCTTCGGCAAGGCCCGTCAGCATCGCCTTATACCCTTCGCGGTCCTCCAGCGTGAATTCCCGTGTGACGGCCTTGCCGCCCAACTCGCTGTTAAATTCCTCCAGCGCGTCTCCGTTGCGCGAGAAGAGGCCCAACTGCGCGCCTTCCGCAGCGAACAGTTCGGCAGCGGCGCGGCTGATCCCGCGGGTCGCGCCGCCCATGATGACCTTCAATCCTGACAAGCCCAGATCCATGAACCCTCTCCCATTTTTGGATAATGACTGGCAAAGCCGAACGACCGGCCTCCGCGCCCCATTATCATTACTATGCTAGCATACTATTTTCAATAGCCGACATTAGTCATTTTTCCAGTAAAGTTGATCCATGCCTTCGCCAGCGTCGAAGCGTGCCTGGATCGCCTTCATGCTGGCCAAGCTGTCGGGGTGCGCGAACAGCCCCTGGCTGATCAGCTGGTCGTTCTCGATGCCCTGGCTCTGGTTGAGATCTTCCGCTTCGCCCAGCATCTTCTTCATCCCGGCAACCGACTGCGGCGGGAGCGATGCGATATGCCGCGCGAGCGCAAGCGCCTCTTCAACCGCTTTGCCTTTGGGAACCACGCGATTAAGGCCGCCAAGCTCATATAGCCGTTGCGCGGTCAGGGGGCGCCCTGTCAGGACGACTTCGGCAGTGGCCGTCCGTCCTATCAGACGCATCAGACGGGACGTTCCTCCGATCCCGGTGCCTGCGCCAATGGCTACTTCCGGCTGGCTGAAGCGCGCCTGCTCCTCGGCAACCCGCAGGTCGCATCCCCAGCCCAGCTCACAACCGCCGCCCGATGTGTCACCGTTGATCGCGGCAATCGTGACCGCAGGCCCACGGTTGAGAAGCTGGAGCGAGCGGAACCACCCGGCGGGATCGCCGGTGGCCGCCTTCCCTTCGACCAGATTCACGATGTCGCTTAGATAGGCATGTTCGAGCCAGTGCCCCTCCATGGATGACGCGAGCACGATGACGCGGGCCTTTTGCTCAATCGCCGCCTCCAATGCGTCCGCAAGCAAGCTTACCGTGGCGCAGGTGGTAAGGCTTCCCGATACGCCGCCATCGCCCACCGTGATCAATGCGATGCCATCAGCAGGCCATTGCGTGTCCACATTTCCCTTCACGTGCTTCTCTCCTGATTCTGGCAGATCGCGTTTGAGTATCGCTCAACGCTCCTTGACAATCGTCACTACAATATGGCGCATAAACATACAAATGTCATTTATTGATGCAGGCAGGGCCATGATGCAAGATGATGGGACAAGGCCACCGCCAAACGTCGACATGATTCGCAGCGGCATCCGGCACGGAACAAAGGGGGATGAAGGTGGCGAGAAGCAGTGACAAGATGAAGCCGGCGGAAAAGCCGGATAACGACCCGCAGCAATGCTCATTCCCGATGTTCAAGAAGACATTGGCATATCAGGCGCAATTGCTGGCCCGTATCACGCAAGCGGATTATCTTGAGAGAATCAGGATGACAGGAATAGCGCCCGCGCAAGCCTATGTTCTTGGAGAATTATGGCTGGAGGAACCTCTCTCTCAAGTAGAATTGTCACGAAGACTCGAGATTGGCAAAGCCACAATCGGACAGACGCTTCAGAGGCTTGAGAAAGCCGGCATAATAGAGCGGCGGCGTGTCGCGGCCGATCGGCGACTGGTAATGGTCCACTTGACCGCAAAAGGGCAGACATTGCACCAGCCGTTGAAAATTGGGGCGGTTGAGCAGGACGAGCTGCTCGTGCGAAAGCTCGGGTCCGAACGAATCGCCATGCTGACGGACCTTCTGGAGGAATCAAACCGACTCCTGTCGGGCAGCTTGCCGGTCGACGCGGGCGGAACGAAAATATTGGAGTGAGGCAAATTCCGCGCCGTTCGCATATTTTTGCGGTCGATAGTATGCTAGCGTTCTAAGTTCTGCTATCTGTTGTTACAAGGTCGAGCGAACCCAAGCATCACTGGGAGAGGACATGAAGTTCGAGCATTATGAAACCCTGGCTTTCGAGCGTGAGGGACGGGTTCTGACCATAAGGATGAACCGCCCGGACGTTCTGAATGCCGTCAGTTCCGCTCTTCACGAGGAAATGGCCCGCGTCTTCTTCGACGCTGCGGACGACACCGAGAGCGATATCATCGTCCTGACCGGATCAGGCAACGCCTTTTCCGCAGGCGGTGATCTGGAGTGGCTGGAAGACCAGGCCGCAGGCCGCCGTGAGCCTTTCGTCAATGATGCAAAGAGCATGCGGCGCATCGTCATGGGCCTGCTCGACTGCCCCAAGCCGGTGATCGCCAAAGTGAATGGCGACGCGATCGGATTCGGCGCGTCTATTGCCCTGTTGTGCGACATCGTCATCGCCGCCGATCATGCCCGCTTCGCCGACCCCCACGTTAAGCTGGGCCTTGTGGCCGGTGACGGGGGCGCTCTGATCTGGCCGCAACTGATCGGTTTCGGCAAGGCGAAGCATTATCTGCTGACCGGCGAGGCAATCGGCGCGGTGGAAGCGGAAAGATGCAATCTGATCAGCTTCGTGGTTCCCGCGGCCGAACTGGACGGCTATGTCTCCAAATATGCGGAACGCCTCGCCCGCGGCGCGCAATCGGCGATACGCTACACCAAATCCGTCACCAACATCGCCCTGCGGCAACTGTTCAGTTCCGTGTTCGAAGCTGGCGTCGCTTATGAAGGACTGGCGACCTACACTGCCGATTTCGGCGAAGCGTTGCGTGCGGTTCGCGAAAAGCGGCATCCGTCCTTCACTGGCCGTTGATGGCGGCTCGAAGGATTGGGCGCTTTCCATCTTGCGTTCCTCTGCATTACGTATGTATGCATATGGTATTGATACACACTATTTAGGGCTAGGTTGAGCCGATGGATCCCGCCTACAGTGAAGAGGATAAGGCGTTCAGAGCTGAAATCCGAGCGTTTGTGGAAGCCCACCTTCCAGCAGAGCTCGCCCGGCGCGGCCGCCACGACTTTCATCCCCGCCGCGAGGATCAGGCGGCCTGGACGCGCATTCTCGCCGAGCGGGGATGGTCGATGCCGCACTGGCCCGCCGCCCATGGCGGTCCCGGCTGGAGCGCGGTTCAGCGGTTCATCTTCGAGGATGAGATGCGGCGCGCCTATGCGCCAACCGCAGACCGGATCGGTGCCGAGCTGGTCGCGCCTGTCATCTACACATTCGGTTCCGAAGAGCAGCGGCAGGCCCATCTTCCCGGCATAAGGCTGGGCGAGACATTCTGGGCGCAGGGATTTTCGGAACCGGGCGCGGGCTCCGATCTGTCATCGCTGCGCACGCGCGCGGTGAGGGATGGCGACCATTATATCGTCAACGGGCAAAAGACCTGGACGACCGAAGGGCATCATGCCGACATGATGTTCATGCTGGTGCGGTCCAACCCTGACGTCAAGCCGCAGGCTGGCATATCGTCGCTGGTCGTGGACCTGAAGACGCCCGGCATCACCCGCCGCCCGATCTGGACATTGGACGAGGGACTGACGGTCAACGAATTCTTCTTCGACGATGTTCGCGTGCCGGTGGAAAACCTCATCGGAGAGGAAGGACAGGGCTGGACCCACGCCAAGTTCCTGCTGGGGAATGAGCGCACCAATAGCGCCGAAGTCCCGCACACCCGGCGCGACATCGCCCAGCTTCGCGAAATCGCTCGGATCGAGAGGAAGAACGGGCGTCCCTTGATCGAAGACCCGCTCTTTCGCGCAAAGCTGGCCCGTATCGAGATCGACACGAAATCGCTGGAAATCGCGGTGCTGCGCGCACTGACATCCGACAATCATGGCAGCGCGTCCGTCGCATCTTTGGTCAAGGTTCGCGGGTCGGAACTGCGCCAGCGCGTGGCCGACCTCGCCGCCGAAGCATTGGGCGACCTTGGCATAGCCGTCAGCACCGATGGCGACGCCGAATATCGCCTGTACGATCAGGATCATGGCGTCAGCCCGACGCCGGAACATGGCATCGGCGTTGCGGCCAAGGCGATGTTCCGCCGCGCCACCACCATCTATGGCGGGGCGAACGAGATTCAGCGCACACTGATCGCCAAGACCGTCCTGGAGCTGTGACATCATGGATTTCAACTATACAGCCGAGCAGGACGCTCTGCGGGACAGCGTCAGGCGCTTCATCGAACGGGAATATGACTGGGAAAAGCGGTTCGCCATCATCCGATCGGCGGACGGGGTCGCGCTGGATCATTGGGGAGCCTTTGCCGAACTGGGCTGGCTTGGCGCGGGACTGACGGAAGAAGCGGGCGGTTTTGGCGGCGGCGTCACAGAAAATGCGCTGATAGCCGAGGAACTGGGGCGCGGTCTGGTGACCGAACCCTTTGTCGGCCATGTCCTCGCCACCCAATTGCTGGCGACCATTGGATCGGACAGGGCGAGCGCCATGCTCGCGGACCTGATCATGGGCGAGAAGCGCGCCGCTGTCGCCTTGCAGGAGCCTCAAGGGCGTGGCGACTGGCGGATTGTCGAAACGCGCGCGGAAGGTTCGGGGTCGTCGCGGCGCCTCACCGGGGTAAAATCTCTGGTCGAGGGCGCGAACCACGCAGACTGGCTCCTCGTGACCGCCCGGCATGACGATCAGGTCGGCATTTATCTCGTTCAACAGGGTCAGGCTGGTGTCGATTTGCGCCGCTATCGCACCCTGGACAATCGGCGGGTCTGCGACATCCATCTGGAGGGCGCGTCGGCCGAATTGCTCATGGAGGGCGCTGAGGCCGAACGTGCCGTCGCGCTGGCCGTTGATCATGCCATCCTTGCCGTTTGCGGCGAAGCGCTGGGCATCATGGACGCTGCGCTCTGGGCAACGCGCGATTATCTAAAGGTCCGCAAGCAGTTCGGCACGACCATCGGCAATTTCCAGGCTCTTCAGCATCGCATGGCAGACATGCTGATAGAGGTGGAGATGACGCGCTCCGCGCTGTTCAATGCGCTGGGAGCGATGGAAGAAGAAGAGGCGATCAGGACCGCCGCCGTGTCAGCGGCCAAGGTTCAGGCGTCTACGGGAGGGCTGTTCGTCGGACAGCAGGCGATCCAGCTTCACGGCGGGATCGGCGTGACCGAAGAACTGAATATCAGCCACCATTATCGCCGCCTCTTCGTCATCGCGCGGCAGTTTGGCGACGCCGACCTGCATCTTGCTCGCTTCGCTCAAGCGACGGACGAGGTAGAAGGTCGTTAGGATTGGGCGACATCGCGAAACAGGGCGACGTCCTGATTCCCCGCTTCACGGAGCGTAACAAGGCCCATTTCTTCGATCAGCCACTCTCCGTCTGCCAACCTGAAGCCATAAGATAGCAGGCCCCAAAGCTCATGAAGCGGCGGCGTCAACTCTTCGCAGCTGGCCCAGCCGTAGCGTTTTGCCCGCAGGGTCGCATGTTCGGCCGTCACGGAAACGATCGGGTTGAGCAACATGTGGCAGGACGTCTTGGCGGGAGGATTGAGTGAAGCGATCCCTGCCACCAATTCGTCCACAGGCACGACCGCAGCCTCATCGCCTACCAGAACCCCTATCCTCACAATGACCATGGGCGTGAAACTGCGTCTTACGCGCCGCCAATCTTTCGCATCAACGGCTTCGTCGAGCGCATATGCGGCTTTCAAGACCGCTTCGATAGGGTTGGGATGGGTCATGGCGCGCTAACCGACATGCGCGCGCCCCAGCGGATCGCCCGCCGGATGACTTCCATATAGACCGGACTGTCCCACGGTCCGACCTGCGGCTCAATCTCCGCGATAAAGGGTTGCATGTCATATCGTCCGCAGCTGTGGCCGGGTGCGAGGAACAGCGCCTCGCCCGCGCCGTGACGATGCAGCACCGCTTGCGGACGCGGCGCATCCTCCAGCCATGGCCCCTTCACATAGCCGGGCGCATCGCCAGTATAGTGGGACTCGAGCAGAATTTCGCTGTCCCCACGCAGTTCCAGAATATAGGGTTCGTCCACCACCTCGAAAGGCGGCAGGCCCGCTACGATCGGGTGGTCGGATACGGGGCGCACGGTAAAGGGCTGGGGCGCGAGGTGGGAGAGAAAGCGGCAGCCCAAAAGATCCATATAGGCCGGATGCCGGTCTGGCGTGTCCGTAAGGCCGGGCAGTTTTATGCCGCCAATCTCCACCGCTGGGCCGGAAAACTCGATGTACGCCGCGCTGCCATGGACGGCGAGCCACCTTCCGCCGCGCGCCAGGAATTGCTCCAGTTCTGCCAGTGCTTCGCCTTCTGGGAAGATGTTCGTGGTGTAGGTCACCAGAAAATCAGCGGTCCTCAGCGCGTCCAGATCATGAAAATCGTTGGTGCATGTCGTCCTGATGCGCTCATGCTCCCCCAACCGCTCCAGCAAGCGGCGGCGCACCATGTCGAAATCATGAAAGTTTCCACCAATTACGAGCAACGCCCGCACGATGCCACTTGCCGGTTCATCCTTCATTGCTTTTCCCTTGCCATCGCTTCAGTTCCAGTTCGCCTGACCGCCATCCACCGGGATCGTCGCGCCGGTGATGTAGGCGGCATCATCGCTCGCGAGGAAAAGGACCGCGCGTCCGATATCGGACTGAGGATCACCGATCCGCCGCATGGGGATGGTGGACAGATAGGCGTCCGGTCCTTCCGGCTTGGCGTCCAGCCAGGCGAGCATGGCGGGCGACCCGGCAAGTGGCGCGATATTGTTCACGCGGATGCCGTCTGGTCCCCATTCGGATGCCGCCGCCCGCGTGATGGCGCCGATCGCCTGCTTCGCGGCCGAATATGCGGCGGTCCCGCTCGTGTCCCAGTTGATAGCGGTCGAAGAGACGATGTTGATGATCGCCCCGCCGCCGCGCCGCTTCACATGGGGGTGAACCGCCTTCATCATGCGGAACGCCGCGAACGGTCCGCTCTCGAAGGTCAGCAAGAGCCCTTCATCATCGATGTCAAGCAGCGGCGCCAGCACCGCCTGCTGCGCATTGTTGACCAGAATATCGATGCCGCCATGCCGATCGGCGGCATAGGCGACGAGAGTCTCTATGTCCGCCGCGTTCCGGACGTCGGCGGCGGGAGCCACGTCCGACTGGCCGCCCGCCGCCGCTATCTCTGCTTGCACGGCGTCCAGCTTGGCCTTTGTGCGGCCTGCCAATATCACAATCGCTCCGCCAGCCGCCAAAGCCAGCGCGATACCGCGCCCTACACCCTGCCCCGCTCCCGTGACGAGCGCAATCTTGCCCATGATGTTCATATGACTGACCTTTTTCTTTCCCCATCAATATTGCGCAGACTGACCGCCATCGATCGGGATGACGGCGCCGTTCACAAAGGATGAGTCGGCGGACAGCAGGAAGGCGATGACCGACGCGACCTCCTCTGCCGTGCCCATGCGGCGCATCGGATTATGCGCGACGAACTGCGCGGCGGCTTCCTGCCAGTCCTGCGGATTTATCTGGCGCAGCGATGCTTCGACCAATGGCGTCAGGATAGCGCCCGGAGCAACCGCGTTGATGCCGATGCCCATCGCGCCATATTCCAGCGCTGCGTTGCGGGTCAGGCCCACGATCGCATGTTTGCTGGCGGTGTAACCGGCCTGCCGCCCCGAGCCGCGAATACCTAGCGCGGAGGCAGTATTGACGATCCGGCCATGGCCCTGCCTCGCCATCACTTTCAGCACATGCTTCAGGCCCAGCAGGACACCTTTGGTATTGACCGCCATGATGCGATCGAAAAATTCGACATCGACATCCTCGGTAGCCACCTGCCGGTCTTCGATGCCCGCATTGTTGAAGAAACCATCGACCGCGCCGAAGCGGGCCACGGTCTTCTCCACATAGGCGCGGACCTGATCTTCCTGCGACACATCAGCTTGCACCAAGAGAATTTCTGCCTCCGGACAAAGCTCCTGGACGGCGCCGTTCGTTTCTTCCAGACCCTTGGCGTTCACATCGACCAACGCCAACCGCTCACCATCCTGCGCACAGCGGATTGCTGCCGCCCGGCCAAGGCCAGAACCCGCGCCGGTGATGATGATGACCTTCCGTTCCAACCTTACCATTGCCGCCTCTCCCACCGGGCCTTCGCCTGTCTGCTGAACATTGCCGCAGCCACCGATACGTGACATATGTCATTTTTATTCCTGTGCCACCGCCCTCGGTGCTGACAGATGTTGCATAAACGATCTAAAGCATATAGTACGCATACGGATTAGATGCGTAAAGAGGCAAGGACGGGCGAGGCGTACACGACGCTCGGTTCGGCCACCGCGCACCAACATATTTCCTAGGTAAGCAAGGAAGAGGGCATGAGTTTTCTAGAAGGCAGAGTGGCGATCGTTACGGGCGGCGGGCGTGGTGTCGGCCGCACCTATGCGCTCAAGCTTGCACAGCATGGGGCGAAGGTCGTGGTCAACGATCTGGGCGGCGACGCGGCGGGCAGCGGCGGCGAAGACCTGACCCCCGCGCAGGAGGTCGTCAATGAGATCAAGGCTCTGGGCGGCGAGGCCATCGTCAACGGCGGTGACGTTTCCAACTGGGATAATGCCCGGGAGATGGTCAGTCAGGCCGTCGAAACCTTCGGCCGCCTCGACATCCTCATCAACAATGCGGGCATCCTGCGCGACAAGAGCTTCGCCAAGATGACGCTCGACGACTTCCGCCTGGTCGTCGACGTTCATCTCATGGGCGCCGCGATCTGCGCCAAGGCGGTCTGGCCGATCATGCAGCGACAGCAGCA
>CAMPIM010000087.1 GCA_946886365.1 uncultured Novosphingobium sp.
CGCGCGTCCCGGCCCGAGATCGCGAATCAGGCGGAAATAGAGCGGGAAGGTCACAACCGACCCAGCAATGCCTAGCCAAGCGATGCCGAACAAATAACCCGCGCGCCATTCGATCACCGGCGGACCTACGGTCGCCCAGGCATAGGCTGCATCGACCGCGCTGCCGATCAGCATGCCCCAGGTGAGCACCGCCGCCATCGGCAGGCGGCGGGCGATCTGCATACCCTGCATGACATTCGCTGTGGACGCGCTGAGCAATCCCGTGACGCTGAGCGCGATGCCGACCAGCACGGCCTCGGCGGACACCGGGGCAGCGCGATATTCGCGCAGCAGCAGCAATATGATCCCCGCAATCGCCACCAGCGACCCCAGGACGAAGGCGCGGCTGACCGGCTGGCGAAAGGCGATCCAGGCGAGGACGCTGTTGGGGATCAGCAGCAGCGCATAGACCGTCGCGACGACGCCGGAGGTCAGATAATGTTCTGCCCGATAGACGAAGTTGAAGTTGAGCACGAACTGCGCCACGCCCAATGCGCCTGCAAAGGCTATCCCCGCTGGCGGCAACCGCAAGGGCACCCGGCGGATCATCGCGAATAGCGCCATGCCCGCCGCGCCCAGCAGGAAGCGATAGCAGACCGACCAGCTCGGCGGCACCGCGCCCAGCTGATCGCGAATGACGATCCAGGTCGAGCTCCAGATCAGCGTGACGAGCAGGAAGGGCAGGATGACGCCGCCCCGCGCCTCCGACGATCCGCTCATGAGAGAGCCTTAAGAGCATCGGCGAGTGGCTGGACCGCTGCGGCATCCTGCGCCCAGTTGGTAACGAGACGCGCAGCCCCTTCGCCCCAGTCGTAAAAATCGAAGCCTTGCGCACGCAGACCCGCTGCCTCGGCAGGAGCGAGGCGGATGAACAACTCATTGGCCTCCACGGCGTGGAGCAGCCGATCGGGCACAGCCCCCGCCAGCGCGGCAGCGGCGGCATTGGCGGCGCGGGCGTTGGTCAGCCACAAGTCATCCTCCAGCATCGCCAATATCTGCGCGGCAAGATAGCGGCCCTTGGACAGCAGATGCCCGCCGCGCTTGCGCCATCGTGCCGCTTCGGCCGCACGCGCGTCCGCCTTTGGCCCGAAGAAGAGCAGCGCTTCCCCTAGCATACCGCCATTCTTGACGCAGCCGAATGTCAGCACATCGACACCCGCGCGCCAAGTCACGTCGCCGGGATGGCAACCCAGATGCGCCACGGCATTGGCAAAGCGGGCGCCGTCCATGTGCAGGCCAAGGCCGTGGCTCCGCGCCACATCCCCGATCGCGACGACCTCTGCGGGCGTATAGACGCGGCCATATTCGCTGGCCTGGGTGATGCTGATCGCACGGGCCGGAATTTGATGCACATCCGGCCGTATCCCCTGCAGTCGTTCGGTCAGCGTGTCAGGCGAAAGCTTCGCGCCATCTCCCGGCAAACTCATCAGGCTCGCGCCATGGGTGTAGAAGCCCGGAGCGCCGCATTCGTCCACCACGATATGCGATTCTTCATGGCAGAGGATGCCACCATAGGGCGGGCAGAGGCAGGCAAGCGCGATGCTGTTCGCCGCCGTGCCGGTCGCCACCCACAGCGCGCGAACCGGGGCGCCGAACAGATCCGAAAAGGCGCCGTCCATCCGCGCGCTCCACGCGTCGCCATCATAGCCGTGGTCAGCCAGATCAGCCGCCTCCATCGCCGCCATTACTTGCGGGCAGACCGGGGTCGCATTGTCCGAAAAGAAGTGCATGGTTGAGGGCATAAGCGCGCCGCCGCCCGCCGCCAAGATGCCAGCAGGTGGCGAGCGGCCCTTTCGAAACCGGAACAAATTGGACAGTAATCATGACCCATTGTTTCGGCCAGCCGTTTGTGACATAGGCGGCCGGTCCTACTAGAGGAGCATTGATCATGGACGTCCAGCAGAAGTCGCGCTTTACTGTCAACCCGAGCAGCAAGGCTGTGGCGGCTGACCAGCGCGCGGTAATGCTGGAGGACCCCGGCTTTGGCCGCCTGTTCACCGATCATATGGTGACGATCCGCTATACCGAGGGGCAGGGGTGGCACAGCCATGCCGTCGGCCCGCGTGAGCCGTTCCAACTCGATCCCGCCTGCGCCGTGCTGCATTACGCCCAGGAAATCTTCGAAGGCATGAAGGCCTACCGGCTTGAGGATGGCAGCATCGCCATGTTCCGCCCGGAAGAAAATGCCCGCCGCTTCGCCGAATCGGCGGAACGCATGGCGATGCCTGTCCTGCCCGAAGACATTTTCCTGGAGGCTGTCGAGGAACTGGTGAAGATCGACGCCGCGTGGATACCCACCGGCGAAGGCAGCCTCTATCTGCGCCCCTTCATGTTCGCGAGCGAGAGCTTTCTGGGCGTCCGCCCGGCGGCGGAGTATATCTTCTGCGTCATCGCCTCGCCCGCAGGCGCCTATTTCAAGGGCGGTAAGAAGGCGGTCACGCTTTGGGTGTCGGAACATTATACCCGCGCGGCGAAGGGCGGCACGGGCGCGGCCAAGTGCGGCGGCAATTATGCGGCGAGCCTGGTCGCGCAGTCCGAAGCGACCAGGCATGGCTGCGATCAGGTCGTCTTCCTCGACGCCGCCGAGCATAAGTGGGTCGAGGAACTGGGCGGCATGAACGTCTTCTTCGTGATGGATGACGGGTCGATCGTCACCCCGCCGCTGTCGGGCACCATCCTGCCCGGCATCACCCGCAACAGCATCATCACCCTCGCCCGCGCCAAGGGGCATGAGGTGCGCGAAGAACCCTATAGCTTTGCGCAGTGGCGCGACGATGGGGCCAGCGGCAAGCTGCGCGAGGCGTTCGCCTGCGGCACCGCTGCGGTCGTGACGGCGATCGGCACGGTGAAGAGCGTCGATGGCGACTTCACCATCGGCAATGGCGACGGCGGCATCGTGACCGAAGCCCTGCGCGCCGAGCTGACCGGCATCCAGCGCGGAACGGTTGCGGATCCCGCTGGTTGGGTGCGCAAGCTTTAAGGCAGCGAACCTCTCATTCCCGGACAGGGGATGTGGATAGATTATTCGCGCAGAGGCGCAGAGAGAGAAAAACCTCCGCGTCCTCTGCGCTTCTGCGCGAACCAATGTGACTCAGCACTCTTTGATCGGGGTTTGTCACGCTTCCCAATCGGCCGCCAAGCGCCTAGATAGCTTGCATGCAACGTTTTGATGTCGTTATCTTGGGCGGGGGCCTTGTCGGGCTGACCCTGGGCATCGCGCTTTCCGGTCATGGGGTGCGTTGCGCCGTCATCGATCCTGCTGATCCGGTCGAAACCAGCGCAGTCGGTTTCGACGGGCGCGTCTCGGCCATTTCCTCGACCAGCCATGCGATGCTGTCCGCGATCGGTGTTGCCGCATTGCTGGAAGGGAAGGGCTGCCCCATCGACCGCATCTGGGTCAGCGACGGGCTGGAGCCCGGTGCGCTCGACTTCGCGCCCGATGCTGACGATGGGGTCATGGGGATCATGTTCCCCAATCGCGACCTACGCGTCGCCCTGGCTCAGGCAGCGGAGAAAGCGGAAAACCTCACGCGTTTCCAGCCAGACCGCGCCATCCATGTCGATCGCAATGCCGATGGCGTCAGCCTGACGCTCGCCAGTGGACAAGTCCTCCACGGCGCGCTTCTGGTGGCGGCCGAGGGCCGGAACAGCCCAACGCGCGAAGCAGCGGGCATCCGCACCACGCGCTGGCAATATAAGCATACTGCCATGGTGACGGCGATCGATCATGAGGTGCCGCACGCCAACACGGCCTACGAGATTTTCTATCCCGGCGGCCCTTTCGCGCTGCTGCCGATGTTGCCGGGCACGCGATCGGCGATCGTTTGGACAGTGCCGACCGAGCAGGCGCCGGTGATGCTGAAATTGTCCGAGCGGGCATGGCTCGCCGAAGCGCAGAAGCGCATGGGCGGTTTCCTAGGCGGAATATCGCTCGCCGGGCCGCGTTCCAGCTACCCGCTGGGCTTCCATCATGCCGCGCGGATCACCGACACCCGGCTGGCGCTGGTCGGCGACAGCGCCCACGCGATCCATCCGATCGCCGGGCAGGGCCTGAACCTCGGCTTTCGCGACGTCGCCGCGTTGGTGGAGGTCCTTGTCGATGGCATGCGCCTCGGCCTTGATCCGGGCGACGCGCAGTTGATGGCACGCTACCAGCGCTGGCGCGGGCTGGACGCGATGTCCGTCAGCGTCGCCATGGACGGTCTCGTCCGGCTGTTCGATGTACCCGGCCGCATTCCTTCAGCCGTCCGCCGCTTCGGCCTCGCCGCCGTACAGCGCACACCGATGCTCAAGAACCGCTTCATGGCGGAGGCACGCGGCGAATCCGGCGCGCTGCCCAAGCTGCTGATCGGGGAACTCGTCTAAGTTTTTCCGTCATGCCAGTGAAAACTGGCATCTCGCTTGGACCCCAGCTTTCGCTGGGTGACGACGAAGAGCTTACCCCCACATCCGCCGCATCACGTCATCCTTCAGGATGAAGTGATGGCGCAGCGCCGCCGCGACATGCAGGACGAGGAGCGCGATCCAGGCGAAGGCGAATATCTCATGCGCCTCGGCGGAAAAGCCAACGATCGCGTCATCCTTCGTCACCGCAAATTTCGGCACATCGAACAGGAAGAACCAGTTGAGCGGCCATTTCCCCGCCGAACTCATGATCCAGCCGGTGAGGGGCACCAGCAGCATGAAGGCATAGAATGTGTAGTGCGTAACCTTCGCGGCCAGCCTTTCCCAGGCGGGCAAACCCTCAGGCAAAGGCGTTTGCCGATGGGTCAGACGCCAGACCAGCCGAAGGATCGCCAGCGCCAGCACGGTGAGGCCGACCGATTTATGCACCGGCATCACCTGCCAATCGCGCGGCAGGGAGTCATGCGCCAGTCCCAGCCACAGGTTGAATAGGATCAGGATCGCCATGACCCAATGCAACGTGCGGGCAACCAGGCTGTATCGTTCCACCGGCGTCTCCTGATCCTTGGCGCTTTATCCGTGACGGTTGGCGACCAGATTATCCACCACCGAAGGATCGGCAAGGGTGCTTGTGTCGCCCAGAGCCTGCGCCGACACCTCGCCTTCCGCGATCTTGCGCAGGATGCGGCGCATGATCTTGCCGGAGCGGGTCTTGGGCAGGCCGGGGGCGAACTGGATGACGTCGGGCGTGGCGATCGGGCCGATCTCGGTGCGGACCCAGGCGATCAGCGTCTTGCGCAATTCCTCGCTCGGCTCCTCGCCGCTGTTCAGCGTGACATAGGCGTAGATGCCTTGGCCCTTGATGTCATGGGGCATGCCAACCACAGCCGCTTCGGCGACCGCTTCGTGCAGCACCAGCGCGCTTTCGACCTCGGCCGTGCCCATGCGGTGGCCGGACACGTTGATCACATCATCGACGCGGCCGGTGATCCAATAATATCCGTCGGCATCGCGGCGCGCGCCGTCGCCGGTCGTATATTTGCCGGGGAATGTGGTGAAATAGGTCTGGAAAAAGCGCTCATGATCGCCCCAGACGGTGCGCATCTGACCCGGCCAGCTTCCGGCGATGACCAGATTGCCCTCCGCCGCTCCTTCCTGCACCTTCCCCTCGCTATCGACGATCTGCGGGATCACGCCCGGCATCGGCAGCGTTGCCGAACCCGGCTTCAGGTCAGTGGCCCCCGGCATAGGCGCGATCATCGCCGCGCCCGTTTCCGTCTGCCACCAAGTATCGATGATCGGGCAGCGATCCTCACCCACGACATGATGATACCAGCGCCACGCCTCGGGGTTGATCGGCTCGCCCACGGTGCCCAGCAGGCGCAGCGACTTGCGGCTGGTGGAGCGCACAAACTCGTCGCCCTCCTTCATCAACGCGCGGAGGGCGGTGGGCGCGGTGAAGATCGTCTGAACCTGATGCCGGTCGACCACTTCCCAGATGCGGCTAGGCGTCGGATAGTTGGGCACGCCCTCATACATCAGCGTCGTCGCGCCGTTCGCGAGCGGGCCATAGACGATATAGCTGTGCCCGGTGACCCAACCGATGTCGGCGGCGCACCAGTATATGTCACCTGGGCGATAATCGAAGCAAAGCTCATGGGTAAGGCTGGCCCACAACAGATAGCCGCCGGTCGTGTGCAGCACGCCCTTGGGCTTGCCGGTCGAACCCGAGGTATAGAGGATGAACAGCGGGTCTTCCGCGTTCGTCGGCTGGGGCGCGCAGTCCGCAGAGACCTTGGCGGCTTCCTCATGCAGCCACAGGTCGCGGCCTTCCTGCATGGCGATGGCGCTGCCGGTCGCCTGCACCACCACGACCTTTTTGACGCTCGGGCAATCCTTGAGCGCGGCATCGACATTGGCCTTGAGCGGGACTTGTCTGCCCGCGCGGCGGCCTTCGTCGGCGGTGATGACGATGTTGGAATCGCAATCGATGATCCGCCCTGCCAGCGCCTCGGGCGAGAAGCCGCCAAAGACGACCGAATGGATCGCGCCGATCCGCGCACAGGCGAGCAGGGCGAACGCCGCCTCCGGGATCATCGGCAGATAGACGGTGACGCGGTCGCCCTTCTTCGCGCCCGCAGCTTTCAGCACATTGGCGAAGCGGCAGACTTCCTCATGCACCTCAGCATAGGTGTAGCGGCGCGGCTCGGCATCCGGCGAGTCAGGTTCCCAGATGATCGCGGTCTGGTTGCCCCGCTCGGCAAGATGTCGGTCGATGCAGTTTGCGCTGACGTTAATCACGCCATCGGCAAACCATTTCACGCCGAAATCCGCTTCGTTGAAGCTGCTCTCGTCGGTTTTGCTGGGGAATGTCAGCCAATCCAGGCGCTTTGCGCGCTCCAGCCAGTAGGATGCCGGCTCGTTGATCGACCGCTGATAATCTGCCTCACGCCCATCCCGGTCGAGCAGCGCCGAAGCGGCCCATTCCTTGGATACCGGGAAAAAATCGTCAGACATCGAGTATCCTTTCCTGTGCGTTGCCTGCCCCTCTAGAGGGTAGAGGCGATCATCGGAAGCCCGGATCGTTCCGGTGCCGCCAAAGTTTCCACCATTTTCGCCGCGCATTAAAGCAAGGGCCACCCAATTTGCCGCTTTTCGCAGGCGCCGCCTCCGCTTAACAGGAAGCCATGTGGCAGCTCTTCCAATTCCCGCTTTGTCCCTTCTCCCGCAAGGTGCGCCTGCTGCTCGGCGAAAAGGGGATCGGCTATGATCTGGTACGCGAATCGCCCTGGGAAGCGCGCGACGAGTTTCTGGATCTCAACCCCGCCGGGACGACGCCCGTCATGGTTGATCAGGAAAAGGGATCGACGCTGATCGACAGCCAGGCGATCTGCGAATATTTCGAGGAGACGGTCGAGAAATTCCCGCTGATCTCCGGCACGGCTGCGGGCCGGGCGGAGGTGCGGCGGCTCGTCGCCTTTTTCGACCAGAATTTCTACGGCGACGTCGTCGGCCCGCTGCTGCATGAGCGGATGAAGAAACGGCTGATCGAACGCGCGCCACCCGATGCGCGGGTGCTGCGCGAGGCGATGAAGCGCGCCAATGTCCATATGGATTATATGGATTATCTGCTCGATCACCGCAGCTGGATGGCGGGTGGCACGATGAGCCTTGCCGACATCGCGGCGGCAGCGCACCTGTCAGTCGCGGACTATTTGGGCGGCATAGACTGGGCCGGGCATGAGACGGTGAAGCGCTGGTATGCAGGCTTCAAATCGCGCCCGTCCTTCCGGCCCCTGCTGTCGGAGCGGATGGAGGTCATCACCCCGCCGCCCCATTATGAAAAGCCGGATTTCTAAGCTGAGGCTAAGGAAAATCGGCTCGTCATCCCGGGCTTGACCCTGGATCCTGCTTTTCTTCCGTTCGCGCGCTGAATGAAGCGGGACCCCGGATCAAGTCCGGGGCGACGACAGTAAAGCGAGACGTCATGGACGTTCATTCGCCCTCAACCGCGAGATAGACGCGGTTCCGGCCATGCTCCTTGGCCAGATACAACGCCCGGTCGGCCGCCTTCAGCGCCGCGCGCGGGTCGTCATGGGTCAGCACATTGGCAACGCCCGCCGAAAAGCTGACCCGTTCCATGCGTTCGCCATTGGTGCGGTTGACCAGGCTGCGCGTGGCAAGGTCCCGCCGGACATCGTCCACCGCCTCGCACGCCTCCGCCGCCGTCTTGCCGCGAAACAGCATGACGAACTCCTCGCCGCCGTGCCGCGCGACATGGCATTGGTCATTACTTGCCTTGGCCAGCAGCCCCGCGACGAACTTCAGCACGCGGTCGCCCGTGTCATGGCCGTGCGTATCGTTGATCACCTTGAAATGATCGATATCGCAGAAGGCGACGGCCAGCGGCTGGCCTTCCTTCCGGGCCATCGCCACCTCTTCTCGCAATGTGCTTTCAAAAGCGCGCCGGTTGGGCAGGCCCGTCAGATGGTCATGCTCTGCCGCCCGCCGCGCATTGGCGAGGCTGGAGCGCAGCGCATGGTTCTGCTTCTGGTTCTGGCGTAGCTGGCCTTCGACCTGACGGGTCTTTTCGACCATGGACCGCGTAAGGGCTACCAGCCGCGCGAGGACGGGTTCATTTTTCGCGCCAGCGGCAAGGCCCTTCACTTCTTCCTGCAGCGCCGCGCCATAATCCTTCGCGGAATTGCGCGATTCGGTCATCAGGCCGGTAAATTCGGACAGATTCTCCTCGACCTTCGCCAGCATGGTGGACAGCGCCTCGGGCGTCACCTCGTCCCCGCGCTGCTCCGCCACGATTTCTTCGACCCAGCTGTTGCTGATCTTGCCACGCTCCGCCAGCACTGCCCTGATCGCCTTTTCCACGCCGATCTGCGACCCGGTCAGATAATCATGCGCGACGCCGAAATTCAGCGGTGTGAGGTCAAGATCGTGCGCGAACAGGAAATTGCCGATCTCGTCATACAGCTTGCGCCGCCGATTGATCTCGCGATGCGCGGTGCTGCCAGAACGGGCGCGCTGGGGTTCGGCTTCGTCCGTCTCTTCCTCTGCGTCCGGTTTGCCCGACAGGCCGCGAGCCCATCGAGTCAGACGATCGGCCAGGCCGTGCTGCGCGTTTGCGGATGATGATGCCCCAGTCATGCCGGTAATAACGGACCGAACTGACTAAGGTTAAGAGCGCGGGAATCAAAAAAACGCCCAGCCCCCCGATCCACCGACAATATTGGCGTCGATCAGATATCCGCCGCGATCAGCCAGTCGCGGAAAATGCGCACCGCGCGTGTCTGCAAGGCGCGGGGCCGACAGACGAAATAATAGCGATAGGGGCTTTCCACCCGCGTTTCGGGGAACAGGCGAACGAGGCGTGCGTCGTCCGCTTCCTTGAAGTGGCTCGCATGCATCACCGCGACGCCCAGGCCCTGCGCCGCCGCCTCCAGCATCAACTGGCCCGAATCATAATTGTCGATCGCGAGCGGCTGCAGGTCCGGCAATCCCACCGCTTCCTTCCACGCCTCGAACGAAAGGTTCATGTCGCGATGAAGCAGGATGGTGTGCTCCGCCAGGTCCGCGGGAGTCGCGATCTTCTGCGGCGATTCCAGCAGCGCCTTGCGGCCGATCAGATAGACTTCGTCATGATCCAACTCATGGGCATAGAGCGCCGGGTCGATATCCTTCGCAAGCACGATCGCGGCGTCCAGCCCTTCGCCCAGCCGCGCGACCGCATGCGGCGTCGTTTCGATGTCGATGTGCAATTGCGGATGCTTCTGCCGCAACGCGCCCAGATGGGGGAACAGCCGCTGCGTCGCGAACAGCGGCATCACCGCGAGGCGCAGGCGAAGCTGGTTGCCGCCGCTCTGAATATTCTCCAGCGCCTGGCTCAGCGAATCCAGCGCGGGCGCGATGTCGTCGAGCAGCTTCTGCCCATCGGCATTGATTTCCAGCGCCTGATGCTTGCGGTCGAACAACGGGCGGCCAATAAATCGTTCCAGCGCCTGAACGCGGCGGCTGAGCGCGGGCGTGGACAGCGCCAGTTCTTCAGCCGCAGCCTTGACCGAGCCAAGGCGGGCTACCTGAACAAAGGCCTCTAGGGCGGTAAGGGGCGGCAGTCTGCGCATAATCGATCTGTAGCTAAGCCATAACTCTGTTGCGACGCGTCATCGGTACGCTTCGAAGGTTGAGCGGCCTATCCCAAGTCATCCTCTTTTCACCAGCATGAAAAAGCGTCAACCGGTAAGATGCAAATTTTGCAACTGTCTCGTTCTTTTCGCAATTGCAAAATATCATGCTGCACCGCACATAGGAAAGGCCTTTCAGGCATCCTCTCCTAAAACTTTTCGGGCTGGCCTTCGGGTCGGCCCTTTTTTTGTCCCGGCCTGTCATGATCGCTGGCCCCTTTCCTTGGCGACTGGCGTTTCCTATCTCGTTACGCAGTGACAAGAATGGGGATGGCAATGGCCGAACAGGAAAGCGCGGAACGCCGAATTCAGGTAGCAAATGCGCGACCCGAAGACGCAGGACGCGGGCTTGCGCGCATTCCGCTGGCGGTGATGGCGGAACTTCATCTGTCCGAGGGCGACGTGATCGAGATCGCGGGGAAGCGGTCGACGCCTGCCCGCGTGGTCCGCCCTTACAAGGAAGATGAGGGGCTCGATGTCCTTCGTCTCGACGGGTTGCAGCGCGCCAATGCGGGGGTCGGATCGGGCGATTTCGTGCATATAACCAAGATCGAGCCTCGCCCCGCGCAACGGGTTGTGTTCGCGCCTGCACAAAATAATCTCCGGCTTCAGGGCAATCCCGAAGCGCTGAAGCGTGTTTTCTTCCAGCGTCCGCTCGCGGCTGGCGACATCGTTGCAACGGCAGGCCAACAGCAGGTCCCGCCGAACGACATGCCCCCGCAGCTACGTCAGATGCTCGCCGCGCCCGCCTATGCGCTTCAGGAAATCAGGCTGGTGGTGGTGTCCACGACGCCCAAGGGGTACGTGCAGATCGACGCCGATACCGAGATCGACCTGCGCGCCGAATATGAGGAGCCCAAGGAGTCCCGGCGCGCCGATGTCACCTATGACGATGTTGGCGGCATGGCTGAAGCGATCGACCAACTGCGCGAAATGGTGGAGCTGCCGCTCCGCTACCCTGAATTGTTCGAACGGCTGGGCGTCGACCCGCCCAAGGGCGTGCTGCTCCATGGCCCGCCGGGAACGGGCAAGACGCGCCTCGCCCGCGCCGTCGCCAATGAATCGGAGGCTGAGTTCTTCCTGATTAACGGGCCAGAGATCATGGGATCGGCCTATGGCGAATCGGAAAAGCAGCTGCGCGAGATATTCGAGGCGGCGGCCAAGTCCTCGCCGTCGATCCTGTTCATAGACGAGATTGATTCGATCGCGCCCAAGCGCGGCAGCGTGACTGGCGAGACCGAAAAGCGGCTTGTCGCGCAGTTACTGACGCTGATGGACGGGCTGGAGCCGCGTACCAATCTGGTCGTCATCGCCGCAACCAACCGGCCAGAGGCGATCGACGAGGCGTTGCGCCGCCCGGGCCGCTTCGACCGCGAGATCATCGTCGGCGTTCCCGATGAGCGTGGGCGTCGTGAGATCATGGGCATCCATACCCGCGGCATGCCGCTGGCCGAAGGCGTCGATCTCGGTGAACTCGCGCGGATGACCTATGGCTTTGTTGGCGCGGATCTGGCGGCGCTCACGCGGGAGGCGGCGATCGAGACGGTGCGCCGTTTAATGCCGCGCCTCAATCTGGAGGAAGGGATCATCCCGCCCGACGTGCTGGAGGAGCTATCCGTCACGCGCGAAGACTTCATGGCGGCGATCAAGCGCGTCCAGCCATCGGCCATGCGCGAGGTGATGGTGCAGGCGCCCAATATCGGTTGGTCCGACATTGGCGGCCTCGACGAAGCGCAGATGCGCCTCAAGGAAGGGGTCGAGCTGCCGCTCAAGGACCCCGACGCTTTCCGCCGCATCGGCATCCGTCCGGCAAAGGGCTTCCTCCTCTATGGCCCGCCCGGCACCGGCAAGACGCTGCTGGCCAAGGCGGTCGCACGAGAAGCGCAGGCGAACTTCATCGCGACCAAATCAAGCGATCTGCTGTCCAAATGGTATGGCGAAAGCGAACAGCAGATCGCACGCCTGTTCGCCCGCGCGCGGCAGGTGGCGCCCACGGTCATCTTCATCGATGAGCTGGACAGCCTTGTCCCCGCCCGTGGCGGCGGCCTTGGCGAACCAGCGGTGACGGAGCGGGTGGTGAACACGATCCTCTCCGAGATGGATGGGCTGGAAGAACTGCAATCGGTCATCGTCATCGGCGCGACCAACCGGCCGACGCTGATCGACCCGGCGCTGCTGCGGCCGGGCCGCTTCGACGAGCTCATCTATGTCCCGGTGCCCGACAAGGCAGGGCGCAGGCGCATCCTGACGATCCATACCGGCAAGATGCCGCTGGGTGAGGATGTCGATCTCGATGATCTGGCGGAACGGACGGAGCGGTTCACCGGCGCGGATCTGGAAGATCTGGTCCGCCGCGCCGGTCTGATTGCGCTGCGCCAATCCCTGTCGGTGGAGCGGGTCGAGCAGGCGCATTTCAATGAGGCGCTTGAGGAAACCCGCGCGTCGGTGACGCCGGAAATGGAGCATGAATATGAAAAGATTCAGTCCCAGCTGAAACAGAGCGCCATGCGGGTCGATCCCATCGGCTTTGTGACGCCGGGGATGCTCCGATCCCGCGAATCGCAATCTTAACAAGGGCTAGCGGATTGCGGATTGAACCCATCCGCAGTCCGCGCGTTCGCTTACCCATGGCCGGGCAATATGCCCGCCAGCATGCAAAGCGGCTTGCCAGGCTTGCCGATATTTGCAAGGCCCAGACGTGAAGGCAAACAGGCGAGTATTGATGGCCTCCATTCCCTTGAAGAAAAAAGCAGATCCGGCGTCATTCCTGGGTCAGTGGAGCATGTTTTTCCGCCAGTTCATGAAGCATCCCGGGATGATCGGTTCCGTGATCCCGTCTTCGGCTGCGCTGGTGGACAGCATGCTGGATCGGGTGGATTGGCAGCGCACGCGCCTGTTCGTGGAATATGGGCCGGGCGTCGGCACCTTCACTCGCCCGATATTGGAGCGCATGCACCCGGACGCGAAATTGGTGGCGATCGATCTTAACCTCGACTTCGTCGCATGGCTCGAAGCGCAGATCGATGATCCCCGCCTGCGGGTCGTGCATGGATCGGCGGCGGACGTACGCCGCTTCATTGTTGAGGCCGGACACCGGCAGGCTGATTATATCCTCTCGGGAATTCCTTTCTCCACGTTGCCGGAAGGGGTGGGCGAACTCATCTGCGCGGAAACGCAGCGGGCGTTGCGACCCGGCGGCGAGTTTCTGGTCTATCAATATTCTGCCTTCGTACGTCGGCTGCTCACCGGGCAGTTCAACCAGATCGCCGAGCGGGTCGAATGGCGCAACATTCCGCCATGCCGCACCTTCCGCGCGCTGAAGGCGGAAAGTCTGGCACAGGCTGCCTGAAATATCATCCCACCCCGTTCGCCCTGAGCCTGTCGAAGGGCCTTTCTTCTCTTCAAATTAGGTGGAGGGCTTCCACAAGCCCCGTCCGGGGTATTGGTTGGATCGCGAGATAAGCGTCATAATGCTATAGCGGAGCCAAAGGCCACCCAGTGCATTTCGTCCCACGACGCTTTCATGCTAAGGGCGCGGGCGAAAGGCTCGACCAGATGAATGACCTGACCCAGACTCCCGAAATGCTGATTGCCTCAATGGGCGCGCGCGCCCGCGCCGCTGCCGCAACGCTGGCCAGCGCAAGCGACGCGCAGAAGATCGAGGCCCTGCGCCGCGCCGCGCAGGCGCTTCGGGATCAGGCGCCGCAAATCCTTGCAGCAAACGCGCGCGATATGGAAAACGCCGCCGCCAACGGTCTTTCGCCAGCCATGCTCGACCGTCTGCGACTTGACGAACCCCGCGTGGCGGCAACGGCCGCTGGCGTCGATCAGGTCGCCAGCCTCGACAATCCACTCGGCAGCGTCATCGACAAGCAGGTCCGGCCCAACGGCTTGGAGCTGTCCCGCGTTCGCGTGCCCTTGGGCGTGATCGGCATCATCTATGAAAGCCGCCCCAATGTGACCGCCGACGCCGCCGCGCTGTGCCTGCGCGCGGGCAACGCCGTCATCCTGCGTGGTGGTAGCGAGGCGAAGGAGAGCAATCGCGCCATCCACGCCGCCATGGCCGAAGGGATCGCCGCCGCTGGCCTGCCCGCCGACGCGGTGCAGCTTGTGCCCACGACAGATCGCGCCGCCGTTGGCGCATTACTCAAGGCGTCTGACTTCATCGACCTCATCGTTCCGCGCGGCGGCAAGAGCTTGGTTGCCCGCGTACAGGAAGAGGCGCGCGTGCCCGTGCTCGCGCATCTCGACGGCATCAACCACAGCTATGTCGATGGCGCGGCCGATCCGGACATGGCGGCCAAGCTGATCGTCAACGCCAAGATGCGCCGGACGGGCATCTGCGGCGCGACCGAGACCGTGCTGATCGACAAGGCGTTCGGCGCGGCCCCCGCCATCGTGAAGGCCCTGCTCGACGCCAAGTGCGAAGTGCGCGGGGACGCGGCGGTGCAGGCGATGGACGCCCGCGTCATCGCTGCGTCGGACGAAGATTGGGATACCGAATATCTCGACGCCATCGTTTCCGTGCGGCTGGTCGATGGGCTGGACGAAGCGCTCGCTCATATTGCCGCTCACGCCAGCCATCACACGGACGCGATCATTACCGAAGACGCGGCGAAAGCCGAGCGCTTCCTCAACGCCGTAGACAGCGCGATCGTCATGTGGAACGCCTCCACCCAGTTCGCCGACGGCGGCGAGTTCGGCCTTGGCGCGGAGATCGGCATCTCAACCGGCCGCCTCCACGCGCGCGGCCCGGTAGCGTTGGAAGGCCTGACCACCTACAAATGGCTGGTGCGCGGGACGGGCCAGACGCGGCCTTGATATAGGGGACGACCTTTCACCGTTCGGGCTGAGCCTGTCGAAGCCCTTCACTTTGCTCAAAAGAAGTGGATACCTTCGACAAGCTCAGGCGAACGGGGAATGAGAGGGGCGTACTCAGCCTTTCACCACCTCATCGATAGTCTTCAACTTCCCAAGCAGCATCCCCATCCACTCCAGCGGCAGCATGACAGGCCCATCCGAAGGCGCCCGATCCGGATCATCATGCGCCTCGGCAAACACCGCCGCAACGCCCGCCGCAACCGCACTGCGCGCCAGCACCGGCGCAAACTCCCGCTGTCCACCCGAAGCTGAGCCCAGCCCACCCGGCTGCTGCACCGAATGGGTGGCATCGAACACCACCGGATAGCCGGTCTCACCCATCACTGGCAGCGACCGCATGTCGCTGACCAGCGTATTGTAGCCGAAACTTGCCCCGCGCTCGGTCAGCATTATCCGCTCATTGCCTGTCGAAGCGACCTTCTGCGCCACCGCCGCCATGTCCCAGGGCGCGAGAAACTGCCCCTTCTTCACATTGACGACCGCGCCGGTGCGTCCGGCCGCCAGCAGCAGGTCGGTCTGACGACACAGGAAAGCGGGAATCTGGAGAATATCCACCGCCTGCGCCGCCGCCTCCACTTGCCCCGCCTCATGCACATCGGTCAGCACGGGACAGCCCAACTGCGCCTTCACCTCAGCCAGTATCGCCAGCCCCGCATCGATCCCTACGCCGCGCTGACCCGACACCGAAGTCCGGT
>CAMPIM010000088.1 GCA_946886365.1 uncultured Novosphingobium sp.
GCCAGTTCCGGCTCGATCGGCGCGCCATATTTCTCGCGCGGGCTGATCCATTGCGGGGTCCGCTGCACGACGCTGACATGCCCCGCCTTTTGCGCGACCGCGCTCAGCAATTGCACGCCCGTCGATCCATTGCCGATGATGGCGACCCGCGTGCCCGTCAGGTCCAACCCCTCCGGCCAGGCGGACGGATGGATGATCTGCCCGCCGAAATCCTGCACGCCCTCAATGTCGGGCAACTGCGCATTGGCAAATGTGCCGCAAGCGGTGATCACCACATTGGCGACGATCTCCTGACGCCCGCCCGGCGTTTCGACGTCCAGCGTCCAGACATTGCGCCCGGCATCAAACACCGCCCCCTTCACATCATGGGCAAACCGGCTGTTCGCCATCACCCCATATTTGCGCGAGACATGTTGCAGATAAGTGCGAACATCCTCTCCCCGGTTGAAATGCTCGCCCCAGGGATACAGCTTCTCAAAACTATATTCATAGGTGATGGACGGCGTATCGACCCGCACATCGGGATAGCGGTTAATCGTCCACGTACCCCCCGCCTCAGGCTGACGATCCAGCAACAGATAGGGCAGACCCAGCAACTCGCACTGCACGCCCGCCGCGATCCCGGCCGGGCCGCTGCCGATGATGACGATGCGGAAACCCTCCGGAATCTCCGGCTTCTCACCCTGCCATTCGACAGCGCAGGGAACGGCACGGAAGGCCGGAAGGTCACGCCGCGCCTCAAACTCGACATCGGTCATCTCGCCAGACAACATCGTCATCAGGCGGCGCAATTCGGCCTCAGGCGGCTCCGGCAAGTCCACTGCACCGGCATTGTCCGCCAGCCACTTGACCGCACGCTCCTTCAACAGCGCCTTCTGCTCCTCGCTCATCTGCGCGGCGGCAGGCAGGGCGGCAATCTCCTCATCCCCACTATTCTGGTAGAGCGCGATCCGCAGCACGTTCAAATCCGCCAGCTCAACCGCGCGCCGAATGCTGTCAGTGTCGATCGCCTGTGCCGCCGTGGCCATTCATCCCATCCCATCTGCTGTCGAGCGCATGCGAGCGCGCCAATCTTGTTTTTTGCAATATCGAATCTTTGGCCCGAGGTAAGCCGAACCCGTCCCAATTCCGCCATGCCGGAACAGGTGCCAATTGCGGCTCGTCAGTAGCCCAGGAAATTGGGCGCGCGCCGCTCCATGAATGCCCGCGCCGCCTCACTCGCATCATGCGAAAACAAGCTGATCTGCGCGTTCGCAGCCGCCTCCTGCGCCATGCTTTCCTCCAGCGCGATGACCCCCGCCGCATTGAGGTTACGCTTCATCGCCGCAAAGGCCACCGTCGGCCCGCCCGCCAGCTTCGCCGCCAAAGCCGCGCACTCACTCTCTAACGCCTCATCCTCGACCAGCCGATTGACCAGCCTGCTCGCCAAGGCCTCATCCCCAAGCATCGGCTCGTCCAGCAGGAACATCTCCCGCGCCCGCGCCGGACCCAGCAGCCGGGTAAGCAGATAGCTACCCCCCGGATCGCCGCACCGCCCGGCGCTGGCAAAGGCCAGCTTGAACTTCACCGTCCGCGAAGCGATCCGCAGATCACACGCCGCCGCCATCACCAGCCCGCTCCCCGCCACCGGCCCACGCAAGCAAGCGACCGTCGGCTTGGGCATGCGATGAAGCAGCAGCGGAATTTCGCCATGAATGCTCATCCGCGCCGCCGCCTCATCGGCCCGCATAGGCTCGGCCCGCGCCTCCTTGCCCTCACCCGACAAATCATAGCCCGCGCAAAATCCGCGCCCCGCACCCGCCAGGACGACGCAGCGCACCGCCGGATCGACCGACCAGCCGCGCAGCATCGATGCGATCTCGCCCAGCATCGCCTCCGTCAGCGCGTTCAACCGATCGGGCCGGTTCAGCGTCAGCGTGGCGACGCCCCCATCCACCTGCGTCAGGATGCTCATGAGTGCGACTTCACCTTGTCCATGCCAGCGACGATGAACTCGCCAGTCTGGCCATAGGCCGACGCATGGCCCAGCTGGTGAATATCGAAACAGCTTTGCAGCGCCGTACTCTGCCCCATGATGTCCAGCGTCTGGTTCACCGCCCGCTTCGCCATCGCCAGCGCATGCGGGTGCATCTGCGCAATCTCGCGGGCCAGCGCCAATGCCTCTGCATCCAGATCCGCGCGCGGCACGACCCGGTTCACCATGCCCCGCCGTTCCGCCTCATGCGCGTCGATCGGCTTGGCGGTGAACAACATCTCCTTCGCCTTGCGCGGCCCCAGCTCCCAAGTGTGGCCATGATATTCGACGCCACCGATGCCCATCAGCACCACCGGATCGGAAAAGCGCGCATCATCGGCCGCGATGATCAGGTCGCACGGCCATGCCAGCAACAGGCCGCCCGCGATGCAGGCCCCCTGAACCGCCGCGATCGAGGGCTTGGGAATATCGCGCCAGCGCTTGGAATAGCCGAGATAATGTTTGGCCTCCCACTCATGGATGCCCAGCAACCCGCGCTCCGGTATCGTCTCGCGAATGCGGTTGAACGACCCGTCGCGGATGGCTTCCGCGCTGACATCATGCCCGGCGGAGAAATGCTTGCCCTCCGCGCGCAGCAGGATGACGCGCACGGACTCATCCGCCGCGGCCTTTTCCCAGGCCTCATTCAGCTGCTGCAAAAAAGGTTCGTTCTGCGCGTTCGCCCGGTCGGCGCGATCCAGCGTGATCGTCGCGACCCGTTCCTCGACCGCGTAACGGATATATTCTACCATCTGCCTTACTCCTGGACCGCTGGTTGCGCGCGATCGGCGCTGCGAGCATCCGCTACCAGCGCCCTTCCGCACTACCGGAAGCGCGCTGCCGCCAAATTGACATCCTACGCTTCAGGATGGCCAAGCAGGAAGGCGCGAACAAGATGGAATTGGCATGAATCTCGAACTCAGCGAACAGCAGGCGATGATGCAGGAAGCGGCCCTGCGCTTCTTCGATCGGGAAGAGGTGGTGCAAGCCGCGCGCGCGTCGAAGGGCGCGGTCGATGCCAGCCTCTGGAGCGAGGCTGCGCAAATGGGTTTCATCACCATGCGCGCGCCAGAAGATCGCGGCGGCCTCAGCATGGGCCTCATGGAAGCCGCGCTAATCTGCGAGGCGGCAGGCCGGGGCGCGGCCCCTCTCCCGATCGCGGACGGCATCGCCGCCTGCGGCCTTCTGGGCCAGCTTGAAGGCGAAGCCGCCGCCGCGCTGCTCGAACAAGCAACGTCCACCCCCATCAGCCTCGACGCGCAGGACGGATGCATCCAGCTAAGCTGGGAATCCGACGCCATCCACGCCCTCCTGCCCACCGGCGAAAGGCGCATCATCGCCAGCGGCAACGCGGCAAGGCAGTCCTTCGAAGCCGCCCTCACCGAACGAACCCTGCTGCGCTCAGCATGGCTCGTCGGCGCAGGCACCCGCGCCATCGAAATGGCCGCCGCCTACGCCACCGACCGCAAGCAGTTCGACCAGCCGATCGGCGCATTTCAGGGCGTCGCCTTCCCCCTCGCCGACTCCATCACCGACATGGAGGGCGGCCGCCTGCTGCTATGGCGCACCATCTGGGACGTAATGCAGCAACAGTCCGAAGCAGGGGCGCTCGCCGCCCTCACCAGCTGGTGGACCGCCACCACCGCCCGCGCTGCCGTGCGCCGGGCGCTGCGCACCTTTGGCGGCTACGGCCTCTCCGACGAATATGACATCCACCTCTATTTCCTCGCGATCGACCGCGTCGCACTGGCGGAGGGCGACCCCGAAGACCGGCTGGTCGATGCAGGCGATCGGCTCTGGGCGGGCGCAACAACCGCGCTACCAGACGCAGGCGAGCCCGGCATCGAAATGGGCTTCACCCCGACCGAAGAAGCCTTCGCGACAGAAGTACGGACCTTCCTCGAAACCGCAGTCACCCCCGAACTGCGCGCCGCAGCCGCCACCTCCACCGACGGCCACCTTCCCGACCTTCACCGCCAGCTTGCCGCCGCAGGCCTCGCTTATCCCGACTGGCCGCGCGAATGGGGCGGGCAAGACCGCAGCCCCATGGAAGTAACCGCGCTCGGCCGCGTGTTCGAGGAATTCGGCCTCTCCCGCATCCCTATCGGCTGCACCAATATGGGCGCGCGCATGACGATGAAGTTCGGCTCGCCCGAACTAAAGGCCGAAGTCCTCCCGCGCCTCGCCGATGGATCGGCGCTCGCCTGCCTCGGCTTTACCGAGCCCGCATCAGGATCGGACATGTACGCCGCCCGCACCCGCGCCGTGCGCGATGGCGATGACTGGATCATCACCGGACAGAAGATGTTCACGACCGGCGCGCATATTTCCGATTATATATTGATGCTCGCCCGCACCGATCCCGACGCGCCCAAGCATAAGGGCATCACCCTCTTCTTCTTCCCCATGAACCTGCCGGGCGTCACGATCCAGCCGGTCGACACGCTCCCGGATGAACGCACCAACATCACCTTCTACGACGAAGTCCGCGTGCCCGACCGCTATCGCCTCGGCGAAGTCAATGGCGGCCTCAAGGTCATGGCCGCCGCCATGGAAATCGAACATGGCGGCGAAGGCTATCATATCTATCATCACAGCCTGATGCGCGCCGCGCTCGACTGGGCCAGCAGCAGCGACGCGTCGGGCAAGCGCCCGATCGACAAGCCAGCCGTCCGCGCCCGCCTTGCCCGCGTGCGCGCCCATCTGGAAATCGCCGACCTTATGTGCCGCCGCGTCACCTGGGCGATCGAAGCGGGCCGCATGACCCGCGCCATCGGCCCGATGGCCAAGATGTTCACCACCGAAATCTACATGGCAGATGCCGCCGATCTCGCCGCCCTCGCCGCGCCCGGCACGCTCACCCACCAAACGCCCGCCTTGGCGAAGATCGAGGAATCCTACCGCCAATCCATCGGCCAGACCATCTATGGCGGCACCAGCGAAGTGCATCGCACCATCATCGCCCAGCATCATCTCGGCCTGCCCCGCGCCTGACCTGCGGGCTTCCATATGCGCGGAAAGTTGCGCGCCCGCGTTGATCCTGACCGCGATCCGATGATCTTTGCCCCCATGACTAAGCCGTTTTCAAGGACGGCGGCTCCTTGGGAGACAAGCTGATGACGAACCCGGCACCGCTGACCATGTCGGACGCGCTCCCAGCGGCTGGCCCCGATGCGCTCGCAGCATCCGCGCCGATCAAGGCGCAACGCCGCACGGCGATGCTCCTGATGCTCGCCTTCATCTACAGCCTCAACTATCTCGACCGCCAGATCGTCGTCATCCTTCAGGAACCCATAAAGGCCGACTTCCAGCTCGCCGACTGGGAACTCGGCCTGCTGACCGGCGGAGCGTTCGGCATTTTCTACACCTTGATGGGCATTCCCATCGCCCAACTGATCGACCGGGGCGTCAATCGCGTACGGCTGATCGCGGTCTTCACCGCCAGCTGGAGCGTCATGACGGCCCTGTGCGGCCTCACCCGCAGCTTCGGAGCCTTCTTCACAGCACGCATGGGCGTCGGCCTTGCCGAGGCAGGCTTCGCCCCCGCCGCCCACTCCCTCATCTCAGACCTCTATCCGCCGCGCGAGCGACCCGCTGCGGCAGGCATCTTCGCCATCGGCGTGCCCGTCGGCATCATGGCGGGCCTTTCCATAGGCGGCATCGTCGCGCAGGCGACCGACTGGCGTACGGCCCTTCTGCTGGCGGGCGCCCCCGGCATCCTGATCGCGATCCTCTTCCCCCTCATCGCCCGCGAGCCACTTCGCGGCGGAACCGAAGACCCCTCCGATCAACCGGCCGAAGCGCCCGCGACACTCAATTTCTTTCAAAGCCTGCGTGTCCTCTCACAACGGCGCGCCTTCCTGCACATCGTCGCCGGAACCGCGATCATGGCCTTCGCCCAAACCGGCATTTCGACCTGGCTGCCCTCCTTCCTCATCCGCAACCATGGCATGAGCCTGGCGCATGTCGGCGTCGGCCTTGGCCTGCTGACCGGCATATGCGGGGCGATCGGCACCTGGGCAGGTGGCTGGCAAGGAACGCGGCTTGCCAAGTCGGGCCTCCATATGGCGCTCTGGCTGCCGATCGCGGGCATGCTCCTCTGCATCCCGCTGGACATCATCGCACTCAGCATGGCGGACGGGCAGGCCGTTCTCCTCGTCCTCATCCCCAGCTACATCGTCGGCTCCTTCTGGACCGCGCCCTCGATCGCCCTCACCCAAAGCCTCGCGCCCGTATCGATGCGCGCGCGGGCAAGCGCCATGAACATCGTCGCGGCGAACCTGATCGGCGTATCGATGGGGCCTCTTGTGGCAGGCGTGCTGAGCGACGCCTTCGCCTATCTGCGCGGCGGCGACGCGGCGCTCGGCCTGCGGGACGCCATGATCTGCCTCACCGCCTTCTTCCTGTGGGCCGCCTGGCACTGGACCATGGCGATGCGCGCGCTGAAGCAAGAAAGTACAACGACTGTACGAATTGATTGCACAGCGCAACGGTTATAAAATACAGGTGAACCGAAACACCGGACGAATATCGGAGAGAGGATAAGCCATGGCTACCGGAAACGCGAAAAGGCAGGTCACGCACAATATGGGCGCAATGGACACGCGCCCCGTAAAGCCTCTGGAATTTGACGGCCCCCTGCCGCAACCGACCAAGGACATGGACCAGATCCGCGCCGATCTTGACCGCGCGGGCTACGCCATCGCGGCCGAGGTCGTGACCAAGGACAAGGCGCGCGAAATGCGCGACTTCCTCGCCGCCGAAATCGCCCGCGAAGAAGCGATCGATGAAGAGCGCGTCCGCAGCTTCTACACCGATAATGACGACCTTAATCGCCGCATGTCGGGATGCCATCTGATGAACCGGGAACGCTTCTTCCGCGACATACTGGAACATGAATTGCCGCTTCAGCTCACCCGCGAACTGCTGGGGCCGCAGACGCTGGACGAATCCTATCTGGTGCACAGCTATGGCGCCAACGTCACCCGCCCCGGCAGCGCGCAACAGGGCATCCACCGCGACCGCAGCGGCGCGATGCCGCTGTCGGCAGGCGCCGCGCAGACCCGCTTCATCTGGTGCCTCGATGATTTCGTCGAAGCCAATGGCGCGACCCGCATGGTTCCGGGCAGCCACCGCGACACGGAGCCACAATCCTGGGCCGTCCAATATGAATCCGTGCCCGCCGAAGCGCCCGCCGGATCGGTGCTGATCTATACCGACCTGCTGCTGCACGGCACGGGCGCGAACACGTCAACGGACCTTGAACGCGCTGGCGTGATCATCGGATATTGCCCGCCCTGGTGGAAACCCATGATCAACTTCCCGATGACGATCGATCCTGAAGTGATGAAGGGATCGACCAAAATCCTGCGCCAGATCCTTGGCTACAGCTCGGTCTCCGTCGGCTTCGACGAACCCTGGACCTATGCTCCCGACGCGGTGAAGGACCTGATCGTCACGCCCGAGATGGAATGGTGAGGTAAAAATGCGGGCCTGCCGACACCGATCCGGCCAAGCCCGCTTCTCCGCTTTCAGCCCCTCTGCACATCAACGGCTTCACCTTCGGCCGATGAGCTGCCGCACGCCTTTTCCGGATAGGCGGCAAAGCTGCGCCTATTGGTGAACCATATTCCATATTGGGAATAAATCTTCGCCGTACAGCAGAACCAACGAGAGCGAACCGGCGCATGACATCGCAGACATTCGATTTGATCATTCGCGGCGGCTTGGTGATCGACGGCACCGGCCTGCCCCGCCGCCGGATCGATGTCGGCATAAGGGACGGCCATATCACCGCCCTGGGCCTCCTCGCCGAAGCAACGGCGGAGCAAGAGATCGACGCCAGCGGCATGATCGTCGCACCTGGCATAGTAGATCCGCACACCCATTATGATCCGCAGATCACCTTCGATCCCTACGCCACCATGTCCTGCTTCCATGGCGTCACCACCGTACTGGCAGGCAATTGCGGCTTCTCGGCGGCGCCCGTGCGCAAGGATGACCGGGAATTCCTGACCGACATCTTCGCCAGCGTAGAGGATATGAACCCCATCGCCCTGTCTGGCGTACCCTGGGACAATTTCGAAACTTTCCCGGAATATCTCGCGTCCTTGAAAGGCAGGCTAGGCGTCAATTTCGCCTGCTATGTCGGCCATTCAAACATCCGCCGCTGGGTCATGGGCGAGGGAGCCTACGACCGCGACGCAACGGCCGAAGAGATCGCCGCCATGCAGGCGATTGTGGATGAAGCAGTCAAGGCGGGCGCCGCTGGCCTCTCCTCTTCGGCCGCCCCCACGCATCTCGATATCAAGGGACGCCCAGTACCCTCCCGCCGCGCCAGCCGGGACGAACTTCTGGCGCTCAGCGCCGCCGCCGGACGGACGCGGCCGGGCACCATCTGCTACCTGCCCGCCAGCGCCATCGGCGGCATGACGCAGGAGGATTATGACCTTCTGCTCCAGATCGGCGAGGCATCGGGCCTCCCCGTGATCATTCAGGGCATCGGCGGGGCGAGCAAGGTCGATGTGCCAACCGCCAGCTGGGACAGGGCGTCCCGCTTCCTCGACGATGCAACCGCGCGCGGTACGCCTGTCTATTCGCTGCTGATGAGCCGCCCCTTCGACCGCACCGTCGAAATCGGCCCCAACAATGTCCACTATAAGGCCTGCTTCGCCTTCAACGACCTGTTGAACCTGCCCGACGCGGAAAGGCGCGCCGCACTGCGCGACACAATATGGCGCGACCGGGTCCGCAACTCAGTCGAAGACTGCAACCGCGACCCATCAAAGGGCACCACGCTCCCCCCGCCGCAATGGCCCGACGTCTATGTGGTGCAAGTCGCCGAGGAACGGAACCGCCCCCTCGAAGGCAAGTCGATCGGCGCGCTGGCGCAGGATTGGGGCGTCGCGCCGATGGACGCGATGCTAGACCTCGCCTTGGACGAGGATCTGCGCACCACCTTCCGCTGGCGCACCGAAAGCCCCGAATGGGCGGCGGCGGTCGATGTGGCACAGGGGCATCCCAACATGATCGTCGGCGTGTCGGACGGCGGCGCACATCTGCACAAGGATGATGGCGCGGACTGGAGCTCCTATTTCCTGCGCTCCTGGGTTCTCCAGCGCAAACGCTGGACGCTGGAAGAAGGCATCCGCCAGATAACCCAAGTCCCGGCCGCGATGCTCGGTTTCGCCGATCGCGGCACGCTGCGCGTTGGCGGTTGGGCGGACATCATGATCTTCGATCCCGAAACCATTGGCCCATGGCGCAAGGAATTCGTGCACGACCTGCCCGGCGGCATCGGCCGTTGGAAGGCGCTGGGCACCGGGGTCAAGGCGACCATCGTCAACGGCCAGCCGATCGTCATCAATGGACAGCTGACCGGCGCCCTGCCGGGCCATGTCGTGGCGCCGGGCGCCCCTCTGGCCGCTGCCTGAATCATCGGAAGAAAATCGTCATGATCGAAGTCATCAAGCTGACCGGCGCGATCGGCGCGGAAATAAGGGGCGTCGACCTTTCCACTGATCTGTCGCCCGAAACCGTCGCCGCGATCAACGAAGCGCTCTATGACAATTATGTCGTCTTCTTCCGCAATCAAAAGCCTTTGTCGGAGGAAGAACATATGCGCGCCGGGCGTCATTTCGGCACGCTCGACCTCTCGGAAATTCAGCCCGATCCTGCCGCCCGGCGCGAAGTGCTGTGGATGGAAAGCAATTCAGCAAAAGGCGCGGGCGCTGAATATCTCCATCGGGATCGCACCTATCTCGAAGCGCCGCCCATGGGCTCGCTGCTCCAATGCATGGTGAAGCCCGACGTCGGCGGCGACACCTGCTGGATCAGTTCGGTCGCCGCCTATGAAGCGCTGTCCCAGCCGATCAAAGACCTGGTCGATGGCCTCAGCGCCCTTCATTCCATCCAGCCGCTCGCAGCCCGCAGCCAATCAATGCGCGACATGCTGGGGGACAAGGTGCACAGCTTTTCCACCGCCATCCACCCGCTGGTGGAAGTGCACCCGGTCAGCGGACGCAAGGCGCTCAACATCAACGCCAACTGGACGACGCAGATCATGGGCGTGTCGCAGGAGGAAAGCCGCATGCTGCTCGACTTCCTGCTCAATCATGTGAAGCGGCCGGAATTTCAGGTCCGCTTCTCCTGGAATGTTGGGGACATCGCTTTTTGGGACAATCGCACGACCCAGCATTGCGCGATCGCGGATTACAACAGCCGCCGCGTCATGAAGCGCGTCGCGCTCGTAGGCCATACGCCCAAAGGTCCGCATGATCCCGTGACTGCCTCAGCGCACTGACAACCGTCGCATATTCACGGGCAGCACTTCATATTTGCGGATTGGATTACCTCTGCGCTTGCGAATCCGATGCATCTGCGCCATCCCTCCCTGAATAATTGCATCCGGCCATGAAGTTTTTGCGACGCGGACCGGCTGCCTGCCAATGTGAGGAGAGAATGATGGCGCCCACGGAGGAACGCCCGGCCCACGCGGGCTATGCGCTCTATATCTTGCTGCTGCTGCTCGCGATCAATTCGTTGAGCTACGCGGATCGCCACGTCTTCTCCGTCCTTATTCCCGCGATCAAATCGGAATTCGGCGCGTCCGATTCGCTCCTCGGCCTCGTCGGCGGACCCGGCTTCGTCGCCAGTTACGTGTTGTTCAGCATGCCGCTCGCGCGCCTCGCAGACCGTTGGTCGCGACGCGGGGTCCTCACCCTGTCCGCAACCTTATGGAGCGCGGCAACGGCAGCATGCGGCGCGGCTGGCAATATATTACAGATGAGCATCGCCCGCCTGATGGTCGGCATCGGCGAAGCGGGCGGCCTGCCGCCTGCGCAATCCCTCCTCGCCAGCCTTTTATGACGAGCGGCGCCGGTCTAGCGCCATGGGGGTCCTTTCCGCCTCCACCTATATCGGCGTCGTGCTCGGCCTGACCGGCGGCGCAGCCGTGGCCGCGATGTGGGGTTGGCGATGGGCCTTTTTCGCGCTCGCCATTCCCGGCTTCCCCCTGGCGCTGCTGCTCTGGCTTACCGGCCCCCGCCGCAGCAAGGCTATGCAGGTTACCGTCGATGGGCCGTCCGAAAGCCTGTGGCGCGCCATCCGCCGCTGTTGGTCGATCCCGTCCTTGCGCCTGCTGGGTCTTGGCGTCGGCACCTTCAACATATTCGGCTATGCCGCCGCTATCTGGACGCCCGCCTTCTTCATGCGCTCCCATGGCATGACCCTTGTTGAGGCAGGCACTTGGCTCGGCATGGGCGCGGCGATCGGCGGCATCACGGGCAGCTTGCTCAGCGGCGTCATCGTGGACCGCCTGCGCGTCCGTGGCGAAGCTTGGCAACTGCGCGTGCCCGCCATCGCCTTCCTCCTCGCCTTCCCGGTCTTCATCGTCATGTTCACCCTGCCGGGTGGCGCAGCCGTGCAGATCGGCGGCTTGCGCGTCCCTGGCGTCGCGTTGCTTTCCATCCTCACCGGCATGATGGCGGCCATGTGGGCAGGCCCCTCCTTCGGCGCCGCCGCCCGCCTCGTCCTGCCGCATCAACGGGCGCAGGCAACGGCTATGCTGGTCGTCATCATCAACGTGATCGGCAGCGCATTTGGCCCGGTGATAGGCGGGGTCGTCAGCGACTTGCTGGCTGACCGGTTCGGCGCTGAATCCCTCCGCGTCAGCCTCTTCTTGCTTTCGGTACTGACAATTTTCGGCGGGCTGCTTTTCTGGCGGGCTTCGGTTCATTATCCCCACGATCTGACCCGCGTCGGCGGCCCTGATGAAGCCCCCTCGCCGCTCGGCCAAGGGAAGCTGAAAGAATCGACGCTCTGATCGCAGAGACAGGAGAAGAGAGCATGAAAACGCACGCAATCGTGACCGGCGCCGCCGGCATATTGGGCCAGGCTGTGACCCAGGCGCTAAGCCAGGCAGGCTATAAGGTAACGGGCATCGACCGCGCCGACAGCGCAGGCCCCGCGACCCAGGGCACCTATCTGGGCGGCATCGACCTCGCCGATCCCGACGCAACAGCGACTGCGGTCAATCAGGCGATCAACGCCAACGGCCCGGTCGCAGCGCTCGTCAATGTCGCGGGCACCTTCCGCTGGGAAACCGTCGCGGATGGCGATGTCGCGACCTGGGCGACGATGTTCGACATCAACCTGCGCACCGCCGTCACCGCCGTCCGCGCGGCCCTCCCCTCCCTGCGCGAAGGCGGGGGCGCCATCGTCAGCATCGGCGCGGCCTCCGCGATCAAGGCTGGGGCAGGCATGGGCGCCTATGCCGCCAGCAAGGCGGGCATCGCGAAGCTGACCGAAGCGCTGGCCGAAGAAGAAAAGGACAATGGCGTTCGCGTCAACGCCGTCCAGCCCTCCATCATCGACACACCCGCCAACCGCGCGGACATGAGCGATGCGGACTTCAGCCGATGGGTGTCCCCCGCGCAGGTCGCCAGCGTCATCGCCTTCCTCCTGTCGGACGGCGCAGCCGCTGTGACGGGCGCCTGCATCCCCGTGACGGGCCGCTGCTGATGCGCGCAGCAGTCTTTCGCGGAGCAGGCCAGCCGCTCGCCATCGAAACCGTCGCCGATCCGGTTCCAGCCGCCGACCAGGTCATATTGGAAGTCGCCAATGCCGGGATTTGCGGGTCAGACCTCCACATGGCGGAAAGCGCCCATACGCCCTCGGGCCTCATATTGGGGCATGAGTTCGCCGGGACCATCGCCGCCCTCGGCCGCGACGTGAAAGGCCCATGGAAAGTCGGCGACCGGGTGACCGCCCTTCCCTTGAACGCCTGCCATCACTGCCCCGCTTGCGATGCCGATCTGCCCGCGCTTTGCCCGACCAATCTGTTCACCGGCACCAACCTCCTCGCGCAGGGAGCCTATGCCCAGCTCGTGACGGCCCGCGCCGACATGGTCCAGCGCCTGCCCGAAGGCGTCACCCTTGAGGAAGGCGCGCTGGTCGAGCCGCTCGCCGTCGGCCACCATATCGTGTCCCTGGCCCACATGCCCAAGGATGCAGCCGTTCTGGTGCTGGGCGCTGGCCCCATCGGCGTTGCGGTCGCCCTGTTCGCCCGCCACGCCGGTGCCCGCCATGTGGTGGTGAGCGAGCGCTCTCCCGAACGCCGCGCGCTGGCGCAGCAAGTCGGCGCCACCGCCGTCATCGATCCGCAGGCGCAGGACGTCGCCGCCGCCTTCGCTCAGGCGACCGGCGAAAATGCGCCCCGGATCATCTTCGAATGCATTGGCGTTCCCGGCATCTTCAACCAGGCGATGCAACTGGCCGCCGTCCGCGCGCAGATCATCGTCGCGGGCGTGGTGTTGCACGACGAAACAATCACGCCGGTCATCGCGCTCGGCAAGGAACTGACCATCCGCTACAGCCAGGCCTACAACGAACGGGATTTCGAAGCGGTGATCCACGCCATCGCCACCGGCGCGATCAAGCCAAAGCCCATCCACACCTCCACCGTTAGCCTGGATGAACTGCCCGCCGCCTTTGAGGCGCTGCGCAGCCAGCCGCGCGAATGCAAGGTGCTGATCCGCCCCTGAACCGTCATCCTTGCATGCTAAAATCGCCCGCCAGCTACGCAAGAAGTTGACATTATAGCCCGGAAGGGCACAGTTCGCGTGAATATTGCGGGAGGGGATTAGCGCAGCGGCCTGATGGCGGCAGCGCTCCCCGTCCGCTTTGGAACCCGGATCGGAATGGGGCTATAATGAGCAATTGGGACAAGGAAGTCGACATTCTGGTGGTGGGGTCGGGCGCGGGCGGCCTGCTCGCGGGCCTCGTCGGCGCGCACAACCGCGCAGACGTGCTGATCGTTGAAAAGGCAGACCTGTGGGGCGGCACATCGGCCACATCGGGCGGCGGCATCTGGATTCCGGGCAGCGATGTCGCCAGGGCGGCGGGCTTTGAAGATAATCTCGACAACGCCTTCACCTATCTGCGCGGCCTGTCCGCCGACAATGTCCCCGACGAAAATATCCGCGCCTATGTCGATAATGCCGCGCCCATGCTGCGCTGGGTCATGGCGAACACGCCGGTCCAGTACATGGCCTTCCCCTATCCCGATTATCATGCGGAAAATCCCGGCGGATCGGCGCAGGGCTATCGCACCCATCTGCCCATGCCGATCGATGGCAAGCCGCTCGGCAAGGAAATCCGCACCCTGCGCTTCGCTTCCCCTGCGGCCAGCCTGTTCGGCTATCTCAACTGGCATTTCAGCGAAACGAGCGAACTGCTCTACCGCACCAAGGGCTGGATAAAGAACCTCGTCGTCAACATGTCGCGCTACTGGCTCGACCTTCCCTTCCGCCTGACTTCGCGCAAGGATCGCCGCCTGACGCTCGGTAACGCGTTGACCGGCGGCCTGCGCATGGCGCTCGATAAGGCGGGCGTGCCCGTCTGGCTCAACACCCCGCTTGGCGAACTGATCCGCGAAGGTGGCCGCGTCACCGGCGCCGTGGTCGAAAAGGATGGCAAGCCCTACCGCATCGGCGTGCGCAAGGGCGTGGTCCTCGCCGCTGGCGGTTTCGACAAGAACCAGACGATGCGCGACGCCAATTCGCCGCTTTACCCAACCTCGCGCTATTCGGGTGGCGTCACCAGCAACACCGGCGACGCAATCCGCGCAGGCGAAGCCGTCGGCGCGAACATGCTGAACCTGCAATCGGCCTGGGCCGCGCCCGTCTTCTACGTGCCCGGCGAGGATCGGGGACGGCTCTGCACCGTCGAACGCGCTCTGCCCGGCTGCCTCATGGTCAACCAGAGCGGCAAGCGCTACCTCAACGAAGCCGCCTCCTACCATATTGTCGGCCAGCAAATGGCCCGGCGGGAAGCGGAACATAATGACGCCAGCCCCAGCTGGATGATCTTCGACCACACCTATCGCCATAAATTCCCGATGGGTCCGCTCTACCCGCTCATGCCGACGTTCATCCATAACAAGGGCGTACGCAGCATCCTGAAGCAGGGCCGCTCGATCGAGGAACTGGCAGGCAAGATCGGCATCGATCCCGCAGCGCTCTCGGCCACCATCGCCCAGTTCAACACCCATGCGGCCAAGGGCGAAGACCCCGAATTTCATCGCGGCGAAGCGGCCTATGACAAAATGTATGGCGACTTCCGCCACGGCCCCAACCCCTGCCTGCGCCCACTCGACAAAGGCCCCTTCTACGCCATGCCGATCTATCCGGGCGACATCGGCACCAATGGCGGCCTGCTCACCAATGCCAAGGCGCAGGTTCTGGACGACACAGGCGCACCGATCACCGGCCTGTACGCGGTCGGCAACAACGCCGCCTCAGCCATGGGCGAAAGCTATCCCGGCGCAGGCGTCACCATCGGCCCCGCAATGACCTTCGCCTATGTCGCGGCTCGCGACATGACGGGCGGCAACGCCTGATCCTGACAAGCTGGAGAAATGGCGTGCACGGCTGACCGGAAACGGCAGCTGGTGCGCCATTTTTTCAGCGGGGAGGTTAAGGCTGGAGCATGATCATGTTAGAGTTGTCGTCACCCCGGACTTGATCCGGGGTCCCGCTT
>CAMPIM010000089.1 GCA_946886365.1 uncultured Novosphingobium sp.
AGGCGGTCTGCACCATGGTCAGCGCGGAAAACCGCAAGGAAAGCCGTGGCGCGCATGCGCATGAGGATTTCCCTAATCGCGATGACGAGACGTGGATGAAGCACACCGTCAGCTGGTTCGACGGTTGGGGCGGCAAGGGCGGCAAGGTGTCGCTCGATTACCGTCCCGTGCACGACTACACGCTCACCGACGAGGCCGAATATATCAAGCCCAAGGCGCGCGTTTACTAAGGCGCTTCGTCAGATGAGATAGGTAAGAGGGCGGGCTGCAAGGCTCGCCCTTTTTGTTTATGGTTAAGTTCAAGTCGAGGGAGGTCGGGCGATGGCGGATGCAAGCAGACATGGCGGCCAGTGTCATTGCGGCGCCGTCCGGTTCGAGGTTGAGCTGAGCAATGGCCTCGACAGCGCCCGCCGATGCACCTGCTCATTTTGCCGGATGCGGGGCGCCGTAGCTGTTACGGCGAAGTTGGACGGGCTTCATGTCGTTCGGGGCGCCGATATGCTGACGAGCTATCGCTTCAATACGGGAGCGGCGGAGCATTTCTTCTGCTCGCGGTGCGGCATCTACACGCACCACCAGCGCCGCTCCAATGCAAACGAATATGGGGTGAATGTGGCATGCCTTGAGGGAATGAGCCCCTTTGATTTCGATGAGGTGCCCGTGCTGGATGGCAAGAACCATCCGAGTGACAATGGCGGGCTTGCGCGGATGGCAGGAGTGCTGCGGTTTATTCGCGCTGAAAGTGAGGGGTGAGAGGTAGGTCGCCGAACGGGTTGGGACAGGCCGACTTGTCGGCTGACGACCAAAATCCGACTCTTTTTATCTCCCCTCCCTTTCAAGGGAGGGGCTATGACTGCAATCCACCCCTCGATGTCATTGCGGAGCTACGTTTTAGAATTGCGGCAAAGCCCCTCTGGCGCCCGTGCCATCGTCTCGCTAAGCCTTCATCCAATGACGATAGATCCTCTGGTCCTGCTGCAGGCCTATTCCATCGGCGTGTTTCCCATGTCGGATGACCGGGATGCGGAGGAGGTTTATTGGATTGAGCCCAAGCGGCGAGCGATCATGCCGCTCCATGGCTTTCGCATGTCCCATTCGCTGGCCAAGACGATCCGGCAGGAGCGTTTCCGCGTGACTGCCAACCGCGACTTTGGCGGTATTGTCTCGCTATGCGCGCAGGCGGCGGAGGATCGGCCGTCGACCTGGATCAACAAGGAGATCGAGCAGACATACCGGCATCTGCACGAGATCGGCTTTGCGCATTCGATCGAGGTTTGGGATGGCGAGGAGCTGGCGGGGGGCCTCTATGGCGTCGCTTTGGGCCAAGCCTTTTTTGGCGAAAGCATGGTGTCTCGAAAAACCGATGCTTCAAAGGTCGCTCTGGCTTGGCTCACCGCCCGCATGCTCTTTTCAGGCTTCACCTTGCTCGACTGCCAATTCATGACCGACCATCTTCGGTCATTGGGCGCGATAGAAATCAGCCAGAAGGATTATCTGGGGTTGTTGGCAGGTGCGCTGGGCGATGTGCCGCTAGGCGCGGGCCGTTCTTCGGCATTGGCCGGGGGTTCGGGGGGCTGGGCCGAACTGGCATTTGCGCCGCTCGGCGGAGACGCGTCCGATGGGGGTTCGCCTTTGCCGCCAAGCTTGACCGTGTCGGGGCCGCTTTCCGGCCAGGACATCGTGCAGCTTCTTACCCATACATCGTAGATAGGATGCTGCACCACGTTGCGGTCGGGCCGTTCCTTGAACAGCCAGCCCGAAAAGTTGCGGCGCCACTTATTGTCGGCGGTGCTGCGCACATCGAGTTGAACGAAAGCCCCGGTTTCGTGAACATTTTCCCAGGGGGCGGTCGTCTCACACGCCTGCAGGCGGACGATTGCGTCGCCTACGCGTAAGGCGTCGCCGGGCTTCATCGTGAGGTCGGTGGTGATGCCGTTGCGCTTGTTGAGCAGGCCGATCACCGCGACGCGATCCGCCATGGGCGTGCCAGGCAGGGCAGAAGAATCGCCATTGCGAATCTTCTGCCCCTCGATCTTCACGGGGCCGGTCTGGTTCGCAGTGGGGAGTTCATCGCCGCCGCAGGCCGCAAGCGACAGCAGCAGGGCGAGGGGCAGGATCGGCAGGACCGTCCCCGCCGGGCGCAGGGTCATGATGCGTCGGGGCTCCACGCTTCATAATCGCCGGTCGCGCGCTGACGCTGCGCACCCTTTTCCAGCGCACCCGTGGGCCGGTAAGCATTGGGCGTGCCAGTCGCGTTGGGCGTGAAATCCCGTTCCCAGATACGAGGCGGAGGAAGGAAGCTTTCCGGCGTTCCTTCGATCGTGTGATGCAGCCACCCGTGCCATTCGGCAGGCACGCGGCTGGCGTCATTATTACCGTTGTAAATTACCCAGCGGCGGGTGCGCCCGTGCACGTCCGTGCCGCCTTCATAATAGATATTGCCCTGATGGTCCTCGCCCACTCTTTTGCCCTTGCGGGAGGTGTAAAGTGCGGTGCCGATGGTCGCGCCATTCCACCAGGTGAAGATCTTGGCCAGGATTCCCATGGGGCAAGCGCTTAGCGCCTGCTGTGGGGGATTGGCAAGGCGGATATGGCGTCAGCGGGTGAGCGGTGGGCAGAAATCGAGGTTGGCGGGGCTTTTGACCGTAGGATCGACGCAGCTGCCCCAGGATACGCTGTCGCCCTCGGCGATGCCGAGTTCAGCGGCCCGCCCGCCTCGCAGCTCAAGGACGGCCGCCACAGGAACCCCAGCAGAAACCGGCACGCGTGAATAGGGGGCGGCATTGGCGGCGATGAAGGCGATCGCGCCGTCGGTGCGGATGAAGATCATGTCGAGCGGGATCAGGGTGTCCTTCATCCAGAAGCTAGCGGTGCGGGGCGGCGACATGGGAAAGAGCATGCCGCTATTTGCATCCAGGGACTTGCGGAGCATCAGGCCCTTTTCCTGCTCCTTTTCGGTGATGGCGGTTTCCACCGCAAAACGATGCCTGCCCGAGTCCGTACGGATTTCAAGGGGGAGCAGATTGGTCTGCTGGTTTGTAGGACTGGCGGTCTTTTCCGCCTTTGGCTGAGTGGGAGAACAGGCGGCTAAAACCGCGACCAGGAAGGGAAAGGCGATCCGCATCCTATTGTGCTAGCCTATCCGGGAGTAGTGGCGCCACAGATTTTCCGAGGCCCTATGGCGCGCCGTCACTGGTCGGGGTCTGGCGGTTCGCCTGGAGCAGCGTCCGTCCAGCGACGGGCAGTGTCGAAACTGTGGCCTGCGCGCAGGAAAGCGGCGATGGTCTTTTCGCGCTGTTTAGGATCGGTTGCTGCCGTGGCATAGGGGCCGAGCCGTTTGCGGCGAGCAAAACGATCGGCCGCAGCCCAGCTATCGTTATCGACCTGAGCGTCTGCTTCCGCGCGATCAGTGTCCGCTATGCCATCGGCGCGCAAGGTCTGCGCAACGCGGCGTGCGCCATAGCCGCGACGGGTAAGCGCCGCGCTTTTCATGACGGCAAAGCTGCGATCATCGACATAACGCAGTTCAGCCAGCCGCTCGACCAGCCGTTCCGGCGCGGGCGGACCTTCGCCAGCCCATCCGCGTTCCTGCAACTTGCGGTTGAGATAAGCGAGCAGCTTCGCCCGGCTCGTCGCGAAACGGCCGACGTAACGCAGGGCCAGATCGCGCAGGCTGTCGCCATCGAGCGGGGGGCGGGGGCGTTTGCCGGTCATGTGAGCGCCTTCATGGCAATGGTTTATGCAACGGGCGCCTTGATTATGCCACAGTGGGGCCGGAATTTTACCGCGCCTCATGCTGTAGAAGGCCAAGCTGGAATGCAACTATCCGGTGCATTGCCGCTTCAAAGATGATAGCGGCCCGCCCGGATGACAAGATTGAAATTGGGTGAAACCAATATGACGGGTTCGCAAAGCATGATGGCACCGACGCCGACCAATGACGCCCTTCCCCGGCGCTTCTCGGATTTCGAGACGCTGGGCGAGGCGCTCGACTATGCGGCGCAGGGGCAGCGCGGGCTGAATTTCCATGATGCGCGTGGCAATCTGGCGCGGCCCTATCCCTTTGCCGAACTGCGCACCGATGCCATCGCATGCGCCCACCGCCTGATCGCCCATGGTGTGAAGCCGGAGCATCGCGTGGCTCTGGTGGCCGAAACGGGTACGGACTTTGCGCAACTTTTCTTCGGCATTATCTATGCCGGTGCGTGGCCGGTGCCGCTGCCGCTGCCCACCAGCTTTGGCGGCAAGGAAAGCTACATTGACCAGCTGAACGTCCAATTGGATAGCTGTGATCCGATGCTGTTCCTCTTCCCCAAGGAACTGGAAGAGATGGCGGGGGAGTCCGGCCGCCAGAAAAATGTCGAGAGCATCGCGTTCGAGGATTTCATCGCGCGCGAGGCCGTGGCCTGCGATCTGCCGCAGGCGAAGGGCGAGGAAATCGCCTATCTGCAATATTCCAGCGGTTCGACCCGCTTCCCGCATGGCGTTGCCGTGACGCACCATGCGCTGCTCAGCAACCTCGCCGCGCACAGCCATGGTATGCAGGTGCAGGATAGCGATCGCTGCATCAGCTGGCTGCCTTGGTATCATGACATGGGTCTAGTCGGCTGCTTCCTGTCCGTCGTCGCTAACCAGGTGTCGACCGATTATATGAAGACCGAGGATTTTGCCCGCCGTCCGCTGGCGTGGCTGGACCTCATCAGCCGCAATGAAGGCACCTCGATCAGCTATTCGCCGACATTCGGCTACGACATTTGCGCACGGCGCATGTCGAGCCAGACGAAGGCTCAGGATCGGTTCGACCTGTCGCGCTGGCGGCTCGCGGGCAATGGCGCGGACATGATCCGGCCCGACGTGATGCAGAGCTTCGTCGACGCCTTCGCTGATGCGGGTTTCTCGCCCAAGGCTTTCCTGCCGAGCTATGGTCTGGCCGAAGCCACGTTGGCGGTCACCATCATGCCGCCAGGTGAGGGTATCATCGTCGAGCTGGTCGAGGAAACCGACCTGTCGGGCGGCGACGCGACCGAGGGACGCCCGCAACGCTTTCGTTCGATCGTCAATTGCGGCAGGCCCGCGCGCGACATGATTGTGGAAATCCGTGACGAGGACGGCGGGCTGCTGAATGAGCGGCAGATCGGCAAGGTCTGGACTACCGGCCCATCGCTGATGGTGGGCTATTTCCGCGATCAGGAGGCTACCGACGCCTGCATGGCGGATGGTTGGCTCGACACCGGCGACATGGGCTATCTGAGCGACGGCTATCTCTACATTGTCGGCCGCGCCAAGGACATGATCATCATCAACGGCAAGAATCACTGGCCGCAGGATATTGAGTGGGCCGTTGAGCAGTTGCCTGGTTTCAAGCAGGGCGACATCGCGGCCTTCGCGATCACCACGCCGGGCGGCGAGGAAGCGCCTGCCGTGCTGGTGCATTGCCGGACGTCCGACAATGACGAGCGTACGCGGCTGCGCGACCAGATTCGCGAGCGGGTGCGGGCGATCACCGGTATGAATTGCGTCGTGGAGCTGGTTCCGCCGCGTACCTTGCCACGCACGAGTTCGGGTAAATTGAGCCGGTCGAAGGCGCGGAACCTGTATCTGACGGGTGAGATCAGGCCTTATGACATTGCTGCTTGATTGGTGCGTCCGCTCCGGAACGCACTGAGGCATAATAGGATAACTAACCTCCGTTCGGGCTGAGCTTGTCGAAGCCCTTCACTTGCTTCAGCGAAGTAAAGCCCTTCGACAAGCTCAGGGCGAACGGCGGTTCAGTAGCGTTTTTAGCTCGCCTTCAGCACCTGCCGCTCGATCGTCGTCCACAGGCCTGCGAAAGCCTGCGCCGGGGGTGAAGACGCCGCGAAGGCACCCAGCGGCTTCCTCTTCACCGTCATCTGTTCGACCATGCTGGCCATCGGGACAGCGGGCCAGCCGGGCTGTTCCTCCAGCGCCTTGCGGTGAAGCGCGCGGCGGCGGTCGACCATGGAATAGACGGGCAAGATCGGTGGATGCGATCCGCCGCGCTGGACGAGGTAGCGCGCTACTTCGCCCATTGCGCGTTGCGACAGGGGCGAGGGGATGACCGGGATCACGATCATATCGGCGGCACGCAGTACCTGTTCGCTGGTTTCAGTGAGGCCGGGCGGGCAATCCAGGATGATGCGGTCATAATCCTTGCCCAAATTTTCAATCAGCTTTGCGAGCCGTTTCTTCTTGTCCATCTCGCGAAAGAGGTGGTCGAGGCTGCGCAGAGAGGTGTCGGCGGCGATCAGGTCGAGGCCGGGTACGGTCGAAGGCTGGATGAGCTTGCGCACCTCCACATCCTTGCTGAAGATCGCTTGCGCCGCGTCACGGCTCTGCTTGTCAGTGGAGATGAGCCAACTGGCGGCAGCCTGTGGATCAAGGTCCCACAGCAACGTCCGCCGCCGAGAGATGGATGCAGATGCCCAAGCCAGATTGATCGCGAAGGTGGTTTTGCCAACGCCACCTTTGAGGCTGTAGACGGCGATGGTCGCCAATGCCGGTTCCTTTGCCATGGGGTGAAAGCTACGGCTTTGACCCGCCAAAGCAAGCGGACAATCATAAGTTAATGACGCTGTCGTGACAGGATTGGTTTTCCCGTGTCCTCGGCGGGGAAGGCCCATGAAAAATCCCGCCGGAAATATCCGGCGGGATTCTCTTCGATCGTTCTGAAGGATCAAGCCGCCGCGCGGCGTTCCTTCAGTTCCTCGTTCAGCATCTCCGCGAGCAGGAAGGCCAGTTCCAGGCTCTGCGCTGCGTTGAGGCGCGGGTCGCAATGGGTGTGGTAGCGATCGGCAAGGCCCTCGTCCGTGATGGCGATGGCGCCGCCGGTGCATTCCGTCACATTCTGCCCGGTCATTTCGGCATGGATGCCGCCGCCAAAGCTGCCCTCGGCGCGATGCACGGCGAAGAAGCCGCGCACCTCGGCCAGAATGCGGTCGAACGGCCGCGTCTTGTAACCATTGGCCGCCTTGATCACGTTGCCGTGCATCGGGTCGCAGGACCAGACGACCGGATGGCCTTCGCGCATCACCGCGCGGACCAGCTTGGGCAGGCCCGCCTCGATCTTGTCATGACCATAGCGCGTGATGAGCGTGATGCGCCCGGCTTCCCGCGTCGGGTTCAGCACGTCGAGAAGGCGGATCAGCGCGTCGGGCTCAAGGCTCGGGCCGCATTTCATGCCGATCGGATTGCCGATGCCGCGCAGATATTCGACATGCGCCGAACCTTCGAACCGCGTGCGGTCGCCGATCCACAGCATGTGCGCGGACGTGTCATACCAGTCGCCGGTCAGCGAATCCTGCCGGGTCAGCGCTTGCTCATAGGGGAGCAGCAGCGCTTCATGGCTGGTGTAGAAGCTGGTTCCGCCAAGCTGTGGCACGGTGTCGGGCGACAGGCCGCAGGCGCGCATGAAGTCGAGCGCTGCGCCGATCTGATCGGCGACGGCGTCGAACTTTGCTGCGAGCGGGCTGCGGCCCATGAAATCGAGCATCCAGCCATGCACGCGATCCAGGCTGGCATAGCCGCCGGTCGAGAAGGCGCGCAGCAGATTGAGCGTCGCGGCCGACTGGTTGTAGGCGCGGATCATGCGCTGGGCATCGGGCTCGCGCGATTCCGGCGTGAACGCGATGTCGTTGACATTGTCGCCGCGATAGCTGGGCAATTCCACGCCACCGATCGTTTCCGTGTCGGCCGAGCGCGGCTTGGCGAACTGGCCCGCCATGCGGCCGACCTTCACGATCGGCAGCTTGGACGCGAAGGTCAGCACTACCGCCATCTGCAACAGCACGCGGAACGTGTCGCGGATGTTGTTCGGGTGGAACTCCGCGAAGCTTTCGGCGCAGTCGCCGCCTTGCAGCAGGAATGCCTCGCCGGTCGTGACCTTGGCGAGTTCAGCCTTTAGGTTTCGCGCTTCGCCGGCAAAGACGAGCGGGGGAAATTGGCTGAGCTGACCTTCCACGGCGGCCAGCGCCTGTGCGTCACGATAGAAGGGCATCTGAATGCCCTTATGCTCCCGCCAGCTTTCCGGCGTCCACTTCGCCGTCACGTCATGTCTCCCAATGCTAAAAATAGTGGCCGCCCCTACGCCCATGTAGGAATCAAAGCAAGTTTATACCATCCCCATCCGGGATGCGGCGCGGAGAAGGCGGGTTTCAGGTGCAGCGGATTGGCCACGCGCTGCGCGAACGAACTTCCGCTGCTTCACTTCTTGCAAGGATAATGCTCGTTCAGCGCGATACTGACTATGACCGAGGCCGGGGCGTTGCGCTGGTCGGGATAGCGTTCAAGATAGGCGATGACGATGCGCCGCACTTCTTCCGCCAGCATCCGGTCAGGCCAGCAATTTGGCTGGGCGCGACCAATGAACACGTCCTTCTTGATGCCGTCCACCGCGCCGACGATGTACGCGGTGCAGGCCAGCGCATATTCCGGCGCCTTGTTGCGGCACTTTGCGCGCAGCGTGGTGCCGGTTTCGAACATGAAATGCTGGGCGACGGCAGGCGGAGTGGCCACCGGGCTCCCGAACAGGAGCAGAGCCGTCAGAATGTGCCATTTCATGAGCGGATGGTGCGCTTCCTGCACTGGTCTGTCCAGCCGGGCAGGCGCGCGCGCGACACGGACTGGCGCATTATTACGAAACCGTAACATAGGGTAAATAAAGGATTTACCCTAGCCTTGGCCGCCATTCCCAGCGCTGCGGGTCACCGTCCATGACGTCGATGCCCCGTTCGATGAGAGCATCCCTGATTTGGTCCGACAGGGCGAAATCCTTTTCCGCGCGAGCATTCTGGCGGCGATCGAGTTCCGCCTCCACCTCGGCGGGCGTCGTTTGCGCGTCCTTGGGCGTGATCCGAAGGTCCGCGCGGCTCAGTTGAAGGAGGTTGAGCCCCAACGCCTGATCGAACGCGGCGATCAGGCACAGCTTCTCATCGACCGGCACCTTCTTGATGGCAATCGCCTCTTCCAGCAGTGGTAGAGCGCGCGGGGTCATCAGATCGTCGCTGATCGCGGCGTCGAACTGTTCGAGCAGCGGCGCGAGCTTGGGGTGAAGGTTGGCGCGAAGGTAATCGAGGCGGGGCGACTGCCAAGTTACGCCTTCGGCGCGGCTTTTCAGCCCCTCAACCGCCATGATCAGACGCTTGAGGCGAGTGAGGGCCGCGCCGACGCTCTCCGCGCTGAACTCCAGTTCGCTGCGATAATGGGCGCCCAGGCACAGCAGCCTGTAGGCGAGCGGATGCACGCCCGCGTCGATCAGCGAGAAGAGGGTGGTGAAGCCGCCCTTCGATTTGCTCATCTTGCCTTGGCGATCGACGAGAAAATTATTGTGCATCCACCAGCGCGCACCGGTGAAGTCGGGTTGCGCATCGCTGCAGCCGCAATAGGCCTGGTTCTGCGCGATTTCGTTGGGATGATGAATTTCGCGATGGTCGATGCCGCCGGTGTGGATGTCGAAGGGGTGGCCAAGGCGCGCTTCGCTCATCACCGAGCATTCCAGATGCCATCCTGGCGCTCCCTTCCCCCAGGGAGAGTCCCACTCCATCTGGCGCTGCTCGCCCGGCGGGGACTTACGCCAGATGGCGAAGTCCGAAGGGTTGCGCTTGCCCGCTACCGGATCGATGCGAGCGTGGGCAGCATCGTCCCGCCCGCCCGCCAGTGCGCCATAGTCGGGAACGGTGCTGCTGTCGAAATAGAGGCCGCCTTCCAACTCATAGCAGTGGGCAGGCGCGATCTTCCTGGCGAACTCGATCATCTGCGGGACATAGTCGGTCGCGATGGTCCATTCGCTGGGGGCCATGATGTTGAGGTCGGCGATGTTACGCTTGAAGGCGTCGGTATAGTGGGCCGCTATGTCCCAGATGCTCTTCGCCTGGGCACGGGCGGCAGCCTCCATCTTGTCATCGCCCGCGTCGGCGTCGCTGGTGAGATGGCCGACGTCGGTGATGTTGATGATGTGAGTGACGTCCAGGCCCTTCCACAGCAGCGTGCGGCGCAGCGTGTCCGTGAAGACATAGGCGCGCAGATTGCCGAGATGGGCATAGTTATAGACGGTAGGGCCGCAACTGTAGACGCGCGCGCGGTTCGCGTCGATCGGAGCGAAAGGTTCGACCGTACGGGTCAGGCTGTTGAAGAGGCGCAAGGGCGCGTCGGCATGCTGCTCGGCAGGGGTGAACTGGTCGCTCATGGAGCGAAGCCATGCGGCGGTTCAACTGACCCGTCAACTCTCGCGTGGACTTGTAACAAATTGTTGCTGGCGGGCCGATGGGTTGCGTTCCTGCGTTCTACTTCCGATATTGCCTGTGCGGGCCGGGCCCCTCTGGCGGTTGGAGTTGATCCAGCTGTGATGTCGGACCGCATCGAGTGCGCTCGGTGCAGGTTCGTGAGCTTTCTTCCCCCTCAAAGCCTCACGAAGACCGCGCCGGGCCACTCGATCCACATGATGTTTGTTGTTGAAGGATGGAGTTTTAACGCCGTGAACAATCCCGTTCGTACACCCAATTATGGGACGACACAGGCGGCGCAACATGACGCCGGGCTGCGTAGTCACATGCTGGGCGTTTTCCGTAACATGGGGATCGGCCTGGTCATCACTGGCCTAGTCGCTGCCTTCATCGGCAATACGCCCGCGCTGGCCGCCGCGATTTTCAACACGCCGCTCAAATGGGTGGCGATCTTCGCGCCGCTGGCGTTCGTGTTCTTCTTCAGCTTCCGCATCGAAAAGATGACGACTGCGGGCGCGCGGATGGCCTTCTGGGCCTTTTCCGCCGTCATGGGCGTGTCGCTGGCCAGCATCTTCCTGGTCTTCACTGGGGCGAGCATCGCACAAGCCTTCTTCTCGGCGGCGGTGATGTTCCTTGCCATGGCGTTGTGGGGTTATACCACCGGGCGTGACTTGTCGAAAATGGGCTCATTCCTGATCATGGGCCTGATCGGCATATTGGTCGCGAGCCTCATCAACATCTTCATTGGCTCATCGGCCATGCAGATGGTGATCTCGATCATCGGCGTAGTTGTCTTCACCGGTCTGACGGCGTGGGACGTGCAGCGGATCAAGTCCGAATATTTCGCCTATGCTGGCCATGAAGTGGCGCAGAAGATGCAGGTCATGGGTGCGCTGTCGCTGTACCTGAACTTCGTGAACCTGTTCCAGATGCTGCTCAGCCTGACCGGCGAACGGGAATAATGATGCGCACTCCCGAAGCCGTGTCGGCCATGCTCTGCCCGGTCTGTCATGTCGGACTTTCGATGACGGATCGGCAGGGGGTAGAGATTGATTATTGCCCACAATGCCGCGGCGTGTGGCTGGACCGGGGCGAACTCGACAAGATCATCGAGCGGTCAGGCTCTGCCGCAACTCCGGCGCCGCAGCAGGTTCCCTATCGGCCGGATCGCGAATATCGCGACGATGGCCGATATTATCAGAAGAAGCGCAAGAAGAGCTTCCTGGAAGAATTGTTTGATTAGGACGGCCATCGTGCCGTCCTTTTTTGAAGCGCTTGCCTCTGGCCGCTGATCCTTTAGAGCTTTCCCTCAGTTCCACTTCGCGGCCAGGATTTCATGTCGACAAGCAATGCACCTCATGAGGTCACGCCCGTCATTCTTGCGGGAGGGTCGGGTACTCGGCTCTGGCCGCTGTCGCGCAAATCCTACCCCAAGCAATTCGTGCCGCTGCTGGGCGAGACGACATTGTTCCAGTCGGTCGCGCGGCGTCTTTCTGGCAAGGCCGAGCGATTTTCCTTTGACCGGCCGCTGGTCCTTACCAACTCACTCTTCCGCTTCATCATCGCCGAGCAACTGGCGAAGGAAAATATTGACCCGCAGGCTATCCTGATCGAGCCGGAAGGTCGCAATACCGCGCCCGCCATATTGGCCGCTGCGCTGTATCTGGTGGCGCGCAAGCCCGACGCGATCATGCTTGTCGCGCCTTCCGACCATGTCGTGCCCGATGTTGAGGCGTTTCATGCAGCCGTGGGAAAGGGGCTGGGCGCAGCGCAGGGTGGCGACCTTGTCACCTTCGGGATCAGCCCGACGCGGCCCGAGACGGGCTATGGCTATCTTCAGGCACAGAACAAGCCGGATGGTTCGGGTGCGCCGATCAAGCTCGCCAGTTTCGTCGAAAAGCCCAATGCGGCGCGGGCGGAGGAGATGCTGGCGACGGGCGATTATCTGTGGAATGCGGGCATCTTCCTCTTTGCCGCAAAGGACCTGATCGCCGCTTTCGAGCAACATGCGCCTGCGATCCTGTCGGCTGTGCGAGCTGCCGTTGAGCAGGCGGAGAGCGATCTCGGCTTCCTTCGATTGGCTGCAGAGCCTTGGGGGCAGGCGGAAAGCGTCGCCATCGACTATGCGATCATGGAGCGGGCCGACAATCTCTCGGTCGTGCCGTTCGATGCGGAATGGTCCGACCTTGGCGGCTGGGATGCGGTGTGGAGCCATTCGCAGCCGGATGAGAATGGCGTGGCGCTATCGGGTGCTGCGACGGCGTTGGATTGCCGCGACACATTGCTGCGGTCGGAGAGCGAGGGGTTGGAACTGGTCGGGCTCGGTCTCAACAATATCGTGGCGGTGGCGATGAATGATGCGGTGCTGATCGCCGACAAATCGCGCACGCAAGATGTGAAGCTGGTGGTCGAAGCGTTGCAGCGCAAGGGCGCGCCGCAGGCGGAGGCTTTCCCGAAGGATCATAGGCCGTGGGGCTGGTATGAGAGCCTGGTCGTCGGCTCGCGCTTCCAAGTGAAGCGCATTACAGTTCTGCCTGGCGCCTCGCTCAGCCTGCAAAGCCATTTCCATCGATCGGAACATTGGATCGTCGTCGAGGGGACGGCCAAGGTGACGGTGGGCGAAGACGTTCAGCTGCTGTCGGAGAACCAGTCCGTATATGTGCCGGTAGGCGCCGTTCACCGGATCGAAAATCCGGGCCGCATCCCGATGGTGTTTATCGAGGTGCAGACCGGGTCCTATGTGGGCGAAGATGACATCGTGCGGTATGAGGACCGATACGCGCGGAATTGATGCGGACCCAGACCGTCATCCCAGCGGAGGCTGGGATCGCTTGAGGCTATGCCCTGCCCCATCGCTTGAGATCCCATGCCTCCGCTGGGATGACGGTTTTGGGTTGAGATGAAACTTCAGTGCGCCGCTCCCCAGCTTGGGCCGTGACCGATTTCCACGCCTAGCGGCACGCTGAGCTTCACGATCGGTTCGGCGGCAGTTTCCATGACTTGGCGGATGACGGCGCTGGCTGGCTCCACATCCGCTTCGGGCAGTTCAAAGACCAGTTCGTCATGGACCTGGAGCAGCATCTTCACATTGTGCAGCCCTTCGGCCGCTAGCGCCGGTCCCATGCGGGCCATGGCGCGCTTGATGATGTCGGCGCTGGTGCCCTGAATGGGCGCGTTGATGGCGGCTCGTTCGGCGCCCTGGCGCTCGTGCTGGATCGGTGCCTTGATGCGCGGAAACCAGGTTTTGCGGCCAAAGAGCGTCTCGGTATAGCCGCGCGCGCGGGCTTTTTCGAGCGTTTCGGTAATGTAGAGGCTGATCCCGGGGAAGCGCTCATAATAGCGGCTGATCATGTCCTGTGCTTCGTCGGCGCTGATCTCTAGCCGTCCGGCGAGGCCCCAGCGGGAAATGCCGTAGAGGATGGCGAAGTTGATCGTCTTGGCTCGACCGCGCGTGTCGCGGTTCACTTCACCGAACAGCTGCTGGGCCGTGGCGGCGTGAATGTCTTCGCCTGCAAGGAAGGCTTCTCGGAGCGCCGGGACATCGGCGATATGGGCGGCGAGGCGCAGTTCGATCTGGCTGTAGTCTGCCGCCAGGATGACGTTGCCCGGTTCGGCGACGAAGGCGTGGCGGATCTGGCGGCCGACTTCGGTGCGGATCGGGATGTTTTGCAGGTTGGGGTCGGTCGAGGACAGGCGGCCGGTCTGCGCGCCGGACAGCGAATAGCTGGTGTGGACGCGGGCGCTGTCCCTGTTGATCTGGGCCTGGAGCGCGTCGGTGTAGGTGGATTTGAGCTTGGACAGCTGGCGCCAGTCGAGGATCTTTCCGGCGATTTCCGCGCCTTGGGCCTTCAATTGCTCAAGGATGGTGACGTCGGTGGAATAGGCGCCGGACTTGCCCTTCTTGCCGCCCTTGTAGCCCATCTTGTCGAACAGGATTGCGCCCAGTTGCTGGGTCGATCCGATGGCGAAAGGCTGGCCCGCAATGGCGTGGATTTCGCCTTCCAGCTTGGCGATTTCGGCGGTGAATTCGGCGGAGAGGCGGGAGAGGGCTTCGCGATCGACCTTGATGCCTTCATGCTCCATCTTCGCGATGACGGAGACAAGCGGGCGGTCCACAAGTTCATAGACGCGGGTCGCGCCTTCGTTGGCGACGCGGTTCTTGTAGATCTTCCACAGGCGTAGCGTGACGTCCGCATCCTCGGCGGCATATTCGGTCGCCTTGTCGAGCGGGACTTCGGCGAAGCTGATCTGGCTCTTGCCGGTGCCGCACACGTCCTTGAAGCTGATGCATGTGTGATTGAGGTGGACCTTGGCCGCTTCGTCCATACCGTGACCTGCGAGACTTTGTCCGGCGTCGAGGTCGAAGCTCATGACGATGGTGTCGTCATAGGGCGCGATTTCGATGCCGTGGCGGCGCATGACGGTCAGGTCATATTTGAGGTTCTGACCGATCTTGAGGACGCTGTCGTCTTCGAGCAGCGGCTTGAGCTTCGCAAGGACGAGGGCGAGGGGAAGCTGATCTGGCTTCTCCGCGAACATGTCCTTCCCGCCATGACCCACCGGAATGTAGCAGGCCGCGTTTGGCCCCACGGCCAGGCTCACGCCGACGAGCGCGCAGGATACGCAGTCGAGCATGTCCGTTTCGGTATCGACGGCGACGAAACCCTCGGCATGGGCGGCGGCGATCCAGCGATCGAGTGCTTCCTCCGTCACCACCGTTTCGTAGAGGCTGCGGTCGATCGGCGGCTCTTCTTCGAGGACCGGGGCGGACGGGGGCGTGCTTTCCGTGACGGCGAGCGCGGCGGTCGCGACCGCGACGGCTGCGGCGGGCGCGCCAAGGCGGGTCAGGAGCGACTTGAACCCATGATGCTCCAGGAAGGTCTGGAGGGGTTCGGGCGGAATGCCCTTTAGCGTCAGGTCTTCCAGCGGTTCGGGCAGGTCCATCGCATCATGCAGCGCGACCAGCCTGCGCGACAGGCGCGCCATGTCGGCATGGGCTATGAGGTTTTCCTGCATCTTCGACTTCTTCATCGAAGGCGCGGCTTCGAGCGCGGCTTCCAACCCGCCATATTCGCTGATCAGCTTGGCGGCGGTCTTGGGGCCGATGCCGGGGATGCCGGGAACATTGTCGACGCTGTCGCCCATCAGCGCGAGAACATCGCCCAGTTGCTCCGGCTGGACGCCGAACTTCGTCATCACATAGTCGGCGCCGCGCCGCTCATTCTTCATCGTGTCGTACATGTCGA
>CAMPIM010000090.1 GCA_946886365.1 uncultured Novosphingobium sp.
GTTGGGGTGGGTAGAGCGGGCCTCAGGCTCGCTTCGCTCGCACCCACCCCTCAATCCCCTCCCTGGAAGGGAGGGGAGGCATGAGTGGCGACAAACCCCTCACTCTCGCCGTCATCATCGGCGCGCATGGGGTGGCGGGCGAGGTTCGTCTGAAGCTCTTTGGGGAAGGCGTGGAAACGCTCAAATCCTACAAGAGCTTTGACGCTGCGGGCGGCGCGCTGACGTTGAAGTCGGTGCGCGCCGGTTCCAATGGCGCGGTTGCGCGTTTCGCCGAGGTCAATGACCGAAGCGCGGCCGAAGCCCTGCGCGGGACGGAACTCACCGTTCCCCGCTCTGCCCTGCCTGCATTGGAGGAGGGCGAATATTATCATGCCGACCTCATCGGCCTGCCCTGTTTCTCCAGCGAGAGTGAGGGGCTGGGCAATATCGTCGCGGTCGAGAATTTCGGCGCTGGCGATATCATCGAGGTCGAACGGCCCAACGGCAAACGCTTCATGGCGCCGATGCATGCGGTCACGATCTCGGACGGACGGGCCGTGATCGAAGCGGCATTTGCGATATGATCGGCGGTCGCTGATGCCCCAAATCCTTACCGCCCTCTATCTGCTGATGATGATCGCCGCAGGGTGGCGCCTGTTCACCATGCCATGGAAGCGCGCGGTGAAGATTGGCGCGGCGGTAGCGATGGTCATCCCTATCCCCCTGCTGTTTCTTTTGCCCGCCCTGATGAACCCGGAGCGGCCTTTTGCCGATCTGCTGCGTGCGATCGGTATCGCCCTGATGGCAGGCGGCGCCGTGTCGTTGCTGGGGGGTATGTCCGCGGCGTGGCTGCGCAAGCGCAAGGCGTGAGTTTTCGGACGCAGATATTGACGCTTTATCCGGAGATGTTTCCGGGACCGCTGGGCGTGTCGCTGGCGGGGCGCGCTCTGGCGGAAGGGAAATGGTCGTGCGATCCGATCCATATCCGCGATTTTGCGACCGACAAGCACCGCACCGTTGACGACACGCCTGCGGGCGGTGGCGCGGGTATGGTGCTGCGCGCCGACATATTGGGGCTGGCCATTGATCATGCGCTGGAGCAAGGGCCGGACCTGCCGGTGATCGCCATGACGCCGCGCGGCAGGCCGATCACTCAGACACGTGTGCGCGAACTGGCGGCGGGTCCCGGCGCGACGATATTGTGCGGGCGGTTCGAGGGCTTTGACGAGCGTATTTTCGAGGCTCGGCCGGTCGAGCAGATCAGCATGGGCGACATCATTTTGTCCGGCGGCGAGATGGGCGCGCTGATGCTGCTCGATGCTTGCATTCGGCTGCTTCCCGGAGTAATGGGCGCGGCTTCCAGTGGGGATGAAGAAAGCTTCGAAAGCGGCCTTCTCGAATATCCGCACTATACCCGGCCCGCTTTGTGGGAAGGGCGCGCGATCCCTGAAGTGTTGCGATCGGGGGATCATGCGAAAATCGCCGCCTGGCGGAAACAAAGGGCGGAAGAAGATACACGGCTAAGGCGGCCGGACCTTTGGGAACGTCATATCGGCGTTCGGGACCAGTCGCCCTCTGGTGCGCAACGCAAAAGGTAGGACTTTAAGTCATGAACTTGATCCAGCAGATCGAGGCCGAGAACATCGCGGCTCTCGCCAAGGATATCCCGGAATTCCGCCCCGGTGACACGCTGCGCGTCGGCGTGAAGGTCATCGAAGGTGACCGCAGCCGCGTCCAGAATTATGAAGGCGTGTGCATCGCCCGCTCGAACAAGGGCATGGGCAGCAACTTCACCGTGCGCAAGATTTCGTTCGGTGAAGGCGTGGAGCGCGTGTTCCCGCTCTACTCGCCGAACCTCGATTCGATCACCGTCGTCCGCCGTGGCGTCGTGCGTCGTGCGAAGCTCTATTATCTGCGTGGCCGTACCGGCAAGCGCGCTCGCATCGCCGAGCGCCGCGACGTCCGCACCGAGGATTGATCCTCCTCGCGGCTTTACGGTCGCTAAGTTGAACAGGCGGCGCTCGAAAGAGCGCCGCCTGTTTGCTTTTGGGGCCGATTGACCCGATCAGATTCTACTGGACTTTGGCAGGAAGCCCCGCCTTTTCTGGTCGCGTCTTCCACAATGACCAGCCTACGCCGCCTGCCAAAATGGCGAAGGTGACGGCCAGCGAGACCGGCGGCGGGATTTTGGCCAGGCCCAACGCGTCGGCGACAAATATCTTCGATCCAATGAAGATCAGCAGCAGGCTGAGCGCATATTTGAGATAGTGGAAACGCTCCACCATCGCGGCCAGGGCGAAATAGAGCGCGCGCAGGCCAAGGATCGCGAAGATGTTGGACGTATAGACGATGAACGGGTCCGTGGTGATCGCGAAGATCGCCGGCACCGAATCGACCGCGAACACCACATCGACAAATTCGATCATGACCAGCGCCAGGAACAGCGGCGTGAAGAACAAAGCCCCCCGTCCAGTCCGGGGATCGGTCTGCCTCACCCAGAAATGCCGACCATGCAGAGTGTCGGTCACCCTCATGCGGCGCTTCACCCAGCGCAGCACCGGCGACGCGCCGACGTCATAGTCCTTCTCTGCGGTCATCCACATCTTGATGCCGGTCGCGATCATGAAGGCGGCGAAGAAATAGAGCAGCCAACCCCATTGCTGCACCGCCGCCGCGCCGAAGCCGATCATCACCGCGCGCAACAGGATGACGCCCAATATGCCCCAGAAGAGCACCCGATGCTGATAGAGACGCGGTATGCCGAAATAGGTGAATATCATCGCGATGACGAAGACATTGTCCATCGCCAGGCTTTTTTCGACGACAAAGCCGGTGACGTAATTGAGGCCCGCCGTCGCGCCCATCTGCCACCATATCCAGGCACCGAACCCAAGGCCGAGAAGGATGTAGAAGGCGGAAAGGGTAAGGCTCTCGCGCACGCCAATCTCGCGTTCGCGTCGGTGCAGGACGCCGAGGTCCAGCGCCAGCAGCGCGATCACGATGCTAAAAAAGGATAGCCACATCCAGAGCGGCGTACCGAGCCAGACCAGCGATAGGAAATCCATGGTGTCAGCTCCCATTCCAGGCGGGGCGCGCCATCGACCGGCGCAGGCGGGCGTTCAGTTGATCCCTGCGCTGCAACAGCCTTTCGATGCGGCGGGGATCAGGTGCTGAGCGCAGCCGCTCCATCCGCAGCCGGTCATCGACGCGCTGCGCCAGAAGCATGAGAATAAAGGTAAAAGGCTTCATATGTGCCATCCTCTTTCGTGCGTTTCGCTCGATCGGATGACAGGGAGGGATAAGGAGCCTGCACCGGTGTCACCCGATGCGGTCCGACATCACGTCGCTTCTAGGGAGAAGCAGCGCCAGAGGGGCCCGGTCCGCAGAGATGGGATAACCGGTTCGCGGGCGGGGCGCAAGTCCGGCGGGCGGCCTAGTGCTAGGCTGGTTGTCGGCTCGTGAACCACAGCCCGCCCAGGCTGATCGCCGCTGCCGCTGACATATAGAGGCCGACGAGCGCCACGCCCTGCACCTGGATCAGCCAGGTGGCGACGATCGGGGCGAGTGCGCCGCCGATGATGCCGCCGAGGTTGAAGGAGAAGGAGGCGCCTGTGTAGCGCAGTTGGACCGGGAAGAGGTGGGGCAGATAGGCCCCCAATGGTCCATAGACGAAGCCCATTAGGAACAGGGCGAGGCTGAGGATCAGGAAGATCGGCAGCAATTGTCCGGTGCCCATGGCGGGGCCGAAGATGACGCCCATCAGGACGGTGCCGATGCAGCCTGCGACCAGCACGCGGGTGGGGCTGGTCTTGTCCGCCCACCATCCGGCGATGATGATGCTGAGAGCCATGAAAAGGATCGCGCCGAGCTGGATCGCCAGGAAGGTCTCGCGATCGATCTTGAGGGTCGTGGTGCCGTAGCCGAGCGCGAAGGCGGTCGCGATATAATAGACGGCGAAGCAGGCGACGACAGCGAAGGTGCCCGCGATGGCTGCGCCCAAGTGGTTGGAGAGGAGCGTCGCGAGGGGGAGCGCGGGAGGTGGTGCTTCGGCTTGCGCGGCGGCGAACTCCGGGGTTTCGGTGAGTTTCAACCGGACCCAGAGGCCAAGGAACACCAGTACTGCGCTGCCAAGGAAGGGCAGGCGCCAGCCCCAGGCGAAGAAATCCTTGTCCGTCAGGAACATGCCCAGGATCAGGAACAGTCCGTTGGCGGCGAGGAAGCCGACCGGCGCGCCTAGCTGGGGGAACATGCCGAAGCGGGCGCGCCATCCGGGCGGGGCGTTCTCTACCGCCAGCAGCGCCGCGCCGCCCCATTCGCCGCCAAGGCCGAAGCCCTGACCGAAGCGCAGGATGCACAGGATGAGCGGCGCCCACCAGCCGATCATCTGGTAGGTAGGCAGAAAACCAATGGCGAGCGTCGATCCGCCCATCAGCATGAGCGAGGTGACGAGCGTCGCCTTGCGGCCGATGCGGTCGCCATAATGGCCGAACACCGCCGCGCCCAGGGGCCGGGCGAAGAAGGCGAGGGCGAGGGAGCCATAAGCGGCGAGCAGCTGCGCCGAAGGGGAGGAGGCGGGGAAGAAGAGGGGGCCGAACACGAGGCTGGCGGCGGTGGCGTAGATGTAGAAGTCGTAAAACTCGACCGCCGTGCCGATCAGGCTGGCTGCCAGCACCCGCTTGTGGCGCAGCATCGCGCCGATTCCGTCCGCAGCCATGTCTTCCCCGCCCCTTGCCATGTCTAAGTCTTCTTCGATCGTTTCTGGTTCAGCAATTCATAGGCCATTACCGCGCAGGCGACGGCTGCGTTGAGGCTGTCGGCCTTGCCCAGCATCGGCATTTTTACGAGCTGGTCGCATTCCGCCTCATACGATTCGGGTAGGCCCTGCGCTTCGTTGCCGACCAGCAGGAAGGATGGGCTGGCATAGCGCGGTTCCTGATAGTCCTGGGTCGCGTTCAGGCTGGTGCCGATCAGTTCGCCGGGGCCTTCGCGCAGCCAGTGCATGAATTCGCCCCAGCGCGCCTGGGTGATGGATTGAGTAAACAGCGCGCCCATGGATGCGCGAACGGACTCGACGGAAAAGGGGTCGACGCAATCGTCGATCAGGATGAGGCCGCCAGCGCCGACCGCGTCGCCAGTGCGCAATATGGTGCCGAGGTTTCCGGGATCGCGCAGCGATTGGGCGACGATCCAGATATCGGACGTGCTGCGGTCGAGCCTGGCCAAGGGGGTGAGCCGGTCGCGGTAGACGCCGACAACCGCCTGCGCATTATCCTTGCCAGAGATTTTGGAGAGGATGTCGGGGGTGGTTTCGATGACGTCGCCGCCCGCCGCCTCCATTGCCATGATTAGATCGATGGCGAGGGGATGAGTTGATCCGGCATGGAACAGCATTTCCGGCAGCACGCCTTCTTCGCGCGCTTCGGTGAGGATGCGGAGTCCTTCGGCAAGGAAGAGTCCTTCGGCCTTGCGGAATTTCTTTTCCCGCAAGGACCGGACACGCTTCACCAGCGGGTTGGAAAATCCGGTGATTTCGCGTGCCACTACGCCTGCTTTCCTCCTGGGGACGACGCGCCTCTCTATCGGGCCGCGACGGGGCGAGGAAGAGCTATTCTTCGCCGAATTTCTGTTCGACCAAAGACACCAGCTTGCCGAGTGAATTTTCCGCATCGGGGCCGGTTGCGCTGATGATGATGGAATCGCCGAGCGCCGCGCCGAGCATCATCAGGCCCATGATCGACGTGCCGGTCACTTCGCTGCCATCCTTGCGGACGGTGATCTGGGCGGGCAGGCCGCTGGCGAGGGTAACGAATTTGGCGCTGGCGCGGGCATGGAGGCCTCGCTTGTTGCTGATCAGGACTTCCTGGCTGATTTCGCTCATGTAGTGCTGCCCAACAGTTCCGATGCGACGCTGATATATTTCTGCCCGGCTTCGCGCGCGGCGGCGACGGCCTGGCGCACGTCCATGACCTTGCGCGCGCTTTCCAGGCGGATGAGCATCGGCAGGTTGATGCCCGCGATCACTTCGATCTCGCCCGCCTTCAGCAGGGAAATGGCGAGGTTGGATGGCGTGCCGCCGAACAGATCGGTGAGCAGGATGACGCCCGCGCCATCGTTCACGCGCTCGACCGCTGCCGCGATGTCGGCGCGGCGCACTTCCATGTCATCTTCCGGGCCGATGCAGATGGTCGCGATCTGCTGCTGAGGGCCGACCACATGTTCCATTGCGACGACGAATTCCGTCGCCAGCTCTCCATGGGTGACGAGTACAAGTCCAATCATCTACTTACGCGGCCCACCTGTTTCATGATTGAGCTTTCGGGCCTCCCGGTCGGCGCTTCTCCAGGGCATCCTGGGGCGCTGATTCCATATTGCGGTGCGAGACCGTGGGCGAAAAGCCCGCCTCTTGCAAGTATTTGGCGACCCGTTCGGCGACATGGACCGAACGGTGCCGTCCTCCGGTGCAGCCGAACGCGACGGTCACATAGGATTTGCCGCTGTCCTCATAGCGGGGAATGAGCAGGGCCAGCAGTTCCTCCATCCGGTGCACTGCTTCCTCATAGGCGGGGTCTTCGATGATATAGGCGGCGACATCGGGGTCCAATCCGGTCTTGGGCCTCAGTTCCGCTTCCCAATGCGGATTGCGCAGGAAGCGCATGTCGAAGACCAGATCGGCGTTGAGCGGCACGCCGCGCGAAAAGCCGAAGGACATGATCGTCAGCACCGGAGCGGACAGCCCCTCGCGAGAAAAGCGGTTGCGGATTTCCTGTTGCAGCCCGTTGCTGGTCAGGCTGGTCGTGTCGATGACATGCGTCGCCCAGCGGCGCAGCGGATCGGTCAGCTCGCGTTCGCGGGCGAGCCCGTGGGTCGCGGGGCGATCCGAAGCCAACGGGTGGCGGCGGCGCGTCTCGGCGAAGCGGCGCTCCAGTTCCATGTCGGAACAATCGAGAAAGAGCGTCTCGACGTCATGGCCCCGGCGGGTTCGCAGAGCCTTTATGCGCTGAACGATCGTCTGCGCGTCGAACCCACGGGTGCGTGCGTCGATGCCGAGCGCCAGCGGACGATCATCCAGTTCCTCATGACCGGCGGGCACAGGTGTGTCCAGCAACCGCTCCAGCAGGAGGAGGGGAAGATTGTCCACGACTTCCCAGCCCATATCCTCCAGCGTCTTGAGCGCCGTCGTCTTGCCCGCGCCGGAAAGGCCGGAAACAAGCAGGATGGTCTTGGGCGTCCGTGCTGTCACGCCAGCCCCATCGTCTTGAGCGCGAGTTCGACCTTGATCGGCGCCGATGCTTCGAAGGGCGAAACCTTTACCACCGGAAGGGGCGCACCGGCGACGAGCCATTCTTCGGGGTCGCCGGGCATGCGATCAATGTCCTGCGACAGATCGATGATCAACGCCAGCCGCGCCCCGTCGACCGACGGCAAGTCCACGACTCCGACGCCGCGCACCTCCATCTTTCCGGCGATCGTGGCTGGCGCGAACGCCTCCAGCTGCCCCCCGCTGGATCGCACGATGGTGTAGTCGTCGCTGATGAGCGTGGCGCCACGGTCGATCAGGCGCAGGGCGAGATCCGATTTGCCCGCGCCGCTCGCGCCGCAGATCAGCACGGCCCGCCCGTCTATCGCGACGCTTGTCGCATGCATTGTTTCGGTTGAGTCTTGCGCCGCCATGTCCCTGAACGCATCCTAGACCTAGAGACGGTGCGTGTGAATCGAATTGACGCAAAGAATTCACGCAAAGGTCAAAAACTTCGGACACCCGTCCTATTCCGAGACAATGCCGGGGTCGCGTTCAACCCCCATGGGAAGGCGGAGCATGAAACAGGCGCCCTGCTGATTATCCTCGCGGTCGGCAATGCTGATCTTGCCCTGATGCCCTTCGACGATCGACCGGGCGATGGCGAGGCCGAGACCTGAATGCTTGCCGAAGCTCTCCATTTCCGGGCGGACACTATGAAAGCGGCGGAAGACATGCTCGCGCTGGGACTCGGGTACGCCGGGGCCTTCATCCTCGACGCTGACGAGGACTTCATGATCGGCCACGGTCGCGACGATCTGCACCAGCCCGCCATCGGGTGAGAAGGAGATGGCGTTGTCGATCAGATTGTCGAGCACGCGGAGCAGGCGCTGCTCTTCACCAAGGACGACGGCGACATCCTTGCGCGGGCGGGCGAAGGCAAGGCGGACGCCGCGCGGAACGCCCCGTGCCTCGCGCGCCACCACCATGCGCTCGATCAGCAGGCCAAGGTCGATCGGCTCGAACCGCGTGCGGGAGAGCTGCGCGTCGATGCGGGAGGCTTCGGCAATGTCGGTGACGAGCCGGTCCAGCCGCCGCACATCGTCCTGGGCAATCGCCATCAGCTGATCGCGCAGTTCCGGCTTGTCGATCCGTTCCAGCGCGTCGAGGGCGGAGCGGAGCGAGGCGATGGGGTTTTTAAGCTCATGGCTGACATCGGCCGCAAAGGCGTCGGTGGCGTCGATCCGCTGGCGCAGCGCGTGGCTCATGTCCGACAGCGCGCGGGCAAGCATGCCGATCTCGTCGCGCCGCTCGGGCAGACGGGGCACCGTCACCTCGCGCGCCCGGCCGAGGCGGACGCGCACTGCCGCGCGGGCTAGGCGTTGCAGCGGCTGGACGATGGTCCGGGCGAGGAACAGCGACAGCAGCACGGAAGCCAGCACGGCCGTGGCGATCACGATGCCCAGCCTCAGCCGCTCGGCGCGCACCGTCCGGGTGATGTCGCGGGCATTTTCGGTCGCGAGGAGGCTGCCGTCGTCCTTCAAGCCCGTCGCGGCGGAGATCATGAAGGTGCGGTCGGGCGCATAGCGGTTCATCGCCTGCGGCTGGCCGGTCTTGCGGGCGAGCAGCAGCTCCGGCCAGGCATCGGCGCGATCGATCGCAGGTTCTTCGAAATTGGGCGGACGGTCGGCAAAGACGACGCGGTCCACCGCCTTGTCCAGAAAACGCGCGGCATGGCGCCGCCACCCTTCTTCCGACGGCAGGGTCAGCCGGTAACGAGGAGCATCCATCGCAAAGCTGTCGGCGATCAGCCGTCCGTCCGGGCCATAGCGGCGAACGCGATCACGCGTCTGTCGGGCATAGGCGGCGATCAGGGCATTGTGCCGTTCGGCCGGCGCCGTCTCCAGGCCGATCGCCAGCAGCTTCAACTCGCGCGCGGACTGGTCGAGGCGCGCGTCCACGATCCGGGTGCGATAGCTGTCCAGATAGAAGAAGCCGCCCGCCAGCAGGGCCAGCGCGAACACGTTGACCGCCAGGATGCGCGGCGTCAGGCTGATCCGGCCCGACCAGCGCAACCCGCCGTCCTGCGGATCACTCTTCGGAGAATCGGTATCCGGCGCCATAGAGCGTATCGATTGCGTTGAATTCAGGATCGGCCTCACGAAATTTGCGGCGGAGCCGCTTGATGTGGCTGTCGATGGTGCGGTCGTCGACATAGACGTCATCCTGATACGCCGCATCCATCAACTGGTTGCGATTCTTGACGACGCCGGGGCGCGCCGCAAGTGTTTCGAGGATCAGGAATTCGGTAACGGTCAGCGTCACGTCCTGGCCCATCCATTTGACGCGATGGCGGGCGGGGTCCATTTCCAGCCGTCCGCGTATGATCGGGTCGGCTGCGGGCTCGTCACTGGCGTCGGCCATCCGGCCCACCTCCGCCCGGCGCAGGATGGCGCGGATGCGGGCGATCAGCAAGCGTTGGGAAAAGGGCTTGGCGATATAATCGTCGGCGCCCATGGCAAGGCCCAGCGCTTCGTCCAGCTCATCGGTCTTGGACGTCAGGAAGATCACCGGCATCTGGCTTTTTTCGCGCAGACGCCGGAGCAGTTCCAGGCCGTCCATGCCCGGCATCTTGATGTCGAACACGGCAAGATCGGCCGGGTTGTCGAGCAACGCCTTCAGTGCTGCCTCCGGGTCCGAATAGAGGCGCGTCATGAAGCCCTCGGCCTGTAGCGCGATGGACACGGAAGTCAGGATATTCTTGTCATCATCCACAAGGGCGATGGTTGGAGTCATGCTTCTTCCCAATGATCTTGGCCGCCCTGCTCAGGCCTTCCTGTCCAGCGTTAGACGATGCCCGTCCCGCTCGCAAGAAAGGGGTAGGCGGGCGATTATGCGGCTTTTGTCCCTTAATCTGGGACAAACGGCTTGCTGGCGGGATTTGACGCTGGGGGTGCAAAGGCTTATTGGGCCTCCCATCTGCAGGAATGTCGCCGCCCACAAGGGAGAGCGGCGCTGGGAGCGGATCGGTCGCAAGCGTTCGTTGTTGGCGAGCCGGAGTAATCACATCAGGAGCTAAGGCGTGCAGGCCAAATCCTCAATTACCCTGGATCAGCAGGGCATTTCCACGACCGCTGAACAACATTGGAATCTCGGCACTGCGCCGCTCGTCGAAGCTGCCATCGCAAATGGCGAGGGCATCCTGTCGAAGGATGGCCCGCTGGTCGTGAAGACCGGCAAGCACACTGGCCGTTCGGCCAACGACAAGTTCATCGTCAAGGACGCCGAGACCGAATCGACCGTATGGTGGGGCAAGACCAACGTTCCCATGACGCCGGAGCATTTCGCCGCGCTGAAGGAAGATTTTTTCAAGGCGCTGGGCGAGAAGAACAAGCTCTACGTCGCCGATCTGTTCGGCGGTTCGCAGCCCGAGCATCGCGTGAACGTCCGCGTCATCAACGAACTCGCCTGGCACAATCTTTTCATCCGCACGCTGCTCGTGCGCCCTGGCCACGAAGAGCTGAGCGCCTTCGCGCCTGAATATACGATCATCGACCTGCCCTCCTTCCGGGCGGACCCGGCGCGTCACGGATCGCGCAGCGAAACGGTGATCGCGGTCAATTTCACCGAAAAGCTGATCCTGATCGGCGGCACCAAATATGCTGGCGAAATGAAGAAGTCGGTGTTCGGCATCCTCAACTATCTGCTGCCCACCAAGGGCGTGATGCCCATGCACTGTTCGGCCAATATCGGCTCGAACGGCGACACGGCGGTCTTCTTCGGCCTGTCGGGCACCGGCAAGACGACGCTGTCGGCCGACGCCAGCCGCACGCTGATCGGCGATGACGAGCATGGCTGGTCGGACACGGCGGTCTTCAATTTCGAAGGCGGCTGCTATGCCAAGATGATCAACCTGTCGGCCGAGGCCGAGCCGGAAATCTTCGCCACCACCAAGCGTTTCGGCACCGTGCTGGAAAATGTCGTGATCGACGAAGATACGCGCGAAATCGACCTGGACGACAACAGCCTGGCCGAAAATAGCCGTGGTTCCTACCCGATCGATTTCATCCCCAATGCGTCGGAGAAGAATCTGGGGCCGGTGCCCAAGAACATCATTTTTCTGACCGCGGACGCCTATGGCGTGTTGCCGCCGATCGCGCGGCTGACGCCTGATCAGGCCATGTATCACTTCCTGTCCGGCTATACCGCGCGGGTCGCGGGTACGGAAATCGGCGTCACCGAGCCGACGGCCACCTTCTCCACCTGTTTTGGCGCACCGTTCATGCCGCGTCATCCTTCGGTCTATGGCAATCTGCTCAAGGACCGGATCAACAAGGGCGGCGTCACCTGCTGGCTGGTCAATACCGGCTGGACCGGGGGCAAATATGGCGTGGGCAAGCGCATGCCGATCAAGGTGACGCGCGCGCTGTTGAACGCCGCGCTGGACGGTAGCCTTCATAATGCGGAGTTCAGGACTGATCCGAATTTCGGCTTCCAGGTGCCGGTCGCGGTGCCTGGCGTCGATTCGGTCATTCTCGACCCGCGGGCGACCTGGGCGGATCAGGCCGCTTATGACGAAACCGCGACCAAGCTGGTCAAGCAGTTCGTCGATAATTTCGCGCAGTTTGAAAGTCATGTCGACGCGTCCGTTCGTGACGCTGCGCTGACCGCCGCCTGACGAATCGAACAGGTTGAACAGGTGAGGAGCCGGTGGTCACGCCCGTCGGCTCTTTTCCTTCCGGTCTCCCTCGACCGGTGCTATGTTGTGGCAAATTGAGGGATTTGGTGGATGGCCATGTTTGACGATCTTATAAATGGAGCTGGCGGGCTGGAAGCGGTGGCCGGACAGTTGGGCGTAACGCCGGAGCAGATGCAGGCGTTGATGGCCGAGATCGGCGGCAGGATCGCTTCGGGCGAAACCGATATCACCGCCCTGGCGGCGACCGCCGCGGAGCATGGCGTTTCGGCTGATCGACTGCAATCGCTGTTCGCGCATTTTGGCGGACCGGAAGCGATCATGGGGAAGATTGGCGGGCTTTTCGACCGGGATGGCGACGGCAACCCGATCAACGAACTCAGCCGACTGGCGAAGGGTTTGTTCGGCTGATTCTACCCGCGTGGGCTGGCTGGCCAGCGCCGCTGAAGATCATCAGCTATCGAGTGCAAAAGTTTTTTCACCTTGCCTTCGCGGTGCCGAGGAGGCATTCGGCCGCCATCACTTATTGCGAAAGCCACGCAACTAGCGCCCGGTGAAAGGGGGTGTTGCGGTAGGGATTTGGCAGGAGAAAAGGTTTTGAGCGACGTGACGATCGAAAAGCCGGTACTGGAGCCGACCGGCGCCCTGACTGTCGAAACCGTGCTGTCAGTGCGGCATTGGAACGAGCATCTGTTCAGCTTCCGCATCAGCCGCCCGGCAAGCTTCCGCTTCCGTTCGGGCGAGTTCGTGATGATCGGGCTTCAGGGCGACAACGGCAAGCCGCTGCTGCGCGCTTATTCCGTGGCCAGCCCGGCATGGGACGAGGAACTGGAGTTCCTGTCGATCAAGGTGCAGGACGGGCCGCTGACGTCCAAGCTCCAGCTGATCCAGCCGGGCGACCAGATCTATCTGGGCCGCAAGCCCACGGGCACGCTGGTGACCGACGCGCTGCTGCCGGGCAAGCGCCTGTTCATGCTGTCGACCGGTACGGGTCTTGCGCCGTTCCTCAGCCTGGCGCGCGATCCGGACGTGTACGACTTTTATGAGGAGGTCGTTGTTGTCCACTCGGTCCGCCGGGTCAGCGACCTTGCCTTCCATGACGAGATGACCGGCAAGCTGGCGGAAGACCCGCTGGTGTCGGAGCAGGCCGCCAATCAGTTCCATTATGTGCCGACCGTCACGCGCGAACCGTTCCGCAACAATGTGCGGATCGACAAGCTGGTCGAAAACGGTGCGCTGTTCGAAGGCATATCGGGCGACAAGAAGTTCAATCCGGAGACTGACCGCGTGATGATGTGCGGCAGCATGGAGATGATCAAGCAGTTCGCGGCGTTCTTCGAGGGCGAAGGGTTTGTTGAGGGCTCGAACGCGGCGCCGGGCGCTTTCGTGATCGAGCGCGCTTTCGTCGGGTAAGCTGGCAGGGATTAACGGACGAGAGGGGCTGGCGGCGACGCTGGCCCTTTTTGTTTGGGGATGGGCGAACCTCTGCGCAGGGCCATTTGTAATCACTACACTTCCGTCATCCCAGCGAAAGCTGGGATCTCGTGAGGCTAGGCCGAGCGCGATCGATTGAGATGCCAGCCTGCGCTGGCGTGACGGGATGGGGAGTGTCGGTTAACGACCAAAAGTGGGCACTCCGTCAGATGATCCGCATTCCTGAAACCGGCCATTCATTCAGGAGGCACGTAGAAGGCTGAATGACGAAATCTGGGTGGAAATCGGACGTTACAAAAGCTGATAAACTCATTCCGCCGTCGCTGCCTGTTGAGCCGGCGCATCAACGATGTCGCCCATTTCCATGCGCTGCCATTTCTTGAGCAGTGCGCCACGGTCGATCTCCCCGGCCCGAAAAGCTAGGAAATGGTCTCGAAACGGGTGATTGACGACGTAGTCATCCTTTGCCGGTTGTTCCGGCTTGAACAACTTTTTGAAGTCAACTGGGCAAAGTGAGCGAACAAAATATTCGACGTCTGCAAAGTGCGCACTCGCAACGCCGCATTCTACGGTGATTAAGTCAATTGCCTCCGGGGACTTCAGAGCTTCGATCCGCCCGTCCAGAAAATGATGAGCGAGATGATTTCTGGTGGCGACAGCAATTTCCATTGCCTTCACAAACTTCGCATTGGCTCCAAAGCCTGTGTATACGCCTTGGAAAAGGATGGATATTGGCCCGAAGGTCATCCGGCCAACACGCGCCCGTACCTTGCCAGCGGTGTATGGGTCATTGGCGTATTTGGTGTTTATTGCCTCACAGAGCGCAAACCGCATCGAAAATTCCAACCCTGCGGCGGCACCCAGCGCATGGCCATAGGCGTTCCACATCCCCGACTGCGGAGACTCTTCGACCGGCGTCGGTTTAATCGGGTCCATGTGCCGCTAACTGCCCGATTAACCTAATGACCGCAATTGGGGGTATTGCTGCCAAATGATTTTTTGCCGCGCAACGTCAGCTATCGCTGGTCATCTCTCCAAAAGCAGCCATTCCGCTAACCACCCACCATCGGCGTTCAGGGGCATGGCATCGCTGCGCCGCGCCATGAAGCGGTTGGTCCGGTTCAGGAATGGGAAGCGGCCCAGCGGCAGACGACCAGAAATTGCCGTTGGTGTTTGCAAATGCCATAGCTAAAATCGGTCACTCGGTCCCTATGGTTGAGGAAACCTATGCTCCGTAGATACTTTGGGATATTCAGCGTTCTTGGATTAGCGATGGCCGCGCCGGGGCTTGCTCAAAAATCCGATGCGGAAACTCTGGTCGAGAATATGCCGGTTATGCAACTCTGGTCCGATCCGAAGTTGGCTGCCACTTACAAGCCCTACTTTGACTGTTTTGCCGAAGCATTAGGAAATGGGGGCGGTTCGATGTTGGTGAATGATACAGATGTGTCGGAAGCAGCGAGCCGTGCTCAGGCCCGATGCGGCGAACAAAAAGGTAGCTCCACCGTCCTAGCAGATCGTCACCTAACTGCGCTCAAGCCAGGCCTGCCGCAGCAAGTACGCGCAGACATCTTGGCCAAGTATCGGCGACAAATGGGATTTTTTGCTGTGGCGGAGTGGTACAGGTCAAATGGTCGCTACTCGCAATTCCAAAGTTATCTAGAAAGAAGTGGGCGCTCAGCGAAGCGTGGACATGTACCGGTGATGTTTAGCACTGAATAGGGTTCGCCCAACTGTCAGCTTTCACGGCATGCGGGCCTGAAAGCTGACCATCCGCTTTCCACCCGTTCAAGTCATCACCGTCCCGATTATGGGAGGGCTAGGGGTTGGCGCGAGCGGAGCGAGCTTCTGGGTTATGCCTCCATAACAAGGCAGATGTTGCGCGGGCCCCCCCCCCAGCCCCCCCCCCCCTGCGGGGGGGGGGAAGATATTAAGCCAACAACACCCGTAGCACCCCAGAGGCGGCCCCCCCCCCCCCCCCCCCCCGGCCCCCGGG
>CAMPIM010000091.1 GCA_946886365.1 uncultured Novosphingobium sp.
GGGCATCACCGATCTGAATGTCTCCACCCATGGCAAGCGCAAGTCGGCGAGAGATGTAGAGGCCAAGACCGCTACCGCCAGGATCACTCCGGCCGAGCCGTTCGAACTTTTGGAAGATGCGCTCTCGACTATCTTCCGGGACACCTGCTCCTTGATCCATGACAGCGATCCAGGCTCGTCCGTCATCGACGCCAGTCTCTATCCGCACTTCGCTTTCCTCGGGCGCGTAGCGCACGGCGTTGCCGACGAGGTTCATCAGGATTTGCAGTGCGCGCCGAAATTCTCCCGTCGCGACGGTTTTGTGCTCCGCCTCTGGTGGGAAAAGCTTGATCTTGCGGCTCATCGCCTTGACCACAAACAGCCCTGCGGCCCGTCGTCCAATATCGGCCAGGTCCACATCCTCGGTCGCAACGGTGAAGTCCAGCCTGTCGATCGCCTGTAAGTCCGCCAGATCATCGATCAGCGCCATCAAATGGCGTCCCGCAGCCGCGATGTCGGAAGCATAACCCGCATAGTCCGGGCGCAGCGGGCCATCGAACTGCGCGTTGATCGAATCCGCATTGGCGATGATCCGACCCAGCGGCTGGCGCAGGGAACGGTCGAGGCGACGCCCGAACTCCGCCGGATATATGACAACGGCGGGCGCAGGCGGCACATGCGGGGCCAGAATGGCTCGGTCCAATGGAAATGCCTTGCCCCGGTAACCCAATAGCTGCCCCGCCAGATCGAACATCGGGAAGCCCGAAAGCCGAAAGCATTGCTCAGGTTCGGCAATCAAGGTCGCGATCTGGTCACGGAAGGCGCGACGCTGCGCAAATCCGCGCAGAATGGCCAGGTCACCCTCCTCATCCGGCCGCAATTCGAAATAGCTGGTCAGACGGCTACCGGGTATCGGAGGCTGCTGGGGCAAGGCATTTTCCGGCCCTGCTCCTTCCAAAACCATCTGGAACCGCAGTTGCGTGTCGATTTGCCAGGTCCAGCCTTCCGAGACGGCCGCAATGTCTGCTTCCCGACGCACCATATCGGCAGGAGCAGCAGTTGCTGGCCGCTCATTCCATTCGATCACGGATATTTGTACGCCGTCAGCTTCAGGCTTTGCCCGCACCCACATGTCGATGTCACCGCGCTCGGCCGCCGCCGTTACCGATCGTGAAACGGTAACAGAAAGGCGCGACGCAAGCCGCGCTAGTGCTGCCAACTGAGGGATAGCCAGCACCGCGCCAAGATCGGAGCCCGCCTCACGCTGCAAGGCCAGCAAAGGCGCATCCGCGCTCAACAGCAATCCATTCGCCGCTACGGTCGCGCGGATAATGGCAGGATGCACCGGCATATTCATCAGACAGTGATCCGCCGCAGATGATCGATTTTCGCACGCAGTGCCCGAGGCGCGCGTAACGCGTTCACCAAACCGTCCGCCTGCGCCTCTGTCAACGCTTGATACCGCTCCGCCTCCACGATGATCGCAGCGTCCGTGAGCGAAGGCCGGACAGGCCGCAATGCCATCAGCAGATGACGATAGTCGGCATCCGATCCCCCTAACGATCGGCAAAGCGCCGCCAGTTCAGGGACCTGCCCCATCACCAATATGTCGGCAACATGCGCGCTATCCATGCGCAATCGCCGAGCCGCGAGGGACGCAAATAGCAGAAATCGCCGCTGGCCCAGAGCAGCGCCCAGCAATTCGGGCATGTCGGCACGTTCGCCCAGGCGGCGCACCAACCTGTCTGCCGCTGCGATCGGACTCCGACTCTCGTCATGTTCAGTCAATAAGGCCCACCCAGCTTTTTCGACCGCGGGCAGGATTTCTCCAGCATCCAATAACGACATCCGCTGAACGACAGCCATCAGGCACGCGGCAGCGGTCCATAGGAGTTCGGCATAATGTTCGGCAGGAATATCCGGCTGCATCGGCTCGTCTTCCCCGCCCAGCGTCAGCCAACGCCCCTCGGCCATGGCAAGGGCGGCAAGCGCTTCCGTCACGGCTGGATCATCGGTGGGAAAGATGATCTCTGCTTCCGTCTCGTCCAATCGATCATCGGGCTGACCAAATTGCCGCAGCAATAGCGTAACACCTGCACGCATCTGCATGTGAGAGAGCAACGCCGGGCCGAGCAATGTTGGCTGAGCGCAAATGGTCGGCCAGCAAATCGCTTCGGGCTGCTGCGCCAGCAGGCTCGTCACGTCTGGCCGGTCGAGAGCGAATCGCAGGGCATCTTCGATGCCAGCGACGCAGCCGCCCAGATGGCGCCGCGTTTCGGCCATCAGCGCATCGTGACGTTCCCGCCCTTCATTGGGAAAGAAAAATGCCAGATCAATGGCATGACCCACGGGCACGGCGGACATGCCGGCCAGGACGCGTGCCGCAGGCCAACTGTCCGCCGTCGTTGGTCCGGTAAGGAACGAAAAGGCACTCATGGCGGCCAACATAGCCGCACGTCCTTAAAATGCACTAAACCCTATGCGCGAAATATATCAGACGGGTTTGCGCAGGATGATCGCGCCTGCGGATGCTATGGCGGCCAGCATTGCAACTTCAAAACCCATCATCGCCGCACCCAGCGAAGTCGTCAGCAACAGAAGGATCACCGCACTTGCAGGCGTAAAGATCATCCAGGCCCTCGCTCCCCCCGTCCTGTTCCAGCGGTCAGCAAATTGGATGATGGCTAGCAACAGCGCGAGGCATGTCGCCAGCACGCTCCCTCCCGCGAGGGATATCCCGCCAACCGCGAAGAAGGGGACAACGAATGCGGTCCATCCTGCCGGTGGCGATCGGAGGGCCAGTTCATCCAGCCGATCCGCGATTTCCGCAAGCCCCAATGCCAGCAATAGCAAAAGGAATCCCGTCGCGGGCCAAAGCAACTCTATCGGCACTAGGGCAATCGCACCTAAAGCCATGGCTGCGATACGCACCTGTGCCGCCGGGACTTGGGTGCGCATCAGGGCGGGACTGAACAATCGAGCGGCAGGGCACATAATATAATGTTCAGCCAAGCCGCGCATTCTCTTCGCCGACGAACCGGCCGACATCACAGCTTGAGCGACCAGATCCGCCTGCGCCTGCCCATCGACCAGTGCTACGCGCCCCGTCAGCAGATCATCCTGTGGAACCGTGATTCGGCGAGCGCCATTTTGCACGGCCGCGCGAACGAGTGTAAGCGACAGGTCCCAGTCACCGATCATGTCGAGCGTGCCGAAAAGCAGGTCTGGACTGATCCGGGCCAGGCCAGCCCATCGCTGACCGGCATCGATCCGTTCCAGCGGAGCGCTGGCAAGACTGTCATCCGTGACCAGAAGGGCGTTGCCCTCGCGCTCGGCTATGGCATCGAAATGACCCTGTGCAATGACGACCCCGTCAGCAACCAGAACCACATCGGCATCACGCGGCGCGTCCCGGACCATGGACACCATGTCGCGGACCAGGGCGACGGAAATCCCGTCGGCACTCAACCTGTCCACAGCCTGTGAAAAGGCGGGCGTTATGACACTCACAAGTATCATGATGCGATCCGCCCCAGCCCGGGCGGCCTGCCGCGCCTGATATTCGACCAGCGTCTGCCCCGCAAAATGCAGGCTGGCGCGGAGGGCCGCCGAAGAATCGCTGGACGCCCGGCTGGCGCTGAGAATGGCCGCAAAAGTCATGCTGAGATGGAACTGACCCGTTCTTGTGTGAACCTGCCTTTTCGCAAGGCTGCCGCCATCACGCAAGCATGCTGCGATTCAGGTCTGCTGAAGACGGTCAATCGCCATCCGCAATTGACGAAGAATGCGGGGATCGCCCCTTGCACAATCCGCTGCCTCATCAGCCAATGCCATGAGGTGCGTAAGGCCAAAACTCGCCGCCAACCCCTTCAGCCGCCATGATGCGACTTCCCAGTTCGCGTCGGACTGCGCATTGCGGAGGAGGTCCAGCTGGCGTTCGGCGCTTTCCATGAAGGCCACACGAAGGTCCGCGATCAGCGTGAAATCTTCGCCGACAGCGGCAGCAAGAGCAGCATTCAGGGCACCAGGATCGTATGACATGGGCCGAACGCTATCGGGCTTGCGTTAAGTTTTGGTAACAGGGCATTTTGTTGCGCTGAAAAGATGGTAGGATGGGGTCATGACCGGGGGCAGCACCATCGTCGAATTTTGGCGAGACAAAAGCATCGCGACTTCTGACGAGTCGCGGAAGGACGATACACTGCTGTTGGAGCAGGTCGTCGATGACAGCGATGAAGACGTCGAGGCGGAGGAGCACGGCGATCCTTTCAGTCGGCGGACGCAGGCCATATTCGGCTTCGCAGCTCTGCTGTGGCTTGGCTTTGCTGGATGGGCGACAGTCTCGACGAACCAATGGCAGGCAGGCCCTGCCGCTTGGCCTGGCCTGATCACGACCATATTGCTGCCGGTCGTGGGGCTTGGCGTCTGCTATCTGGTGCTCGCTCGCACCAGCCGAGCCGAGTCGCGCCGCTATCTGGACACTGCGCGCGCGCTACACGCGGAGGCGGAGCAGCTGGAAGCCCGGCTCAGCCGCATTAACAATCAGCTGGCTACCGCCCGCGAAGCCATGCAGGACCAGGCCGAACTGCTCGACAGCTATGGCGCGGCCGCCAGCAGCAATATGGAGGCCTCTGCCGAACTGATCGCCAGTCGCGCCCACAGCACGACCGAAAAGGCGGAAGCTGCCGAGCGCGCAGGAGCCGCCCTCGTTACGCGCATGGATGCCCTGATCTCTGCCATGCCGGAACTGGAGGATCGGGCCAGTCGCATGGCAGCGCAGATCATCGATAACGGCCATGCGCTGGCGGAACGGATCGACACGCTGGAGGCTCGGCTTCACGCTCTTGGCGAACTGTCCGACGATGCCCGCGCCCGCACACTGACCGCTACGAAGAGCCTGTCGAGCCAGCTCACCCAGTTGCAGGAGGCTACCCGCTCCGCGACCGAGGAAGTGAACGGCATGGCCGACATTGCGGCTGGGCGGATCGACGCCACAGCGCAAAGCGCCCGCCTGACGATGCAGGAAGGAGCAGCTGAACTGGATCGGCAGGCAAGCACCCTCGCCAGCCTGCTGGAGCGCGCACGCGCTGGCATAACCAACAGTGCCGAAGCGACGATCGAATTGCTCACGCAAAACCTTGACCGGGTTGAAGGTGACGTGCGGCAGCGCCTTGAAACGACTGTGGCGCATGCACAGCAGAACATGGCGGCGGCCGATCGCGATCTGACGGCGCAAGCTGAGGCCCTCCGCGCGCTCGTTGAAACGGCTCAGGCGGGCATTGCCGCGACGAGCCAGAACGCTCTCGCTGCTCTGTCACATGACTCCGAACAGATCGAAACTCAACTTCGTGAACGCACTGAAGCCGCCTTCGCCCGCGCGAAGGAAGGCATGACCTTCACTGAAGAGGGTCTGGCGCGACAGGCGGAGGCTCTCGACGCGCTGGTGACGCGCTCACGCGGCGATATCCAGAGCATCGGCGACGAAACCGTCTCGGCCATTTCCGATCACATGAGCGAGGTCGAAAGCCGCCTCCACCAGATCAACGATCTGGTCGAAGGACAACGCGCGCTCGTGTCCGGCCTGCATGCGACGCTTGGCGAGGCCATCGAAAGCGCGCAGTCACGTTTTGCCGCGCTGGAAGAAAGCGCCTTGTCCCGCAACGATCGGCTTACCGAGGCACTTTCCCGCCTTACCGTCGAAACGCAGCGGATCGATGACGCCCTGGCTGCCGGTGGGGTTACGGCGGAAAAGCTGATCAGCTGTGCGGAAACCCTACTTGTCGCCCTTGATTCTAGCGTCCGGGAGCTGGACGAAACCTTCCCCGCCGCATTGCAGCGCTTCGACACGCGCATTTCCACGAGCCGCGAACTGCTTGATAGCGCGGCACCGGAAATGGAGCGGCTGGAGGCCATTTCCGAAGCGCTGGTCGGCCGCACCCAAGAGGCTGAGGAACTGCTACGCGGTCAGGGCCGCCGCCTTACCGAATGGCTGGAAAGCACGCAAAGCGGGGTGGAGGCCAACCGCGAACTGGTTGAGAAGCTCCGCACAGCCCTCGATCACGCTCATCAGGACGCGACGCGAATCACCGAAGGCGCTGGCCCATTGCTGGTGACCGCATTGCTGCGCGTCAAGGATACCGCCGATCAAGCTGCCGAGCGAGCGCGCCAAGCACTAGGCCGTGCCATCCCGGACGCCGCGCAGTCTCTTGCTGAAGCCAGCGAGGCCGCCCTTCAGCAGGCAGTCGATGACAAGGTAACGGCGCAGATCGAAAAGCTCGCTCAGGTCGCGGAGGAGGCTGTTCGCGCTGCGCACCAGGCATCCGATCGCCTTACGCGGCAGCTGCTGACAATTGCCGACACAAGTGCGAGCGTTCAATCCCGGATCGAGGAAGCGGAGCGGGCCGCCGAAGACCGCGACCGCGATCATTTTGCGCGCCGATCGGCCCTGCTTATCGAATCGCTCAACAGCACCTCGATCGACGTCGCCAAAATCCTGTCGAACGACGTGACAGACTCGGCCTGGGCCTCCTATCTCAAGGGCGATCGCGGTGTTTTCACCCGCCGGGCGGTCAAGTTGCTGGATGCAGGGGAATCGCGTGAGATCGCCCTGCACTATGACAATGATGCCGAGTTCCAGGAGCATGTGAACCGCTACATCCACGATTTTGAATCCATGCTGCGGATCATCCTTTCCGCGCGGGACGGCAATGCGCTTGGGGTGGCGGTGCTTTCGTCCGATATGGGCAAGCTCTACGTCGCGCTAGCTCAGGCGATTGAACGGCTGCGTCAGTAAAATTCGCGGACAAAGACCGAGGAAGCCATCGCGAGGATGGAACCGGACCATGCCGGGCGTCAAAAGGGTGATGCCCTAGCTGGCATCGCAAGTCCGGCCCCTCACTCGATGAAGAGCGACGGAGACAGTCAGCCCCTACCCGTTCCTATGATACTCATATTCAAACGCGCGGCCCTGTTGCTTGGTCAGCACTGCGCCAATGATGGCGCCGCCCGCCCGGCGCAAGCGGTCTACAGCCACTCTCAGGCCACCATGATGGTTGCGCCCCCACTCCACGATCAGCACCGTCGCCTCCGCCTTCGACGCGAGTAGCGAAGTATCCGGGACACCCAAGATCGGAGGTGCATCAATCAGCACCGTGTCATAACGTCCCTGAACGGCCGCGAGCAGCACGTCCAACGCGGACGTAGATAGAAGTTCAGCGGGATTAGGCGGGATCGCGCCGCTAGGCAGAAGCGATACCCCAGGGACATCGCTACCGACGATCACATCCTCCGCCTTGGCCTGTCCCGTCATGACTTCGCTGAGGCCGCGTTCGGGCGTGACATGGAACAGGCCATGCTGTCGCGGCCGACGCATGTCAGCGTCGATCACCAGCACTCGGCGATCGAGCTTGGCAAGGGCGAGAGCCAGTGCGTGGACGGTCGAAGATTTGCCTTCACCTTCCTGCGCGCTGGTGATCAGGATGGAAGCAGGCAACCCCGCCGAGGATGCGAGCAACAGCGAGGATGCAATCGGCACATAGGTTTCCGCAGCCGGCTTGTCGGTAACCGGAACCGTCCCCAGCAGCGGCATGTTCGCACGCTCCGCCAGCGTATCGGCAGACGTCACGGCGTCATCGAACACATGGCGTCCCGCGACCATCAGCAAACCCAGCAACAGACCGCCAAGCGAAGCCATCAGCATCGTGATGCCGATATTCGGCGACGATGGCCGTGAAGGGACGGCGGCACGGTCCAACGGCTGTATGCGCCCCGCCTGAAAACCAGCTTGCGATGCCATGTCACGATAACGCTGAAGCAGGCTGTCATGCAGCAGCCGATATGTATCGACCGAGCGCTCGAGGATGCTCATCTGCACGCCCCGTCCACGCTCTGCCTGCGCCTGGCGCTCCACGCCTGCGATCTCAGCCTCGATCTGCTTCTCACCATGTACGGCAACTTCAAACTGCTCGTGCAAGGAGGCGCGGATGCTGTTCGCCATTACAATCGCCTGATCGTCCAGCGCGGCCAGCCGTGCCCGGGCCTCCCGCATTTCGGGATGGGCGTCCTTGCGAAACTGCCGCTCCTCCACCACCGCTGCCCGCGCTTGCGCCCGTTGCGTCATCAGCTGCTGCATCGCGCCGTTGTTCAGCACTTCAGGCAGCGTCTCGACACTGGACAGGCGGGCGCTTTCCCAACGCTTCTGCGCTGCGATGCGATCTGCGGTCGCCTGAGCGCGAAAGGCATTCAACTGCGCAAGCCGCGTCGCGGTCGTACCGTTCGAGTCGGCGGACCTTTCGCCTCCATCCACATCCGTCGCTGAAGGCACCCCGGTCTGAGCGGCATAGGCAGCAAGGTCTCGTTCGGCGCGCTCCAGATCCCGTCTCGCACTGTCCAGCTCCCCCAACAGAAAACGTCGCGCCTGAACGCCGGATTCAAATCCGCGCTTCAGGTCCGCTCTGATCAGACTGTCGGCATAGCTGTTCGCGACCCGCGCCGATAATATGGGATCGGCACTTGTGAAGCTGATGCGGATGACACGGCTTTTGCCGGGCAACTCCACTTCCAGGTTGTCGCGCAGAAGGCCGATGATGGCTTCGGTTTCGACCTGTCGCTGGCTGAGCGATCCGGACCCGCGCTCGGGGCGCCGTTCATTCATACCATCAAAAAAGGTTCGGCTGCCGACCAACGCCAACTCGCGGGCCACATCTTCGGCCAAGGCGCGGCTGCGGAGCACCTCCAACTCGGTCTGCATCAGCGCTTCATTGTCAGCGGGCGCGGCCGGGCGCTGGATTGCTCCTGCTCCCGCCGCGCCTGCGGGTACGTCCTCGACCTCGACCGAAGCTGTAGCGCGGTAATCAGGCGTCGAAAGAAGTATGAAAATGGTGCCCGCCAGCACACAAAGCGCCATGGTGACCAACAGGATGATACGATGACGCCATATCGCCGTCCAGGCAGCGCGGGCGGCCGTCACAATGCGAGCGCTGCGTCCCTCCGGTCCAAAGGGCGCATGGTCGTTATCGATGCGGATCGTACGGCCTGCCATCAATGCTTTCCGTCGAGAGACACAAAGGCCGCCCCCAGCACAGGCAGCGCCAGCAATGTCCCGCCCAGAATGGCCTTCGCTCGTGATAGCCCAACTATGATCGTATCGCCCGGCAGAATTTCAGGGTCCAGCGCCTCGCCCCGGCGGATCGCGTTCAAGTCGAACATCGCCGCTTTCCGTTCGCCTTCCACCAGACGAACGACGACGATCTGCTTCAGGCTGGCAAGGCGGCTCGGCCCCCTCGCCAACGCGACAGCTTGCAGCAACCCGACGCGTCCTTCGACGGGATAAAGCCCTGGCTGCCTCACCTCGCCATCCACAGTGATGCGACGACCGACGGCCTTTTTGACGAAGACGGTAACTTGAGGGGAAACCAGATAACGCTCGCCGAGCTTTCCAGCGATCACGTCTGAGGCCTCGCTGGCGGACAAGCCTGCGACCGGCACATCGCCAATCAACGGCAGACGCACCATACCCGCCGCCGTGACCGCCGCATCCTCCAGCGACAGGCCGGGTTCATGATATATCTGCACCCGCAGCACATCATCAGGAACGATGTGATAGTCCAGGCCGACAGCCTGCGGGGCGGGTATCACCGCATAGGCGGCCGCTTCTCGGGGGGCGTCTTCAACCGTTGCACAGCCGCCAAGCGAGGCAGAGGCCAGAATGATGGCCAGAGCCCTATGCTTCCTGTTGGTCGGCCAGCCCATTGGTGAAAATTCCCCACGCCTTTCAAACAGTCCGCCGAGGGGCGAAACGCTTGGGCGGGGTTAGCGAGGCTAAATGGCCATGGCAACTGCGGCCAAGGCGCTCTGGGCCAAGCAGCTCTCGGTCAACCCGCCATACGCCCCGGCTGATCGTGCGGCAGGCGGCGCGGCTGGTCCGGCCATACGCCGCGCGTATCGTAAACCGCCTTGCCAAAACGCTCGTCCACCGGGACTGATTTGAACATATCATGATCAACCAGAATGACGAAAACGCCGCATTGTTCCAGAGCCGTATCGAGATCGATGAGTTCCGCCCCGGTGCCCGCAAACTCCATGGGCAAAGCCTGCGCGTAAGGCTCAACCAACTTGATGCGGCGGCCGTAACGGCGGGCCAGACGGCTTGCCACTTTCACGGCGGGACTTTCGCGGAAATCGTCGATATTTGCTTTGAAGGCCAGGCCGAGGCAGGCGACGTCCTCGCCCGGAAACTCGTCTATCAGGTCCGATACCTTTGCAACGACATGGTCGGTCTTTGCATCATTCACCTCGCGCGCGGCGCGGATCAGGCGGCTATTCTCCGGATCGCCATGGACGATGAACCAGGGGTCCACTGCGATACAGTGCCCGCCCACTCCCGGTCCGGGTTGAAGGATGTTCACGCGCGGGTGACGGTTGGCGAGGCGGATCACTTCCCACACGTCAATGTCCATGCCTTCCGCAATGACGGACAATTCGTTGGCGAAGGCGATATTGACGTCGCGGAAGCTGTTTTCGACGAGCTTCACCATTTCGGCGGCACGCGCGCTTGTCGTGATGCAGGCTCCGCGCACGAACTGACGGTAAAAGGCCAATGCCTTGCGCGCACATCGCGGTGTTATGCCGCCGATGCAGCGGTCATTGTCGATCAATTCGACAAGAATGCGGCCCGGCAGAACGCGCTCAGGGCAATAGGCGATTGCGACGTCCCCAGCCGCGCCCGGTCCTGGCATTTTGAGGTCAGGGCGAATCTTCGCGAACAGGTCCCGCATGGCCTCAGTGGTGCCGACGGGTGATGTGGACTCCAATATTACCGTGTTGCCCGCTTTCAGTACCTCAGCAACGGTTCGCGCCGCGTTCAGCACATAGGAGATATCCGGCGCGCGATCTTCCGCTACCGGCGTGGGAACAGCGATGATGAAAACGTCGCTCGGTTCGACAGTCAGGCTAGCCCGCAGGTTCCCGCGCGCGACCACGCCCTGCACCAGGCCATCCAGATCGACTTCCTCTATATGCACTCGGCCCGAATTGACGGTTTCAACGACATGAGCGCTGACATCGACGCCCACGACATGCGCTCCGCCGCGGGCGATAAGGGCCGCAGTCGGCAGCCCGATATAACCCAGCCCGATGACGGAAACCTTCTGCTGCTTGTCGATAGGCATGCAATAATCCCGGAAAATCTATCAGTTGCCCCTGTTTTTGAAGGCAAATGCTGAAGATTCCGGTAACGAACGATCCCCGGACGATGAGGTGGAAAACTGTTGGCGAACGCAGGATCAGCAGACGGGCGCGGCCAAGCTATGCCGCCTCCTCCAGACCTTCCGCCTCGACGCTTCCCGACGCGATGACAGCCGCGATCCGCTGCGCCGCGCGGCCATCGCCGAAGGGATTATGCGCCCGTGCCATCGCCCGATAAGCCTCGTCATCGTCGAGCAACGCCAACACCTCACCAACAATACGGGCACGGTCGGTGCCCACCAGCTTGGCCGTCCCTGCCGCCACGCCTTCAGGTCGTTCGGTAGTTTCGCGCATCACCAGGACCGGCTTGCCAAGCGACGGCGCTTCCTCCTGCACGCCGCCGCTGTCGGTCAGGACCAGATGGCACATGTCGAGCAGACGCACGAAATGCGGATAGTCGAGCGGTTCGATCATCGCGACGTTCGGCAGCTTCCCAAGGACCGCCTCCATAATCGGGCGCACATTGGGATTGGGATGAACGGGGAAGATCACCGCCACATCCGGACGAGCCGCAATGTCGGCGATGGATCGGGCAATCGCTTCCATGCCCCCGCCGAAATTTTCCCGTCGATGGCTGGTGACGGCGATGATGCGCTTCCCTGAGAAGCGCGAAGCCAGTTCATCAAGGCCCGCGGCGAGGGCTGGCGTGCCCGCAATCCGCTCGCGCGTCGCAAGCAGCGCGTCGATCACCGTGTTGCCGGTGATGTGAATGCTGGCCGCATCGCGATTTTCCCGCATCAGGGCATCGGCCGCCGCGCCGGTGGGCGCAAAGTTCATGTCGGCCACGCAAGCGACGACGCGCCGGTTCACCTCTTCAGGCCAGGGATGATAAATATCCCCACTGCGCAATCCCGCTTCCACATGCGCGACCGGAATTTGCCGATAATATGCGGCAAGGCTCGCGACCATGGTCGTCAGCGTATCACCATGCACGACGATCCGATCCGGCTTCTCCGCATCGAACGCCTTGCCCAGATCGACGATCAGCTTCGCCGTAAGGCCATCCAGAGTCTGGTTCGGCGTCATCACGTCAAGGTCGATGTCCGGCTTGATACCCGCAATGTCGAGTACCTGATCCAGCAACCCTCTATGCTGCGCCGTGACGATCACGCGCACGTCGACATGATCCCGCGCGCGCAGCGCGTGAATGACGGGAAACAGCTTGATCGCTTCGGGGCGGGTCCCGAATACCACCGCAACTTTCATCTTTGCCCCCTGATGCAAGCCTTTAAGGCTACCCCCTGCCAGCAAATCGTAACCATCCCCTGAACAAGGGGTAATTCCGACGCGCGCTTTCGCAGGTGCGATGACCTATGCTAGGGCGCAGTCAATCCTTCATTTTTTCGGACGAGGCAGCGGGTAGTTTATGAAGATCACGATGATCGGCACGGGATATGTCGGCCTGGTATCGGGCGCCTGTTTCGCCGATTTCGGCCATGACGTCGTGTGCGTCGACAAGGACGCTGGCAAGATCGATGCGATCTTGTCCGGCCGTATGCCGATCTACGAACCCGGCCTTGATCAGCTCGTCGCCAACAATGCTGCGGCCGACCGACTGACCTTCACCACCGACCTCGCTGCGGGGGTCAAGGGCGCGGACGCGATCTTCATCGCCGTGGGTACGCCCTCACGCCGCGGCGATGGCCATGCGGACCTCAGCTACGTCTATGCCGCCGCACGCGAAATTGCCGAAGCCGTGGACGGCCCGACGGTCATCGTCACCAAATCGACCGTGCCAGTTGGCACGGGTGACGAGGTTGAGCGCATCGTCCAGGAAGTACGCCCGGACCTCGATATTCAGGTGGTCTCCAACCCGGAATTCCTCCGTGAAGGCGCCGCGATCAGCGATTTCAAACGACCGGATCGCGTCGTCGTGGGCACCACCGGCAACGAACGAGCCATGACCGTCATGGCGCAGATCTACCGGCCGCTGAACCTCAATCAGGCACCCGTCATGTTCACCGGACGCCGAACGGCCGAGTTGATCAAATATGCCGCCAACGCCTTCCTCGCGACCAAGATCACCTTCATCAACGAGATGGCGGACCTGTGCGAAGCTGTCGGCGCCGAGGTGCAGGACGTGTCTCGCGGCATTGGCCTCGACAACCGGATCGGCAGCAAGTTCCTTCATGCCGGTCCCGGTTATGGCGGCTCCTGCTTCCCGAAGGACACGCTCGCGCTGGTGAAGACGGGGCAGGATTACGACACGCCGATCCGGATCGTGGAAACGGTGGTGCAGGTCAACGACCTGCGCAAGCGTGCAATGGGTCGCAAAATCGTCAAGGCGTTGGGCGGCGAAGCGCGCGGCAAGACTGTTGCGCTGCTTGGCCTAACGTTCAAGCCCAACACTGACGACATGCGCGATGCGCCCAGCCTCGCCATCGTCCAGGCTCTGGAGGATGCGGGCGCACGGATCGTCGCCTATGATCCCGAAGGCATGGATGTCGCCCGACCGATGATGTCGGGCGTCACCATGGCGAAAGATGCCTACGAGGCCGCGACGGGCGCCGACGCACTCGTGCTGGTCACGGAATGGGATATTTTCCGCGCGCTCGATCTCAAGCGCCTTGCCGCTTCAATGAACAAGCCTCTGCTCATTGACCTGCGCAACATCTATCCGCGCAGCGAAGCCGAAGCAGCAGGCTTTGCCCTAACCCGCGTGGGCGGCAAGGGCGTCATCTGATGAATGTTCAGCCGGAGGGGGGCCGGGATGACGTCGGCCTTCCCCGTCTCCATCATTGGCTGATCGCGGCAGGGGGCCTGTTCGTCATGACCCTGACCATTCCCGTGATAGCCGGGTTCATCTGATCCATTAACGCCGAGGCTAAATCAGGCTTTGAGCTTCCATCCACGCTTCAACAGCACATAGCACAGCAGTGCCAGAGCCACGTTGAGCACCAACAGCACTATGCTCCCCACGACAACATCCCCATCCGCCGCCGCGACGAAGCCATAACGAAAGCCCGATATCGCGTAGAAAAACGGATTTGCATGGCTGATTGCGCGGAACACGGGCGCCAGCCGGTCAATGGAATAGAAGGTGCCCGACAGCAGCGTCATCGGCCCAATCACGAAATTGGTGATCGCGGCGGCATGATCGAACTTTTCCGCCCAAATCGATGTCAGTACCCCGATAAACGCTGTCAGTGCCGCCCCCATCAGCCCAAACCAGACGATCGCCCAGGGATGCGCCGGTGTTACATGGACGCCCGGCCACAGCGCCATCGCGCCCCATAACGCCAATCCCACACAAAACGCCCGCGTCACCGCCGCGCCTGCCAAAGCCAGCAGCAACTCGCTATTGGACAGCGGCGGCATCAGATAGTCGATCAGCGTACCCTGCATCTTGCCAGCGAGCAGCGAGAAGCTGCTGTTGGCAAAGGCATTGTTCATCATGCCCATGATCATCAGCCCCGGCGCGATGAAGTCCGCAAAGGGGACGCCCAGAACCTGCCGGTTCGCCCCGCCCAACGCGATCGAGAAAATGATGAGGAACATCAGCGTGGTGACGGCAGGCGCCCAGATGGTCTGGAGCTGCACCTTCATGAAGCGGCGAACCTCTTTCTGGTAGAGCGCTCGGGTGCCCGCCCAGTTGACGTTGCGGATGACAAGCTCACCCGGCTCATGAAAAGGAGGAGGTGAAGAGGCGGATACGGAAAATTGGGGCTGTTCGTTCATGCTTCGATCGACTATCGGCTGGTCTGTTGTGCCGCAAGGGCGTTGTGCATGGGCTTTAACCTGTGCAGGCGCGTCCCATATAGGGCGCTAGCCAGAGAATTTGAGGAGTCATTCATTGTCCTGGACCGACGAGCGTATCGACCAGCTCAAGGGAATGTGGGAAAAAGGCCTGACCGCCAGCCAGATCGCGGACGAACTGGGCGGTGTCAGCCGCAATGCCGTGATCGGCAAGGCGCATCGCCTTGGCCTGCAATCGCGCCCTTCGCCCGTAAAGCCGAACGAGGCGCCCAAAAAGGCTGCCCCCGTCCGCAAGCCCGCGCCCGAAGCCGAAGCGCCCAAACCCGCCGCGCCCGTGCAGCAT
>CAMPIM010000092.1 GCA_946886365.1 uncultured Novosphingobium sp.
CCCCCCCCGGCGGGGGGCGCGCCCCCGCTGCCGGAGCGCGGCGGGGGGGGGGTTGGCGGCGGCAGTGTGCATCAGGGCGGCGCGGGCCGGGGAGCGGCCTGCGGGTGCTGTTCTGGTGTCGCCGATGCTGGATTTGACGGCGCGGGTCGAGAGCCTTGATCGCAATGCGGCGCGTGATCCGATGTTTTCGAAGGCTGCCGTGCTGGATAGCGCGCAGATGTATCTGCAGGGGCATGATCCGCGCGATCCGCTGGTTTCGGCGTTAGAGGCGGACCCTGCTGAGTTTCCGCCGACATTGGTGCTGACCGGCGGCGCGGAAGTGTTGCTGGATGAGGCGGTTGCCTTTGCCACAAAGCTGGCGACGGCGGACAGGCGAGTGACGCTGCACGTCGCGCCGGGCATGGGGCATGTTTGGCCTTTGCTGGCTCCCGATACTGTCGAAGCACGGGAGGCGATTGCGGCCATCGCGGGCTTTGTGAAAGCGCTGGAGCCGGTTCAGTCCGGAGCTTCCGGGTAGCCGGAAAGCCGGTCCGCTCAATTGACCGGGAGCGGGCGGGTGCAGGACAAGTAGAGCATCATCTTATCATAGCTGACCGAAAGACATTGCGATGACGACGCCCAGCCTTCCTTTCCCCGTCTACGACGCGGACAATCATTTTTACGAGCCAGAGGATGCGCTGTTCCGGCATCTGCCCAAGAAATGGCACAAGGATTTCCGCTTCGTCGAAGTGGATGGCCGCAAGCGGCTGGCGATCAAGGGGCAGATTTCGGACTATATCCCCAATCCGACCTTCGAGCGGGTGGCGGCGCCCGGGACGCACGTCAAATATTATAAGGCCGACAACCCGGAAGGGCTGACGATGCGGCAGATGACGGGGAAGCCCATCGCTCCGCCGGAATCCTGGCGGACGGGCAAGGAGCGGCTGGCGGTGCTGGACGGGCATAATGTCCATGCGGCGCTCATGTTTCCGACGCTCTTTTCGGTGATCGAAAAGTGGATGAGCTATGACCATGAGTTTCTGCATGATGCTTTGCATGCGTTGAACCAATGGACGAGCGAGGAGTGGGGCTTTGCGCGGGAGAACCGGCTGTTCGGCGTGCCGGTGGTGTCGCTGGCGGACATGGATCGGGCGCTGGCCGAGACGGACTGGCTGATCAAGCAGGACGCGCGGACGATCTGCATCCGCCCTTCTCCGGTGCCGGGCTATCGCGGCGGGCGGTCGATGGGGCTGAAGGACTTCGATCCATTCTGGGCGCGGATCGAGGAAGCGAAGATCTTCGTGTCGATCCATGCTTCCAATTCCGACTATGATCATCTGATCGAGATGTGGACCGGCGGGGCGGAGTGGTTGCCGTTTGAATCCGATCCGTTCGTCAACTGCCTGCGGATTATCGAGCGGGCGATTTCCGATACGATCGCGGCGATTATCTGCGGCGGCGTGTTCGATCGCTTCCCTGGTGTTCGGGTCGTGAGTGTCGAAAATGGCGCGAAGTGGGTCATTCCACTGATTGAGCAACTCAAGCATGTTTATGGGCAGATGCCGCAGAAATTCATGAATGATCCCGTTGACCAATTTCATCGGAATATCTTCGTGACGCCCTTTGTCGAGGATGATTTCGGGCAACTGCGAGAACATATGCAGGTGAACCGGATATTGTTCGGGAGTGACTATCCGCATCCGGAGGGGACTGAACATCCACTCGATTTCCTTCATGAATTGGCGCGCTATTCGATGGCGGAGAAGGAAATGGTGATGTCGTCGAACCTCAAGGGCCTGTTGGAAGGCGTGCGCAATTAAGGACGACGCCAAGTGAGCCAGGACGTTATAGAGCAGCTTCGCGCCAATCTGCGCGACCATCAAGATGATCGCGGCATCGAGTTTGAGGGCCGGTGGGTGAGCTGGGGCGAGGTGGCGCGCTATGGCGATGCCGTTGTCGCGCTGCTCGACGCCGCCGGATGCCCGCCATCGGCGAAGGTCGGCATCATCATCCGCAACCGGCTGGCCCATGCGGCGGCGGTGGTGGGGCTGTTGGCGCACCGGCGGTCGGTGAGTTTCGTCTATCCCTTCCTGCCCGCGACCGCGATTTCGGACAATATCGAGAATTTGGGCGCCGCCGCTATATTGGCGGATGAGCAGGACTGGCCGAACTTTTGGGAGGCTGCGGGACAGGCTGGTTGCGCGGGGATCGCTTTTGGCGGGATCGATGACGCGCCCACGCTGGTCGATGGACTGGAGACGTGCAGGCGATCCTCGTTCGACGATGCCTTGCCCGATGGGGGGATCGAGGTGCTGTCGAGCGGGACTACGGGGACGCCCAAGCGCATTCCGATGCCGCTGAAGCTGCTGGAACGGGCGGTGATGAGCGCGCCCGGCGCGGAGTCCGGCAATGCGCCGCCGGTGCAGATCAATATCTGGCCGCTGGGCGGGGTGGGGGGCGTGTGCTTGCTGACCGGGGCTGCGGTCAATAATACGCCGCTGGTGCTGATGGAGCGGTTCACGGTCGATGGGCTAGTGGATGCACTGCGCCGTCACCGGCCTGATACGCTGGGCCTCAATCCGACGGCGATCGCGATGATCATGGACGCTAATGTATCGGTCGAGGACATGGCGAGCGTGAAGAGTGTGTCTGGGGGATCGGCCTATCTGGACCCCGATTTGCAGGAGCGCTTCGAGCAGCGCTATAAGCTGCCGATCCTTTGGGGCATGGGCGCGACGGAATTTTGCGGCACTATCGTTCGCTGGACGCCGCAGATGCGGGCGGAGCGCGGGGACAGCAAGCGCGGTAGCACCGGCCTTCCCATGCCGGGCGTGGAGATACGGGCCGTTGATCCGGAAAGCGGCGCGGAAGTGGCGCGCGGGGCGGAAGGATTGCTGGAAGTGCATTGCCCGTCCGTGCGGCCTGATTGGGTGCGAACCACTGACCTGGTGATGATTGATGAGGACGGTTATGTCTTTCATCGCGGACGGCATGACGGCGCGATCGTGCGCGGGGGCTTCAAGATATTGCCTGAACGGGTGGTTGATGTGCTGCGCCAGCATCCGGCGGTTGTCGATGCGTCGGTGGTGGGCATTCCCGACGCGCGATTGGGCGCGGTGCCGGTAGCGGCAGTGGAATTGAGCCGGAGCGCCGGGGCGGTGGATGAGCAGGCGCTGCTGGCGCATGTGCGGGCCGAACTGCCGCCGACGCATGTGCCGGTGGAAATCCGGATCGTCGATGCGCTGCCGCGCACGCCGTCGCTGAAGGTCAGCCTGACCGAAATCAAGAAGATGTTCCTGGCCGACGCCGCATGAGTGGGCGCGCGCAACGAGAAGGATTGGATGAATGACCGTGTCACTGCTGGGCCTGGAAGGAAAGAAGGCGCTGATCGTCGGCGGTGGCCGTGGCATGGGCGAGGCGAGCGCGCTGCTGCTGGCGGAGGCGGGGTGCGATGTTGCCGTGCTGGACAGTGTCATGGAGCGGGCCGAACAGGTCGCGAGCGAAGTGCGCGCGATCGGGCGCGCGGGTGTAGCGATCGAAGCCGATATTTTGGATGAGGCGTCGGTCAAGAAGGCCGTGGCGGATGCGGAAGGGGCGCTGGGCGGGCTGGACATATTGGTGACGATCGTGGGGCAGGCGCTGTTCAAGCCGCTGCTCGACGTGACGCTGGAGGAATGGGATCATGATCAATCCCGGAACCTGCGCTATTTCTTCGTGACGGCGCGCGCCGTTGCCCAGTCCATGATTGCGCGCGGGGTGGGCGGGTCACTGATCTGCATCGGGTCGGTCGATGGCGCGGTTGGGTCGCCGATGCATGCGCCCTATGGCGCGGCCAAGGCGGGCCTCATGCATCTGGTGAAGTCGATGGCGACCGAATGGGGGCGACACGGCATTCGCGCCAATGCCGTGGCTCCGGGGAGCATCACTACGCCACGATTGCCTGAAACGGCAGAATCGCGGGCGCTGATGGAAGCGAGCGTGCTGCCGATCGGGCGGCCGGGGACGACGCGGGACGTGGCTGGGGCTGTGCTGTTTCTGGCGTCGGGGCTATCGGAATATGTGACGGGCCACAGCCTGTTCGTTGATGGCGGGTGGATGGCTGCTAACCATTTCGATCCAAGGGTGATGGCGACCAAGAAAAGCAACGAATAGCGGGTCATTCGGCCAGGAAGGATATGATCGCTGACAGACACGCGTCGAAGGCGTCGTGCTGGGGCCAGTGGCCGCTGCCGGGCAGGCGGACTTCCCGCACGTCAGGGAGATGGGCGAGTAGGTCGGCGGGCAGGCCGGAGGGCCAGCTGCGTTCGCCATAAAGAAGGAGGGTCGGGCAGGCGACGTTGCGCCACAGCGCCCAGACATCCTCCATGGAGATGTCGGGAAATGCCCAGACGGCGAGATAGGGATCGTGTTTCCATTGCCATCCAGCCCTGCCGACCCGACGCAGACCATGGCGCGTCATGTGCCGTGCCTGCGCAGGCGTGAGGAAGGCATGGCGTTCCCGCATACGCTCGATCGCTTCGTCCACGGACGCGAAGATGCGCGGGGCGGCGAGGGAAGCGGCGCGGCGCTCTTCAAGCCAGTTGCGGGTCGTTTGTTCGACGCTTTGGCTGAAGCGATAGGCTTCGATATCGGGAGGCGCGCCAACGGTTTCGATCGCGACGATGCGTCTTATCGTTTCGGGATAGATTGCGGCAAAGCGCAAGGCGATGTGCGCGCCGAGGGAGTGGCCAATCAGGATGGCCTGACGCTGCGGACCCAGCGCCAATTGTGCGGCAAGCGCGTCGAGATCGGACAGATAGGCCGCGAAGTCGTAGCGCCCGTCCTGCGACCAGCCGCTGTCGCCATGGCCGCGAAGGTCGGGGGCGATGATGTGATAGTGGGGAAGCAGGGCGTTCGCCAGTGCGTCCCAGCTGCGGCTATGGTCCCGGCTGCCATGAAGGAGGATGGCGAGCGGCGCGCCTTCATGCGTCCATTCGGTATAGCTGAGCGGCATGCGTCCGTTGCGAAAGCGGCGCTTTACAGGTTTCGTCCTGATGTGGGGGCGACTTTGTCTGTCGTGCATATTTGCAGTTTAGAGAGGAGCGAAGCTGTGCTGGCGACTGGCAATGGCGGCTTTCCATATTCGCGTAAGGGATCGCGGCGGCGCGGATTTCCCACGCTTGAATCCATGGTGCGCCAGGAATATGGTGTGGGAATAGCAAAATCCGGGTGTTCGGCAGCGCCGACGCTGGCAAAAAGTGCGTAGGAGGCGGGATGAGCGCTAACTCACAGGCGGAAGGCAGGTCTGGCGGCAGGGGCAGCGTGAAGTCGTGCCTGCGGACGCTGGAGGTGCTGGAATATTTCATGAAGTCGGGCGAGCCTGCGCGCACGATCGAGATCAGCGAAGCATTGGGCATCCCCAATTCGAGCGCTGACGAGATTTTGCGGACGCTCGCGAGCACTGGCTATCTTACCTATAATCAGGCGACGAAGCTCTATGCGCCGTCCTACAAGCTGGTCGCGAATGCTTCGTCGATCGAGCAGAGCTTTTTTGGAAGCGGCCGGATCAATGAAGTGATGGAAGATATGCGGCGGGAGACCGGCGGATCGGTCTTCGTCACGCAGCAGAATGACTGCTGGTCGGAGAGTGTCGCCGAAATGTCCGGCGGCTGGGCGGCGAAGCCTGACGCTGAACCTTATTATTCCACCGAGATGATCTGTTTCCAGCACAATAGCTGGCGGCCGGGCACCAATTTTGCCGCGGCGATGCTGGCGCAGCAATCCAATGTCGACATCATACAGCTGGCGACCCGGACGCAGCGGCTGGGTTTGGGTCCGAAGGGGCCGACGCTGATGAAACATCTGGTGGACCGGATTTCAACGACGCGGGCGCGCGGGTTTGCGCTGTGCCGCCGGAGCGCGACCATTCCGGTGGACTCCATCGCCATGCCGCTGCGGGTGCCGCATGGCGTTGCTTCCTACGCCATTGGCGTGGTGGGCGATCCGCTGTTCGTGAACGACAATGATGTGCGGCAGATGCTGTCGGGCATGCAGTCGGTCATCTACCGCTATAATGATCGCATTCGCCGGAACGGGGCGGCGAGCATCCAATAAGGAGACGGCCTTTCCTGTGCCGCCCCTTAGGGCCGATCGACATTCAGTTCTGGCGGCCTGCAAATGGCGGCTCTCCGCGCTTCCGGTGCTCACGTACTGTGAGTACGCTGCGCTCCGGGTCACGGAAAACCACCATTTTCGGCTCGCCATCTCCTGAATGTCGATCGGCCCTAGTTTTCAAAGCTGGTCGGTGTAGCTGTCGGTGCCCGGAATCGTCGGGATGAAGGGCGAGGCTATCGCGATGCGGCCGATGCCGCTTTCCTCGATTGCTTGGGCGATCGGCACATAGGCGGTGTCCCAGACGGCTTTGGGGTCCTCGATCGAGAAGCTGAGGAAGACGGCGCGGTCGTTCTCCTCCACGGGTACATCCTTGGGACTGGTGGGATCGAGGGGCAGGGGGGAGCCGGTCAGCGCCACATCGCCCGGCAGGTCGCGGGCGCGGAGCAGGGCGGAGAGGTCCGCGCTGGTCTTGCCCGGATTGAGATCGACGATGAAGGCGACGAGGCCGCCATAGGGGCGATCGAGCGCCAGTTCGATCGGCATGGCGCTGCCCGGCGCATTATATTCCGCGTCGAAATTGTAGAAGCTGGTGTGGATATGGTCGCGTTCCTTGAACATGCGGCCGGTGGCATGGAGGTCATTGACCTGACGCACGGCCCATGCGTCCCAATCCTTATGATGCCCGTCCAAAATCCAATAGAGCGCGAGATAGGAGCCCTTCGACAGGTCCATGGTGCCTGAACCGAAGCGCTTCGCCTTTTCCGCGCGGGTGGCGACATAGCGCGCGCCCGAGACGGTGTAGGCGCCGATCATGCAGCCGCTGTAGAAATGATCGCGCTCATACCAGCGATTATAGGCTACCTCATGGCCGGGGCGCGGCTCGACCATGGTGAAGAGCAGGGAGCCGAGGCGTATGGGACGGTCGGCGCGGGCTATGTCGGCCCGTTCGTACAAGGTTTCGCAGCTTTGCATGGGCCTCTCCTGAAAATGATGGCTTCACTGAAGCGGGGCAGGCGGCGGTGTTAAAGCGGTGCTGCGCCTCTTCCGGGTTGGCGGAAGCTATCGACCGGCAAGCGCTCGATAGGCGGGATGGCCTATGTCGCTCAGCACATCGAGGTGGCGGGGTGTCCAGCCCAGTTCCCGGCGGGTGCGGGGGCTGCGGGAGCGGCTGCATGTCGCCATGCCGATCAGCGTTTCGAACTTTCCCCAGCGGCGAACGCCTTCGGTGAAGTCGATGCTGCGCGCCTCGATACCGAGGTCACGGGCGACTGCCTCAGCCAGAGTGCGGTTGTTCACTTCGCCTGCGACGGCGTGATAGAGGGCGCCGGGTGAACCCCGTTCCAGTGCGAGGCGATACACTTCCGCCAGATCATCGACATGGACGTTGGAATAGAGGTTGAGGCCCTGCCCAAGATAGCCGACTTCGCCTGTGCGTCCGGCGTCGTTGTAGAACATGCGCAGATGGCCGCACCCGCCATGCCCCCAGATCATCGGGGGCCTGATCACCATGGCGCGCACCCCGCCCGATGATCCTGCGTGGCGGACCATATTTTCCGTGTCGAACCGGAGGCCGATATATTTGGAGGGTTCGAACGGGTCATCCTCGGCGAAACTGTCTTCGCTCCACAGGCCGTCCGTGCGTTGCGACAGAAGGCCGGTGCCGCTGGTGAAGATGAACTGATGACCGCGTCCGTCAGCTGCATTGAGCAAGCGCCTGACGGTGTCATGTTCCTGTTGAAGCAGCAGTTGGGCGGCGTAGATGGTGGCGTCGTGCTGGCGCAGCATGTCGATGACGGCGTCCAGATGCGACAGGTCACCCCGCAGCGGGGTTATGCCATGATCGATAAGCGCGCGATCGCCTTCGCTTGTGCGGCTGAGGCCGCTCAGCTGATGGCCGGACGCTCTGCAATGCCGGGCGATGTGCGATCCGAGATAGCCGGTCGCGCCGAGGACGAGAATGCGCATCGGGTTCCTTCCGTGAGCAAGGAAGCAACAGCGATCCACCCGGCGTCAAGCGTCCAGCCATGGGTTCCGGAGAGGCGGAGGCGGTTAAAGCGAGCTGACGAGGTGGCCGCCATCGACCACCAGTTCTGCGCCCGTGATGTAGGAGCCAAGGTCCGACGCGAGCAGGAGCAGGGCGCCGTCCAGATTTTCCGGGCTTCCTATCCGGCGCTGCGGTATCCGGTTGATCATCGCCTTGCCCGCGTCCGTTCCCCAGAAATGCTCATTCAAGGGCGTTACGATATAGCCGGGGCACAGGGCGTTCACGCGGATATCGTAGCGCGCCCATTCCAGCGCCATGACCTTGGTCATCTGCACCAGGGCGGCCTTTGAAATGGCATAAGGGCCAAGCTGTGCGCCCTGCCGAAGGCCAAGGATGGACGCGATGTTGATGATGCTGCCCGGCCGACCGGCCGCAATCATGGCGTGCGCCGCCCCGCGCGCGACCAGATAAGCGCCGCGCGCATTGGTATCCATGACGCGATCCCATTGCGACGCATCCTGCTCAAGCACTGGACCAGCGCTTACGACGCCCGCATTGTTGATCAGGATGTCGACGGCGCCGACCTCTTCCCACAAGCGATCGACGGAGGCGGCGTCCTGTACGTCGAGCGAGATGGCGCGCGCGTGGGGGAGCGATGCGGCAAGGCTTTCCAACTGGTCGCCACGCCGGGCGGCGAGGACCAGATCAACGCCCTCAGCAGCCAGCGTGCGCGCGAAGTGCGCGCCGAGCCCGCTGCTTGCCCCGGTGATGAGCGCGGTCCTGCCCGCCAGGCCGAAAGTCAGCGGCATCAGGCAGCCATTTGCGGGCGCGTGTGGAGCGGCGCTTCGGGATGATAGCTGGTCGGGCTGGTGGCGTAGGCTGCCGTCAGCGTGGCGATGAAGCTGGGGTCCGACATGGGATCGGTCGGGATGGCGACGGGAATGCTCTTCGCCTTCAGGTCGGCGATCAATATGTCGAAGGCCTGATCGGTGGTCAGGTCGTCGGTATGATCGTAGAAGCGCTTCAGGTCCGCCATGTCGGTGAACACATGCGCGCTGTAGTGGAAAAGCATGCGCATGTCGCTGGCCTCATAGCGGGCGAGGACGCGGTCACCGTCTATGATACGCCAGCCATCTTCGCCATCCGCTTCCATCATCGATTGCAGTGTCATGCCCGCCGCCGTATCCCGCCGTTCAGGAAGGCCGGAAGCTTCGCCCCGGTGGAACATATGCTGGTTGTCGGTCACCAGACCGCTGTTCCAGATGGGGGCGGACAGCCGCTGCGGTGCGCGATCCGGGCCGTCGGGCCAAAAGGTGAAGCCGCCGTCGATGTCGCAGTCATAATACCAGGAAATGACCTGCCCGGCATTCACCTCCCATGGATCGAACAGTCCGGACTTGGCCATGACCGCGCCCAGCCATGCGGGCATGTTGGTCGGGTCGAGCCCGCGCCAGCTGCGGCCATCGATATGGCCAGGGTCAAAGCCATGCGACGGCGCGTTGATGTTGAACTGGAACAGGTAGGGCGCGCCGTAGCGGGCGCCGTGCATTGCCTTCACAAGATCCAGCAATTTGCGGCTGTAGAAGATCTCATGCGCTTCTTCGATATAGGGCAGGCCGTTATTGCCGAAGGTGCCGCGAAAGGCGGGGGTCAACAGGTCCGAGAGCTTTAGCCCTTCATTCCGTCCGCCCGATGGGCTGGACACGGCCAGCATTTCTTCAGCGGATTTGAAGTGGATGGCCTGGATCAGCTGCCATGGCCCCTTGGTGCGCAGGATGTGCATCATCCGCGCATATTCATCATCGGTGAAGATGTCGCTGATTGGACGGGGCGGCACGATCGGCGTCATGGGACGGCGGCGCTTCGATACTTCCATGAGTCCTCTCCATTATCCATTCGAACTTTATACTGGCGCCGCCGTGCATGCACCTAATTGTCAGGCGGCCAGTGCTTCCTCTGGTTCCGGGGGGAAGATGGACGGCTTGCCGGGATCATAGGTCTGGACCAGCAGGCGAATGAACTGTTGGTCGGTGAGCGGATCGCTGGGCAGCTCGAAAGTGGCGCCGCGTGCGCGAAGATCGGTGATCAGCATGTCGAACACCTGATCATGGCTGATGTCGTCGGTGTGGTCGAGCGACTGTTTGAGTTCGCGATAGTCCATGAAGATGTCCGCGCCCCAGTGGATGAGGAAGCGGAACTCGTCTTCCGGTATCTTCTGGATGACTTTGCCGTCCGTGGTGATCTGCCAGCCATTGGGATCTTCGGGATCGGCGCTCATGAGCGAATTGATCGCGAGTCCTTCGGGTCGGCGCAGGGCGGCGGGGCCGCTGGCTTCTGCCGTGTGGTACATCATTTCATTTTCAACGACGACCGCGCGGCTCCACATCGGCGCCTTGATCTGGGCGGGCTGGCCCTGCGGGCCATCAGGCCAGTAGTTGAAGCCGCCGCCGACCTTGCCCTTATAATACCAGGTGATCACCTGCGCCTTTTTCGCGCGCCAATGTTCGAACAGGCCGGACTTCACCATGATGTTCATCAGCCATACCGGCGATGTCTGCATGGAGATGCCACGGAAGCGGGTGCCGTCGACATGGGGCGCCCCAGCGCCGGGACACGGCCCTTGAATGTTGAACAGCATATTTTCGGGCCGGGCGTACTCGGCCTTCCAATATCCCCGAACCAGATCGAGGAATTTCTTGTTGAAGAAGCAGTCTTCGATATCGGGATGCTGGACCGTCGATCCTTGCGCGAGATAGCCACGGAATACCGGCGAAAGGAACATGTCCCATGTGGGGGTAAAGCCAGCCGGAAGGCCGCCCGAGGTCGTCGCAACGACTTCTTCGGGTGACTTGAAATGTTGTGCCAGGATCAACGACCAGGGGCCGTTTTCTCGCACGACGTTCAGCATGCGGCGATGCTGGTCGTCGGTATAGGCGCTTTCGATGATCTGGGGCGGGGCCACTGGGCGGAACTGGGTGGTCATGTGAACTCTCCTGAGTACCTACATCGTCGGCCGCCCCTTAATTTGTAGACAGGGAAAGCTGAGGCGGCTCGCTAACCAAGTGAGTCCTAACTTATTCCGGCCCTCGCTGCAAGTTATGACAACGATTGATGTATTTCATGTGGGGCCGCTGACCGGCGTTTGGGGCAGCCATTCGCGAACCGCGGTTTTCAGCAGCTTGCCGTTGGCATTGCGGGGAAGCGGCCCCTCCACGATGTAGACATGGTCGGGAACCTTGTAGTCGGACAGATGCCGTGCGCAGAAGTCGCGCAGGGTGGCGCCGTCTACCTGGCCGGGCGCGACCACGAATGCCTCGACCCGTTCACCGAGCACGGGACAGGGCTTGCCGACCACGACGGCCTCGGTGACGGCTTCATGCGACATGAGCATGTTTTCGACCTCGATCGAGTAGATTTTGAAGCCACCGCGATTGATCATGTCCTTCATACGGTCGAGCACGCGGATATAGCCCTTCGCGTCCATCGTGCCGATGTCGCCTGACTTCCAATAGCCGCCGGTAAAGCCTCGCTCCGTCGCTTCCGGATTGTTCCAGTAGCGCGGTATCGTCATCGCGCCTGCGATCCAGATTTCTCCCTGCTCCCCGCGTGGGCGTTCGCGGCCTTCCTCATCCATGATGATGATGTCGGCGTAGGGCAGGGCCTTGCCTACCTTGTCCGGATGGACCGGGCATTTGCCGAGCGGCATCATGACCGCCGGAGAGGAGGTTTCGGTTGATCCGTAGATGTTCACCAGTGTCAGTTGGGGGAGCTGGGCGGCCAATGTTTCGATGCTGGATTCCGCCATGGGCGCGCCGCCGAATGCGCCGATGCGCCAGCTCGACAGGTCGAAGTCGGCGAAATCGGGCTCCATCAGGCATAGCTTGTACATGGCCGGAACCATGATGACGTAGCTCATGCGTTCGGCCTGCGCGAGTTCCAGGAAAGGGCGGGCCTTGAACGCCTGCTGCATCACCACCTTCCCCGCGACCCGAATGCTGAGCATCAGGATGAGGGCGATGCCGGTGACGTGCGAGGCGGGGACGGCAAGGATGATCGATTCGCCATCCTTCAATTGCAGGTGCTGCTGGCTGCCGATGCAGTTGGTGACGAGGCCGAGATGCGTGAGCACCGCGCCCTTGGGGCGGCCGGTGGTGCCAGAGGTGTAGAGGATGCAGAAGGGGTCATCTTCGCCAACGGCCGAGCGGTGTTCGGCGTCGGTCAGCGGTTCGGCTGTTGCGTTGGACCAATGGGCCGCTTCGTCGGAATAGCGGAGCCAGTGGCGCAATTGGGGGTGGTCGGAGCGGCAGGGCAGTTGGTCTTCCAGCGTGTCGTCATAGATGATGGCGGCAGCGCCGCTGTCGTTTAGCAGGTAAGCGGTTTCGGGTGCGCGCTGGCGGATATTCATGGGGACGGCGATCAGGCCGAGTCTTGCCGCTGCCAGCAGCAGGGTGGAATAATCGGCGCGGTTGGAGAGCAGGATGGCCAGCCTGTCGCCAGCCGTGAGGCCGAGGGATGTCAAACGCGCGGCGCAGGCGGCGACCCGGGTGGCGAGGAAAGTGTAGCTCCAACGGTCTTCGCCATCGACCAGGGCGATGCCGTCGGGCGACCGGCTGACGGCGTCCAGGAACATAGCGTAAATGTCTGCGGGGCGATCCTGATGACAATTGACCAGCCTGCCGTGATGCACTTCCTTGCGGAGTTGCAGATGCTTCATCTCTTTATCGGTCCTCTCCGTGCGACCTGCCCTGCTATGACGGGCACGAAAGCTCTTATATGGCTTTCTAATTACACCTTGCATTGCGGTTCTTCCCTTGGCAAGCGCCAAGAAACGAGAGGCGCGGAGACAAGCCATGGCAGATCATGAGGGTGATGCGGCGATTGCTCGAAGGGTCGAGAATTTCGTCCGCGACGTGGTCGTTCCTTATGAAACGGATGGCCGTCGGGACGATCATGGTCCGCTGGATGCGCTGGTGCAGGAAATGCGCGGCAAGGCACGAGAAGCGGGTGTCCTGACGCCGCATATCCGCGCGGACGGAACGCATCTTAGCCACCGGGCGACGGCGCGGGTGCTGCGCGCTTCGGGATTGTCGCCGCTGGGGCCGCTCGCCTGCAACACCAATGCGCCAGACGAAGGCAATATGTTCCTGTTGGGCAAGGTCGCTACGGCAGAGCAGAAGAGCCGCTACCTCGATCCGATGGTTGCGGGGAATGGGCGCTCCTGTTTCCTGATGACCGAACTTGCGACGGAAGGCGGGACTGGGTCGGACCCGTCGATGATGCAGACCCGGGCGCAGCTGGAGGGCGGTGAATGGGTGATCAATGGACGCAAGGCTTTCGCTACAGGATTCGCGGGAGCCAGCTTCGCCATCCTGATGGCGAAGACGGAGCGGGATGACGGCGCGGCGGCAGCGACTATGTTCCTGGTGCCGCTGCCGCACCCCGCGCTGGTGCAGGAACGGCTGATCGGCACGATCGACAGCTCGATGCCGGGCGGTCATGCGGTGGTGAAGGTCGAGAATTTGCGCCTGCCGCCCGAGGCCGTGCTGGGCGCGCCGCATGAGGGGTTTGCCTATGCACAGGTTCGGCTGGCCCCGGCGCGGCTCACCCATTGCATGCGTTGGCTGGGCGCTGCGACGCGCGCGAATGAGATTGCGACGGAATATGCGGTCAAGCGGCAGGCGTTCGGCAAGCCGCTGATCGACCATGAGGGCGTTGGCTTCATGCTGGCGGACAATCTGATCGACCTGAAACAATGCGAATTGATGATCGATTGGTGCGCGGATGTGCTGGACGCCGGGGACAAGGCGATCACGGAAAGCTCCATGGCGAAGGTGGCTGTGTCGGAGACGCTGTTTCGGGTGGCTGACCGGTGCGTCCAGGTGATGGGCGGAACCGGGGTCAGCCATGACACGATCGTGGAGCAGGTGTTCCGCGAAATCCGCGCCTTCCGCATTTATGACGGGCCGACCCAGGTGCATAAATGGTCGCTTGCCAAGAAGATCAAGCGCGAGGCGCTGGCAAAGTCATGAATGCCGAGGAACTGAACGCCGGGCTGTCCGAAGTGCGCGAGGCGCATCGGTTCGATGAGGGCGCGTTGCGGGCGTGGCTGAAGGAGCATGTGCCCGAGGCGGAAGGGCCGCTGACCGTGCGGCAGTTCAAGGGCGGGCAGTCCAATCCGACCTTCAGGCTGGACGTTCCGGGCCGTTCCTTCGTCATGCGCCGCAAGCCGCCCGGCGTGACGGTGCCGGGCGCCCATGCCGTGGATCGCGAGGCGCGGGTGATCGCGGCGCTGGGCAAGGAAGGTTTTCCGGTGCCCCGCATCTACGGGCTTTGCACGGACGATGCGGTGATCGGCAGCTGGTTCTATGTCATGGAGTGCGTCGAGGGGCGCGTTTTCTGGAGTTCGCGTTTCGAGACTGTCGCGGCGGAGGAACGGATTGCCTATTTCGACGCGATGAACGCGACTTTGGCGCAGCTTCACAATTTCGATCCCGTGGCTCTGGGTCTCGATGATTTCGGGAAGAAGGGCAATTACTTCGAGCGGCAGATCGCGCGATGGTCGCGCCAATATCTGAATGACGAGGCGGCTGGCCGCGACGTCAATATGGACCGGTTGATCGAATGGCTGCCAGCGAATATTCCCGCTGGGGATGAAAGCCGGATCGTCCATGGCGATTATCGGGCCGATAATATGGTGTTCCATCCGACCGAGCCACGCGTTGCGGCGGTGCTGGATTGGGAGCTTTCGACGCTTGGCCATCCGTTGGCGGATTTCGTCAATCACCTGATGATGTACCGGCTGCCACCCGCCATCTTGTCTGGCCTGCGGGGCGCCGATTTCGCCGCGCTGAAACTGATGCCCGAGGAGGAGTATATCGCCGCCTATTGCCGCAGGACCGGGCGGGACGGGATCGACCATATGGGCTTTTACCGCGCTTTCGCTCTTTTCCGGCTTGCGGCCATCTATCATGGCATTAAGGCAAGGGCACTACGCGGAACGGCCGCATCGGCGCATGCAGAAGAACTGGCGGCGCAATATCCCCTGCTCGCCCAATTGGGATGGAGCGAGGCGGAAGCGGCCTGATCAAAGGGGAATGGTGGAATGAAGACCCGGATTAC
>CAMPIM010000093.1 GCA_946886365.1 uncultured Novosphingobium sp.
CATCAGGTCCATGGCGTCGATCGTCATCTTCATGTCAGTCGCATTCTTCCCCTTGGTGAGGTCGAATTGCTGCTGCGTTTCGATGGCCTGGGTCACAGCCTGCCGCGCCCAGCCCTTTAGCGAAGGCTTGCTCCAATTGCCATAGGCGCGGCGGATGTTGACTGTTCCCAGCTCTGCGAGAACAGTCAGCACCGGGTCGAAATGGTCGGCGGAGGCGTTGTCTGCGTCGATCAACAGGGCGACATTGCCGCTGGGGATCGCCGAGGGCATCAGGCCGATTCCAGCGCCGCCGGATGGAATTCTCCGGTCACTTCATCCAGCAGATGAAGCTGCCCGTCTGCAATTGCGAAGAATGCGCCGACCAACTTCAATTCGCCATTGCGTTCCTTGGTGCGGACGCAGGGGAAAGTGCGAAGGTTGGCAAGGCTGACCTTGACCCCTTCCTGCTCCATGGCGCGATGCGCGTCGCGGCCGTGATCATCGCCGAAGCGTTGGACGACCTTTTCCCGCGCGCCATCAAGCATGTCGATCCAGTTATGGATGAAGCCGCCTTCTCCGGGAGGGGCGTCCTTCAGTTCCTGGCTGAGCGCCGCCTTGCAGCCGCCGCACTTGCCATGGCCCATGACGACGATCTCGCCAACCTTGAGCACCTGAACAGCAAACTCCAGCGCCGCCGAAACGCCGTGATGGCCCGGATTGGTTTCAAAGGGAGGCACGAGCGCCGCCACATTGCGGACCACGAATATCTCGCCGGGGCTGGTGTCGAAGATCTGCGCAGGATCGACTCGGCTGTCGGAGCAGGCGATGACCATGACGCGAGGGCTCTGCCCTTCGCTCAATTCATCCCATCGGCCACGTTGTTGAGTCCAGCCGGTGTTGCGGAAGCGGCGATAGCCTTCGAGCATGTCGGAAAAGTCGGTCATGCCCAAGTCTCTGCCCAACAATCTGGGGGCTGGCAAGAGTGGGCATGCATCGCTATTTGATGGCGCATGACAGACACCGCTCCGCTACCTGTGCAAGCCACTCCGCAACGTGCGCGCAAGCCCGATTGGATCAGGGTGAAGGCGCCGACGAGTCCGGGCTATAACGAAACCCGGAAGCTGATGCGGGAAAAGGGGCTGGCCACGGTCTGCGAAGAAGCGGCTTGCCCGAATATCGGGGAATGCTGGACCAAAAAGCATGCGACCGTGATGATCCTGGGCGACGTGTGCACGCGGGCCTGCGCCTTCTGCAACGTCAAGACCGGCATGCCGCGCAAGGTTGATCCGAACGAGCCGCAGAACCTGGCCGACGCCTGCGCGGAAATGGGGCTGGAGCATATTGTCATCACCTCCGTCGATCGCGATGATCTGCCCGATGGCGGCGCTTCGCAGTTCGTGAAGGTGATCGAAGCGTTGCGGCGGACGACTCCGGACACGACGATCGAGATTTTGACCCCGGATTTCCGGAACAAGCATGAACGCGCAGTCGAGATGATCGTGGCTGCGCGGCCGGACGTCTATAATCATAACCTTGAGACAGTGCCCCGTCTGTATCCGACGATTCGCCCCGGTGCCCGCTACTATGCGTCGCTGCGGTTGCTGGAGACAGTGAAGAAGCTGGACCCGTCGATCTTCACCAAGTCGGGGATCATGCTCGGTCTGGGTGAAGAGCGTCTGGAGGTCCATCAGGTGATGGACGACATGCGTTCGGCCGACATCGATTTCCTGACCATGGGACAATATCTGCAACCCACGCCGAAGCATGCCAAGGTGATGGAGTTCGTGACCCCCGCGGCGTTCAATGCCTATGCAGGGATCGCGCGTGCCAAGGGATTTTTGCAGGTCGCATCGAGCCCGCTGACCCGTTCCAGCTATCATGCGGGCAAGGATTTCGCCGAGATGCGGGCGGCGCGTGAGGCTCAGTTGGCACGGGCAGCGCGCTGAAAACATGCCGAAGCATCACGAAACAAGGCCACTTCCCTACACGCCTGACCAGATGTTCGACCTAGTTTCGAATGTGTCGTCCTATCCTGAATTCCTACCGTGGATCAGCGCTATCCGCGTTCGCCAGGACAGCGATTCGGAGATGGTGGCCGACATGATCGTCGGCTTCAAAGGCATCAAGGAAAGCTTTACGTCGCGCGTGCACAAGCATCGGCCTGACTTCGTACGCGTGGATTATCTGGAAGGCCCGCTCAAGCACCTGCACAACCAGTGGCGGTTCCGCGATGACGGGAAGGGCGGCGTCCTTGTCGATTTCGAGGTGGAATTTGAGTTCAAGAATCGGCTGTTCGAGATGATCGCCGGGCAAATGTTCGACAAGGCGCTGCGCAAGATGATCGGGGCGTTCGAAACGCGAGCGGCTGAACTTTACGGCGACTCAGGCAGCAGAAGCTCAAGCGCGCAAAGCGCCGCCTGAAGGCGCACGCCGCCCCGGCCGCTATCTTCGAAATGTCGCATATCAGCGACGACCTTGTCCGGGTTGCCGCCTCGTTCAGCGCGGGCGAAAACGACGGTGCCCACCGGTTTTTGCTCTGATCCGCCGCCGGGACCAGCGATGCCCGTGATGGCAACGGCGACATTGGCGTGGCTTTTGGTGAGAGCGCCCTGCGCCATTGCCCAAGCGGTGGCGATGGAAACGGCCCCGAAGGTTTCCAATACATCCTGAGAAACCTTCAGCAGCTCATTCTTCATGTCATTGGAATAGGTGATGAATCCTGCTTCAAAGACCTCCGAAGACCCGGCGATTTCGGTGAGAGCAGCGGACACAAGGCCGCCGGTGCAGCTTTCCGCAACAGCGATGGTGCGGCCAGCGCGGCGATTGGCGATGATGACTCGCTCGGCGAGGTCAACCAACGGGGCGGGGAGGATGCGATCTGGCATGGGGTCAGAATAGCGCGGGGAGGGAGATGGTTGCAACGGCTTGTGCAGCAATGCCTTCGCGGCGTCCGGCAAAGCCCAGGCGTTCGGTGGTGGTGGCTTTCACGCTTACCCGGTCAAGGGGGATGCCGAGGAGATCGCTGATCCGCCGACGCATGGCATCACGGTGAGGGCCGATCTTCGGCGCCTCGCAAATGATCGTGACGTCGATATGGTCGATGCGGCCGCCCCGAGACGTTACCCGCTCTCCGGCATATTCGAGGAATCGGGAGGATGCCGCACCGCGCCATTGTGGATCTGACGGGGGGAAGGGACTGCCGATGTCCCCTTCGGCAAGAGCGCCAAGCATGGCATCGACGATCGCGTGGATCGCAACATCCGCATCGCTGTGCCCCGCCAGTCCCTTTTCATGGGGGACCTGAACGCCGCAAAGCCAAAGCTCCTCGTCCGCAGCGAACCGGTGCACATCATAGCCCATGCCGACGCGGGTCGTTCGCTGTGATGCCAGAAGCGCTTCGGCCCGGATGAAATCCTGGGGGTAGGTCAATTTTTCCAGCCTTTCGTCGCCGGGAACCAGAGTGACGTCATGGCCTGCGTGACGCAGCATCTGGGCATCGTCGGTGGCTTCGCGCTCATCGTCCCAATTGCGATGCGCGGCGAGGATGGCGTCGAAGTGAAATGCTTGTGGGGTTTGCACGCGGAACAGCGCTGATCGATCGACAATGTCGCCTGCGAGGTCGCCCGCTGACCTTACCAATGTGTCAGCAACGGGCAGGGCGGGGATGGCGCCCGGCGCGAAGTCGAGCGCGGCCAGTAGTTGATCGATCATGGAAGCGGACAGGAAAGGGCGGGCAGCATCGTGGATCAACACCCTGTCGGCACCACCGGCGGCAGCGATAGCCTCAAGCCCGGCACGAACCGATCCGCGGCGGCTGTCCGCACCCTGGACGATGGACGTGACCTGATCCTCGTCAATCAGGGATCGGACTGTTTCCTCCTGCCCGGCGCCGATGACCAGGTAGACCGCACCGACTAGCGGATGAGCCGCCAGCGCCTGAACGGAGTGGGCGATGATGGCCTTGCCCCCAATGTGACGAAATTGCTTGGGTGTATCGCCTCCGGCGCGACTGCCCTGTCCGGCGGCGAGCACCAGCGCGGCGACCCTGTGATTGCTCCTTGTCATCGCAGCGCGTGTAGCGAACGGTGGATCGCTCCGCCAGACGGCTTGCTTGCCGCATCGCCGCTTTTCCGCTAAGGGCTGCCTGTTTTTTAGGCAAAGCTGGTGATGCGCATAATTTCCCCCATCTCCGTTGGTCCGGTGACGATCGACATGCCCGTAATCCTGGCGCCGATGACTGGCGTCACGGATATGCCGTTCCGCACTTTGGTCCGCCGTTACGGATCGGGCTTGAACGTGACGGAGATGATCGCGAGCGCGGCGATGATCCGCGAGACGCGGCAGTCTTTGCAAAAAGCGGCGTGGCATCCGGTGGAAGAGCCGGTGTCGATGCAGCTTGCGGGCTGCTCACCGCAGGAGATGGCCGAAGCGGCGAAGCTGAATGCCGATCGTGGCGCGGCGATCATCGACATCAATATGGGGTGTCCGGTCAAGAAGGTCGTAAATGGCGACGCGGGCAGCGCTCTGATGCGCGACCTGCCTCTGGCCGCCGCGTTGATCGATGCGACGGTGAAGGCCGTCGATGTTCCCGTGACCGTCAAGATGCGTATGGGGTGGGATCATGCCAGCCTGAATGCCCCTGAACTGGCGCGGATTGCGCAGGATCTGGGTGCGAAGATGATCACTGTGCATGGGCGGACGCGCTGCCAGATGTACAAGGGTAGCGCCGATTGGGCGTTCGTGCGGAATGTGAAGGATGCCGTGTCGCTTCCCGTGATCGTCAATGGGGACATCTGCTCGATCGAAGATGCGGAAACGGCGCTGGAGCAGAGCGGGGCGGACGGGGTCATGATTGGCCGAGGCGCCTATGGTCGGCCTTGGCTGATCGGACAGGTGATGCACTGGTTCCGCACGGGGCAGCGTCTTCCCGACCCTTCGCTGGCCGAACAATATCACCTGATAACAGAGCATTATCGTGCGATGATCGAGCATTATGACGGCCTGACGGGCGTCAACATGGCTCGCAAGCATATCGGTTGGTATACGAAGGGCCTCACCGGATCGGCGGAGTTTCGTAACGCTGTCAATCAGGAGCCGAATGGCGACGTGGTGCTTGATATGCTGGCGCGCTTTTACGAGCCGCTGATTGCACAGGACGGAGCGATCGAGACGCGCAAGGCGGCATGACGATGCCACTAAGCACCATCCCGCCGCCCCCGATGCAGCAGGATGTACCATCGCTGTCAGAATTGATGACTGCGCTCCCTGTGGCGACATTGATCGTGGCGCCGGACAACAGCATTGCTGACGCGAATGTTCGGGCGGAAACTTTGCTCAACATGGCGCGATCAGCGATCGTGGGAAGTGATGTCACGCGCACGGTTCGCATGGCTGACGCCAGTTCGCGCTTCGACATTTGGCATAGCAGCAAGCCGATCGCCGCCTATGACGTTAAGGTGCATGCGGGGCGAACGGCTGAGATGGAAGTCGATCTGATGATCGCGCCGATTGTCGATCATGAAGGGTGGCGGGTGGTGTCGATCCACGCTCAAAGCCATGCGCGGCAAATTGGTCATCGTGGCACCCCGGGCGGCGCGCGATCGGCCATGGGCGCCGCAGCCATATTGGCCCATGAGATCAAAAATCCGCTGTCGGGCATCCGTGGCGCAGCGCAGCTTCTGGAGTCCGGCAACGATGGACGCGACGCCGTGCTGACCCAGCTGATCTGCAACGAGGTCGACCGGATCGCCGCCCTGATCGATCGTATGCAGGATTTCACGACCGATCACAGGCTGGAATGCCGACCGGGCAACATCTATCCCATGATCGATCGCGCGGCCAACATCGCCGCTGCCGGTTTTGCGAGAAACATCAGGATCATAAAGCGTTATGATCCGTCATTGCCATTTGCCGTCATCAATGACGATGCGCTTGTGCAGATCATGCTCAACCTGCTGAAAAATGCTGCTGAGGCGCTGGATGAAATCGAAGAGCCCTGCATTCGCGTTGAAACCGCGTTCCGCCATGGCGTGTCGGTCGTGCTGGGCGATGGAAAGGGCAGCGCGGTACTGCCTATCGAGATATTGGTCATCGATAATGGGCCGGGCGTGCCCGAACATATATTGGATCACCTCTTCAACCCCTTCATTACGGGCAAGCGCGATGGGCAGGGGCTGGGGCTGGCGCTGGTGGACAAGCTGGTGCGGGACATGAATGGGTTCGTCCGATATTCACGCGATCCAGACGCGGGCGAATCGACGTTCCGAATCCTGCTTCCCATGGGGATGGGCGCATGACGACCACGGGGTCGATATTGGTCGTCGATGACGATCCCGCCATTTGCATGGTGGTCGGGGAAGCGCTGCGTCGGCAGGGTCATAAGGTGAAGACGGCGTCGTCCATTCGGGAGCGTAGCGCCCTGATCGACAGTTTCGCGCCGGATGTGCTCATAACTGACGTCATGCTGCCGGATGGCGATGGTCTGGACGGCGTCGCGGAGATCCTGGAGCGCAGGCCAGATCTGAGCGTGATCATATTGTCGGCGCAGAACACATTGAACACCGCGATCCGGGCAACGGAGAAGGGCGCGTTCGAATATCTTCCCAAGCCGTTCGACCTCAATGAATTGGCGCGGGCCGTTGGTGACGCCCTTGGCATGAACAAGGCCGAGGAGGGCAATCAGGAGGATGGCCTTCCCCACGACGGCCTGCCTCTCGTTGGCCGGTCCCCTGCCATGCAGGAGGTTTACCGGACGATCGCGCGGGTATTGTCCAACGATCTTAGCATTCTGGTGCTGGGGGAGTCGGGCACGGGCAAGGAACTTGTCGCCGAAGCAATCCATGGGCTGGGGCAGCGCCGGACCAAGCCATTTGTCGCCATCAACATGGCGGCGATTCCACGCGAACTGATCGAGGCCGAACTGTTCGGTTATGAGAAGGGCGCGTTTACGGGAGCCAATGTCCGGACCGCCGGGAAGTTCGAGCAGGCGCAGGGCGGAACCCTATTCCTAGACGAGATTGGCGACATGCCGATGGAGGCGCAGACGCGCCTGCTGCGGGTCTTGCAATCAGGTGAGGTGACCACGGTCGGTGGATCGAAGCCGGTGCGGGTGAATGTCCGCATCGTTGCGGCGACGAACAAGGACCTTCCCAAGCTGATTGAGGAAAACAGGTTCCGGGAAGATCTTTATTACCGGCTGAATGTCGTGCCCATCCCCTTGCCTGCGTTGCGCGAACGGCGGGAGGACGTGATCCTGCTTGCAAGGCATTTCCTGGAACGCGCCGCGCAGGAGGGGCTGCCCCGAAAGACGTTGTCGGACGATGCCGCGCAACTGCTGATGGCCTATCACTGGCCGGGCAATGTCCGTGAGCTTCAAAACCTGATGCAGAGGCTGGCGGTCCTGAGCCGTGAGACCGTGATCGCGGGGGAGGTGTTGCGAAACAGCTTGCCGCTGGACCTTGTGCCTCCGGATTATGCCGCGCCCGCCGATCAATTGGTCCTGGCCGTGCGCGAATGGGCAAAGCGGCAGTTGGGGATCGGCATCGGACAGCCCAACCGCAATCTGCATGATGATATGCTGGCGGTCGTCGAACCGATCCTGTTGCAGGAAACGCTGGCGAGCGTGGATGGTAACCAGATCCGGGCGGCCGGCTTGCTGGGGATCAACCGTAACACATTGCGCAAGAAGTTGACCGACTATGGTTTGGACCCGCTGCAACTGCGCGTGTCGGACTGAGCCGGGACGAAACGACACAGGTGTTCGGCCAAGGGACAATCTGTCCCAAATACTGTGTTTGATCAGGCACGGCGTTGTTGTAAGAAAGCCACTATGGAAGGTGCAGTGACTCTCTCCACGCGAGGTCGGGCATGGAAGAGATATTTTCCGCCCTTCCTTCGACGTCATCTTGCTCCGCTGGTGGAGGCGGTCACGTTGATGCTGTTCCTTGGAACGGCGGGCATCACCTATTTCCTGTTATCGGGCCAGGGGCAATCCTACACGCTGCTCACGCCGCCGATCGTCGCGTTGCTGCTGGTAGGAAATCTGGTTCCGGCGATCGCGCTTCTCGTGCTGCTTGGACGCCGGGTCGCGAAGCGCCGCGCCGCCCAGTCCGCGATAGGCAGCGACGGGCAACTTCACGTCAGGTTGGTGGCCATCTTCTCGATCGTGGCCAGCGTCCCGATGTTGCTGGTCGTCATCTTTGCCTCGCTGTTGTTCCAATATGGCGTGCAATTCTGGTTTTCGGACAGCGCGCGCGGAATGTTGCAAAATGCCAGCGACCTCGCGCGCGGCTATTATGAGCAGAATCTTCGCGAGGTGGGGGACGAAACGGTCACCATGGCGAGCGACTTGCGGGATTATCTCGGCCAGTCGAAAGTATCGAGCCCGCGCTTCGCCGAAGGCTATATCTACCAGGTCGTCACGCGAAAACTCAATCGTTCGGCAATCATCGAGGTGGGCAAGGATGGCGTGGCTCGCACCGCTGCGACGGTCGACCCGGATAGCCGACCTGCCTCAGAAATGCTGTCGCCTGATGTCATCAAGAGACTGGAGGCAGGCGAAAATGTGGTTGTTGCAGCAAAGCCAAACCAGATTCAGGCGGTGACGCTGCTCTACCCCGGCGCGAAAATCTATCTTTATGCCACTCGGGATTCCGGTTCGACCGCGTTCAGCAATGTGGAGCGCGCGCAGAAGGTCCTGTCCGACTACGATATCTTCGCCGCCCAATCACGCGCCCTTCAGCTGCGATTCAACGTCGCCCTCTTCGTGGGATCGCTTCTGCTGGTCGGCATAGCGGTCTATATCGCCTTGGCGGTGGCGGATTGGATGGTTCGCCCGGTGAATGAGCTGGTGACCGCCGCCCGGCGGGTGACGGCAGGTGACTTGTCCGCCCGCGTCACCAGTCCCCAATCCCGCGATGAAATCGGAACGCTCGCATCTGCGTTCAACAGGATGACCCAGAGGCTGGAGGCACAGACGGGCGCGCTCGTCGCCGCGAACAGCCAGTTGGATGAACGCCGCGCCTTCATCGAGGCCATCCTGTCAGGCGTTTCCGCAGGCGTATTGTCGGTGGACAGGGAAGGGGTGATCCTGCTTCTCAACAGTTCGGCCGCCGCCATTCTGGTGAAAGACGGCGATGATCCGGTTGGGCGACCGCTGAGCGCCGTTTCGCCGGAACTGGCGGCTCTCATTGCTTCGGAGGAGGGGGCGGGGATCGTGCAGACGCGCGCGCATGGCGAAATGCGGACCTTGGCGGTCAAAGTGTCGGAAGACGCGTCGCGCCATATCCTGACGTTCGACGACATCACGCAGCAATTGTCCGATCAGCGCCGCGCCGCATGGTCAGACGTGGCCCGCCGGATTGCGCATGAGATCAAGAACCCGCTGACGCCCATCCAGCTCGCGGCGGAGCGCTTGCAGCGCCGCTATGCCGAGGAAGTGACGAGCGACAAGGCGACCTTTACCCGCCTGACCGGGACCATCGTCAGGCAGGTAGGCGATCTGCGGCGGATCGTGGATGAATTCTCCTCGTTCGCCCGGATGCCCAAACCTGTGTTCCGCCGCGAGGCTGTTGCGGATATCGCCCGTCATGCCTTGTTCCTGCACGAAGTCGCGCATCCCGACGTCAAATTTGAATTTCATGGCGGGCCGCATGATATGGAACTTGTCTGCGACCGGCGACAGCTGGGTCAGGCGCTGACCAATATCGTTAAAAATGCCGTGGAGGCTATCGAACCCAAGCCCGAACCTGCCGAGGGCGGAGCCCGTGGTCATGTTCGCATGACGGTCGGCCAGGAGGACGGCAATCTGCTCATCAACGTCAGCGATGACGGGGTTGGGCTTCCGCCGGAGCGGGAGAGGGTGCTGGAACCCTATATGACGACGCGCAGCAAGGGGACGGGCCTGGGGCTCGCCATCGTCAAGAAGATCGTCGAGGAACATATGGGCGAAATCCGCCTGGAAGATGCGGAAGGTGGAGGGACGAGCGTTACTTTGCGCTTCCCCACTGCCGCTCTTGAGAAATTGGAAGAAGGGCAGGTCGTAGCATTGCCCAAGGGAAAAGTGACAGCCAATGGCGCTTGATATTCTGGTAGTCGATGATGAAGAGGACATCCGTGATCTGGTCGCGGGCGTGCTTGAGGATGAGGGCTTTACCACTCGCACTGCTGCCAACAGCGACAGCGCGATCGAGGCGCTGGATACCAGGCGTCCTTCGCTGGTCCTGCTGGACGTCTGGCTTCAGGGGTCGACGCTGGATGGTCTGGAATTGCTGGACGTGATCAAGCAGCGCGACGCGACCATTCCGGTGCTGATGATTTCAGGGCATGGCAACATCGACACGGCCGTGGCCGCGATCCGCAAGGGCGCGGCGGACTTTATCGAAAAGCCATTCGAAGCCGACCGGCTGCTGCATCTGGTCGCGCGCGCTACCGAGACCGAGAGATTACGGCGGGAAAATCAGGTCCTGCGTGCCCGGTTTGGACAGGATGACGAACTGACGGGCACTTCAGCCGCGATCAATGCGGTGAGAGCGACGATAAAGAAGGTCGCCGGAACGGGCAGCCGGGTTCTGATTTCGGGTCCTGCGGGCGTCGGCAAGGAAGTCGCGGCGCGCATGCTTCACAGCTGGAGCGGGAGGGCCGACGCGCCCTTCATCGTCGTGGCGGCGGCGCGCATGGACCCCGACCGGGTCGAAGAGGAGCTGTTCGGTGTCGAGGATCCCAGCGGCCTTGTGCGTCCCGGCTATCTTGAGCAGGCGCATGGCGGCACGCTTTACCTTGACGAGATAGCCGACATGCCCGTGACGACGCAGGGCAAGATATTGCGGGTTCTGACGGATCAGAGCTTCACGCGTGTGGGCGGGCAGCGGCAGGTGAAGGTGGACGTACGCGTCATCTCTTCGACCGCGCGGGACCTGGCGGCGGAAATTGAGGAGCGGCGCTTCCGGGAAGACTTGTTCTATCGCCTCAACGTCGTGCCCCTGATCATCCCTTCCTTGTCGGAACGGCGAGATGACATACCACCGCTGGTCGAGCATTATCTCGCACGTTTCGCGGCCGAACGGCGGGTGCCGTCGCCCGAGATCGCCAGTGATGCCATGGCCGCGCTTCAGGCAAACGAATGGCCCGGCAACGTCCGCCAGCTGCGCAACGTCATCGAACGAACGATGATCCTTGCTCCGGGCGAGCGGATTGGCCGGATCGAGCTCGACATGCTGCCTAGCGAACTTTCGAGCAATGGCGCGGGTGAAGGGATGGGTCAGTCCGCGATCATGGGGGCGCCGTTGCGGGAGGCGCGGGAAAGTTTTGAACGTGAATATCTGCGCATTCAGATCAGGCGATTTTCCGGCAACATATCCCGAACGGCCACATTCATCGGCATGGAACGGTCTGCATTGCACCGCAAGCTCAAGCTGCTTGGGATCGCGGACGGCAAAGACAATTGATCAAGGAGATGAGCCATAGCCCATCTGGGGCATGGACGCCCCTTCGCAATTGCGGTAGCTTTCTGATTGCCCCCGGTGAGCGGGGGCGGGCAAGACACCCTGCCCAGGGGTGCAAGAGCGGGTAACGTCCCGCCAATAAGGTGAAGACCATGGCAGAAAAACTCAATAATCTTCAGGACATATTCCTGAACAACCTGCGCAAGAGCAAGACGCCCGTGACCATGTTCCTGGTAAAGGGCGTTAAGTTGCAAGGGATCATCACCTGGTTTGACAACTTTTCGGTTCTGTTGCGGCGCGACGGGCAATCGCAGCTTGTCTACAAGCACGCGATTTCCACAGTGATGCCCGCTCAGTCGATGGACCTGACCGACCTTCGCAAAGCGAGCGAAGGCAATTCAAAGCCCAAGCTGCTTCAGGAAATATTCCTGAGCGCCGTTCGCAAGTCCGGTAGCCCGGTCACCATGTTTCTGGTCAACGGCGTGATGTTGCAGGGCGAGATCGCTGCATTCGATCTTTTCTGCATGCTGCTGGAGCGCGACGGCATGGTGCAGCTTGTCTACAAGCATGCCATCTCCACTGTTCAGCCTCTTCATGCGCTCGACCTGAGTGGCGAAGGCGAAGGCGAGGGCGAGGATTGACCAATCTATTTCGGTACGGCCCGCCTTCTGATGAGGCGGGTCGGCGCTTGATGCGTTAGCCGCTTATGGCCGTCTTCAACAGGGACTCTGCCGACGAAGTATCGCGCGGCGCGCGGGCCGTGGTCGTGCGCGCTGAAACTCATGGGGTGGAACGGCGCGACAGTGATGCCAGGCTGGAGGAGGCGAAAGGCCTCGCTCTGGCTATCGGCATTGATGTGCGCGCCGCGCAGGCGTTTCGTGTGCGGGATCGGAAGCCCGCAACGCTGTTCGGAAGTGGCCAGGTCGATCAGATCGCGACGCTTGCGCGGATGGAAGATGCCGAACTGGTCATTGTCGACAACGCGTTGAGCCCGGTTCAGCAGAGCAATCTTGAAAAGGCTACCGAAGCCAAGGTGATCGACCGAACCGGGTTGATCCTGGAAATCTTCGGCGAACGTGCGGCCACCAATGAAGGACGCCTTCAGGTCGAACTGGCCCATCTTGATTATCAGGCGGGCAGGCTGGTGCGCAGCTGGACCCACCTTGAACGGCAGCGTGGCGGCTTTGGGTTTCTGGGTGGTCCCGGCGAAACGCAGATCGAGGCTGACCGACGGATGATCCGGGATCGCATGGCGAAGATCAGGCGTGAACTTGACCAGGTGACCCGTACGCGCAGTCTGCATCGGGCGCGGCGACAACGGGCTCCCTGGCCCGTGATCGCGCTTGTCGGTTATACCAATGCTGGCAAGTCCACGCTTTTCAACCGGATGACGGGCGCCGATGTCATGGCGGAAGATTTGCTGTTCGCGACGCTGGACCCGACCATGCGCCAGATCGCATTACCGGGATTGGACAAGGCGATCTTGTCGGACACAGTCGGTTTTGTGTCGGATCTTCCCACGCAGCTGATCGCAGCGTTTCGCGCGACGCTGGAAGAGGTTCTGTCGGCTGACCTCATCATACATGTTCGCGACATCGCCCATCCCGATAGCGAGGCGCAGCGCGATGACGTGCTGGACGTGCTGAGTGAGCTTGGCGTGGCGGGTGAAGGGACGCTTGAGGGCGGAACAGGGGACGACACCCCTCCGATTATCGAGGCGTGGAACAAACTTGATCTGCTGGGTGCGGAAGAAGCTGCACAACTTCGAGAAATCGCGGAGCGGCGCGGAGATGTCGTGATCCTTTCCGCCCTGACCGGAGATGGCGTGGATGATCTGCAACGATGCATAAGCGCCAGACTGACTGCTGGAGCGCAAATCCATCAGCTTCGGGTGCCGTTGGCAGATGGCGCTGCCGTTGCCTGGCTTCACGAGCATGGTGAGGTGATCGGCAGCGAAACGGTGGATAGCGAGCTTGTCGTCAAAGTTCGGCTGTCCGACTCTGCCCTTGCCCGGTTCAGCAAACGCGCGGCTCCTTGATCGGTTACCGGCAGGCCAATTCGCGTTTGGCCTGCTGCCAGAGAGCTTCCTTTCCATCGAGGTCGAGGCTCTGAAATCCATCGCCAGCGGTCTGCTCCATGACGCGGAAGCGGGCTTCGAATTTCGCGTTGGCGGCCCTTAGCGCGGCTTCCGGATCGACTTTCAGGTGCCGGGCCAGGTTGACGACGGCAAACAGCAGGTCGCCGACCTCCTCCTTATGTTCTTCGGGCGATGTGGCGTCGTGAACTTCCTGCAATTCCTCTTCAATCTTCGCGACCGCGCCTTGGGTGTCGGGCCAGTCGAAGCCGGTACGGGCGGCGCGCTTCTGGAGCTTTTCGGCGCGGAGTAGTGCTGGGAGCGCATTGGCAACGCCAGCGAGAGCGCTGCTGTCGGGTTCTCTGGCGGCGCGTTCGGCTGCTTTGATCGCTTCCCATTGAGCATGGCCATGTTCGCGTTCGGCACCTTCGCCGAAGATGTGCGGATGGCGGCGGATCATCTTGTCGGTGACGCCGTCGATCACGTCCTGGAGATTGAAGTGCCCGGCTTGTTCGGCCATCCGGCTGTGGAAGGCTACCTGTAGCATGAGGTCGCCGAGTTCGTCGCAGAGCGCGGGCATGTCGTTGCGCTCAATCGCGTCGGCGACTTCATAGGCTTCCTCGATGGTGTAGGGAGCGATGCTGGCGAAATCCTGCTGGATATCCCAAGGACATCCGGTGTCCGGATCGCGGAGACGGGTCATGACGTTTGCGAGCGGCATGATGTCGGCGGGGCTCGCTTTGGTGCTGGATGACATGGGGGTCCTGAAATCAAGAAGGAAGTGGCGAGAAGATAGAGTTTTGGTTGGGGGAAGGCTATCCCCTCCGAACTGATATGTTCGGACCGGTTAGAAAAGACACTATCTGTCCCGGATAGAAATGACACCATT
>CAMPIM010000094.1 GCA_946886365.1 uncultured Novosphingobium sp.
AGCGCACCAACGGCCTGCATGTCACACTCGACAAGCGTAGTTCCACGCAGGCGGCCTGAAGGAGAAAATAAAATGGAGAGAAGTGAACGTCCGGTCGCCATCGTCACTGGCGCCAGCCGTGGCGCGGGTCGTGGCATTGCGGTGGCGCTGGGAGAGAAAGGCTATCGCGTCTATGTGACGGGCCGCTCCGTTCGCGAAGGCGATGCGGAACTGCCCGGCACCATCGGCGCGACTGCGGCGCAGGTTGATGCAGCCGGCGGCGAAGGCCGCGCGGTGCAGGTCGACCATGCCGATGACGCAGCCATCGCCGCGCTGTTCGAGCGTGTGCGTGACGAAAGCGGCCGCCTCGACATATTGGTCAACAATGTCGCCGCCCTGAACGACGATCTCGTCAAGCCCGGTCCCTTCTGGGAAAAATCGACCGGGCTTGTGGATATATTGAACGTCGGCCTGCGGTCCCATTATCTGGCGAGCTGGCACGCCGCGCGCATGATGGTTCCGGCGGGCAGCGGCCTTATCGCCTTCACCTCATCCTTCGGGTCGGTCTGCTACATGCACGGCGCAGCCTATGGCGCGCAGAAAGCGGGCGTGGACAAGTTCGCCGCCGACATGGGTGTGGACTTCCGGGGTACGGGCGTTACCGCAATTGCGCTCTGGATGGGGCCGCTCCTAACGGAACGCAGCGCGCGGACGCTAGGCGAGCATCCTGAGCAATATGAAAAGTTCATGGCCGATGCCGAGACGCCTGAATTCAATGGCCGGGTGATCGCCGCCATCCATGACGATCCAAACCGGGACGAACTGAACGGCCAGACGCTGATCACGGCAGAGATTGCGCAGCGATATGGCATCACCGAAGCTGGCGGGCGCACCCCGCCATCCTATCGGGCGATGCTGGGCGATCCGCGCATCCCGCACCCCGCCATCGTGGCGTAAAGGAGCTGACGATGGATTTAGGGCGCCGATTTGCAGGCAAGTCGATCATTGTAACCGGAGCCGCATCCGGAATAGGACGCGCCACCGCCATCCGGCTGGCTGTCGAAGGCGGCCGGGTGCTCGCGGTGGACCTGGATGAAAAGGGGCTGGAAACGCTAAGGCAGGAACGGCCCGGCATTGCCGTTCGCGCTGGATCGGTTGCTGACGAACCGACCGCCCGCTCGATCGTGGCGCAGTGGGTCGAAGAGGCCGGGCAACTCGATGTCCTCGTCAACATGGCGGGCATCATCCGATCAAGCCACGCCGCAACGACCGACTATGAAGCCTTCATGTCCATCATTGCGGTCAACATGGGCAGCACCTTCCTGATGTGCCGCGAAGCCTTGCCGCACCTGGAAAAGGCGAAGGGCAATATCGTCAACGCCGCGTCCACCTCCAGCCATTTCGGCCACCCCTTCCTGACCGGCTATGCCGCCAGCAAGGGCGCCGTCGCGGCCTATACCCAGAGCCTGGCCTGGGAATATGTGAAGCGCGGCGTACGGGTAAATGCGGTTGCGCCGGGCGGCATCGAAACGCCGCTCGCCAACAGCGTCCAAACCGGCATGGTGGAAGGCGCCGATTGGGAGTTGTATAATCATCTCGGCCCGATCAATGGATTTGCGACCCCCGACAAGATCGCGGGTGTCATCGCCATGCTGGCGAGTGAGGATGGAGGGCACATGAATGGCGCAATCGTGCGTATCGACGGGGGCGTTCACGCCTGAACTATCAGGCGTGGCAGGGGGCGTGTTTTCATGAAGCCCCCTGAAAATGGCTTTTGCCTGGACCATCTTTCGCTGGTGAACCTCGACGCCCTGACGGTGATCGAGGCGGCCGCCAGCGCAGGCTTCACCGCGGTCAGCCTGTTCGTGACGCCGATCCCGATCAGCCCGACGCCTGACCTCATTCTGGACAAGAGCGCCCGCAAGGCGGTGATTTCCGCATTGCGCGACACCGGCCTTCGAGCCGGTGTCATCGAGCCTTTCATGCTGGATGCCGATCCTGATTGGGGGCTGCTGGAAAGCAGCGCGGAACTGACCGCCGCGTTGGGCGGGACTGTCAATATATTGGGTCTCGACCCGGATCACGCACGGCTGCGGGAGTCGCTGGCCCGCATGGTGGAGATTTGCCAGCGGGCGGGTGTTCCCGCCATTATCGAACCCTATCCGCTATCCTCGATCCGTTCGCCTTCACAAGCGCTTGAGATCGCCCATTCCCTGGGCGCCGAGGTGGGCCTGTGCATCGACACGCTCCACGTCATCCGCAGCGGCGGAGGCTGGGACGATGTGGCCTGCCTGCCGCCTGAGCGTATCCGCCATGTCCAGCTGAACGACGGCCCGATCGAGCCGCCGCATGACCGGGTCAATGAAGCCGTGTTCGACCGCTTGCTGCCCGGCGAAGGTGAATTCGGCCTTGGGGCGCTGCTCCCGCTACTTCCGGATCATGCGACCATTGCGGTGGAAGCGCCGTCGCGTGCCTTGGCGACCGGGGATCCGCACGAACGCGCGGCGCGGCTGATGCAAGCGATGGTGGATTTGTACGCGCGGGGTTAGCCTATCGTCCTATATCAGCACTACAACTACCCCCGTTCGGGCTGAGCTTGTCGAAGCCCTTCTTCTTTAGGAAGTGAAGCCGTTGGCTTCGCCGGCCTTCGGCTCGACAGGCTCAGGGCGAACGGGGTTGGGTGATGCTCTACAACTTCAACGCAGCGCCACTCAGCCGCTCGCAGCATTCCCGGGCGGAGCGCACTGCCCCGCCCGGACAATCCATCATTCCGCAGCCAGCGTCGCCTGCTCACGGAAATAGGGGATGACCTTCTCGCCGATATTGCGGATGGTCTCCATGATCACTTCATGCGGGATGCCGCCCATCTGGAACATGAAGAGGATTTCGTCGGCGCCCGCATCCTGCAAACGCTTGACCTGCCGGATGCAATCTTCCGGCGTGCCATAGGCGTCTTCGACAACCTCGAAGGATTCGGTGTGGTGGCCACCGATGGTGATCTTCTCTTCCGACAGCCAGGCCACCGTCTCTTCCTTGTGACGCTGAAGCGCGGCAAGGCTTTCGCTCGCGTCCAGGTCCTCCACGTCGGGAGCGGGGCCGCCCGAATACCAGTGGCCCAGCGATTCCACGAAGAAACGCTGCCCGCGCAGGCCGATGCGGCGTGCCTTCTCCCGGTCTTCCAGAACCACGGCGGGGCAAAGCGCCGCGAGATGTTCGGTCGGACGGTAGCCGACCTGATCCTCTGCCTTGCGGTTCTTGAAAGCCTCACGATAAACTGCGTTCTTCTGCGCGATGTCGCTCGGCCCGGCGAAACCGAGGACCAGCGCGCCGATGCCGCGCGATCCGGCGGTGGTCAGCGTGTCGGCGCGGGTGCAGGCCATGTAGATCGGCGGATGCGGGTCCTGCATCGGGCTGGGATGGATCGGGCGGAAGGGGATCTTCACGAACTCGCCATCATGTTCGATCTCGCCATGCTTCAGGATCTTGGGGATCAGATACATGCTCTCATCGATCATCGGCGGCAGGTCTTCGAGATTATAGCCGAAGGTGCCCGCTTCCTGCTGCGTTCCGCCCTTGCCCATGCCGAAATGGACGCGGCCATTCGATAGAATGTCCAGCGTGGCGATGCGTTCAGCGACCTTCACCGGATGGTTCATCGCGGGCGGCAGGCAGACGACGCCATGGCCGATGCCGATGCGCGACGTGCGCCCGGCGAGATAGGCCAGGAAAGTCTCCGGTGCGGACATGTGCGCATATTGCGTCAGCGCGGTATGCTCGACGGCCCAGATCGTGTCGAAACCCATTTCCTCGGCATGGATGGACTGTTCGATAATGTCGCGAAACACCTGCTGTTCGTTCTGGCGCGACGTGTCCGCCATCTGCGCTTCGTAAATGATCGAGAATTTCATCATCTTCTCCACAAAACTTTCTTTCGTGGAGACAGGCTATGCCGAGTGCCGTGCCGCGACATCATCCAAATGGATCAGATTTCAGACTCGCTGCCGATGGAACGCAGCAGCGTGATCAGTTCGACCTGCCGATGCGTGTTGGTCTTGGCAAATATCGCGCGCAGATGGGATCGCGTCGTATTGTAGGCGATGCCCAGAGCGTCGGCGGCGTCCGCCAGCGTGGCTCCCTGCGCGAGATGGAGGGCAAGTCCGGCTTCCGCCCGCGTGAGTTGGAAGCGCTCGCGCAACAGCTCTTCCGATGGACCGGCGGGACGGCTGGGGTCCGCGATGAACAGGGCGATCCATGCCCCGTCGCCATAGGCGGAGGAAGGGATTGCCCGCGCCCGCGCATGCAATGGCTGCCCGACGGTAGAGGCGATCTCGAACAGGATTTCCTCGCCCAGTGGCGGCGGGGAGGAAAGGATGCGATTGATCGCCGCAGCGCTGGAACCCGTCCTTGGCTCAAGCTTGCCATGCTGCTCCGCAATGACGCTGCCTTCTTCCAGCATCTGCATAGCGAGCGTGTTGCGGCGCAGAATGCGGCCTTCCCGATCAAGGATCAGGGTCGCTACCGCCAAACCCGCCATGGCGCTGCTGAACAGCTGGCTTTCCGCCTGGGTACTTGTGAGCCGCGCGTGAAGGTCGAGCGCGATGCGCAGGTGCGGGATCAGCCGTTCGAGCAGTTCCCGTTCGGTATCGCCAAATTGCGCATGGCCTTCGTCCCGCGTCAGGCGCAGCCGGACGGCGATATCAGGCAGACGATGCAGGTCTACGCCCAGAATTTCACTGCTGCGCGCCACGTCCAGCCAGTCGCGGAAGCGCGCCGGGACATGGCTGACAAAATCACGGAAGGAAACGACTCGCCCCTCGGGCAGGCCGACGAAGGGATCGGCCTGCGAGATGCGCTGATATTCCTGCGTGCGTTCCGGGTCCGCGCCGGGGGTGACATGGGCATCGATCCCGGCGCTCCCCCGACCGATCAGCAGCGTGGCGAAGGTTGTGTCGGTGATGGCCGCCAGCGCGCGCAGGAAATCCTCCCACGGCGGGGACCGCGTCAGCCCGCCGTAGAGTGTCTGCAACAGGTCGGCAAAGGCGGTATCATCGCTCATGATTCAGATTTCCGCCTTCAGCCTCGACGATGACAGCCACCGTCGAGGCCGTACCCGGTTCAGCGTCGCAGGGCCAGCGTCACGCTGTAGCGGCGGGGCGGCGAATAATAAGCCTCCGTAAAGCCAAAGCTGGTCGATGCATCATAGCCCGCCGTTATGATGCGGCGGTCGGTGATATTGTCAACGCCAACGCGCACTGACAGGCCGCTATCCGCAAAGCGCAGTTCGGCGCTCGCATTCAGGATCGCATGGTCGGGCTGCCGCAAGAGCGGCGTGTTTTCCGCATCGACAAAGACCTGGCTTTTATAGGCTGCGTCCAGCCGCAGGACGCCCTCTACATTGTCGCTGAGCGGCGCCTGATAGACCGCGCTGGCATTGGCCGTGATATCCGGCGCCTGCTTCAGCTTGCGGTTGCTGACGTCGGTCTGCACGCCCCCAATGACTGACACATATTCCAGATATTTGGCGTCCAGCAAGCCGAGCGCGCCGGTAACGGTGAAGCGCGGCGACACCTTGAACGCGCCTTCCAGCTCGATGCCCTGAATGCGTGAACGCCCCGCATTTTCGTTGCGGACGACGATCAGGCCGGTTGTCGGGCTGACGGTCGATACCAATATCTGCTGGTCGCGATATTCGTTGCGGAACACGGCTAGGTTGATGGTGGCAATACGGCCGAAACCTGCCTTCAGCCCCGCTTCGTAGGAGGTCAGATGTTCCGGATCATAGGAACCGATTTCCTCGAGCGAGGTAGGCCGTCCATTGAAGCCGCCGGACCGGAAGCCCCGCGAATAGGACACATAGGTCATCAGGTTCGGTCGGAACTTGTAGGAAAGCGAGGCACGCGGCGTGAAGGCGTCCCAGCTCTTTTCCAGCGTATAGCTGGGCGTCCCAGCCAGCAGCGGCTCGCCCGAATAAATGCGGATCGCGGATTGGGAAAACTTCTTCTTCTCCCACGTATAACGCGCACCCAGTTCCAGCGAGAGACCGTCGGTCAGTTCATAATTGCCGTTCGCGAACAGCGCGAGATTGTCGGTGCGCTGCCGGTTGCGGAAATCGATGTTGAAGTCGAGCGACGACGCTGGAACCGCAAAGGGCGGGAAGGGGACAGGGAAAGGATCAAGCCCCGCCGCCACCAACGCGTCAAACAGGCCGTCGGCGACGATCAGCCGCGTATTGTCGCGTGTCTTTTCACGATAGGCGAATGCGCCCAGCAACAATGTGCCGCGTCCGCCCAGATCGAGCGACAGCTGCAATTCCTGGCTGATCTGCCGCGCCCGCTCGTCATGAATGTCACCGGCATAATTGACCGTCGACGACGCGTCGCCATCACGGCCGAACAGCGCATCGACATAGCGATAGGCGGTGATCGACTTCAACGTCGCCCCGCCCAGATCCTTGGTCAGCGTCAGCGATGCGTTCACCGCATCGGTCTGATCCTTGTTCAGCTCTGAGTTGCTGTCGGTACGGTCGATGTCGCCCGGCACGGTGCAGCAGGGCGCGATGAAGGTCGATTGCAGGATGGAAAAGAAGGTCGGCGTGAAGGCGATCATGCTATGCGGCGCGCTGTGCTGGCGCCGGTGCAGTCCATCGACCTGCAACACCGCGTCCAGCCCTTCGCCATCATAATGCAGCGCCAGCTTGCCCGCGACGACGTTGCGGTTGCCCAGATTGTCGCCGGACGGGATTTTTTGCCACCCCTCGCCAAACTCGCCCAGCGCCGCGACGCCCAGCGACCATGTGTCCGACAGCGGCGTTTCGGCATAGACGCGCCCGCGCACCGTATTGAACGATCCGTATCGCAGGTCGGCTTCGATCTTCTGTTCGCGGCCCGGCACCGCCGACACGATGTTGATCGCGCCGCCCACCGTATTCTTGCCGAACAGCGTACCTTGCGGCCCGCGCAGCACTTCGATGCGGTCGATGCCCAGCAATTCGGTCGTCGCGCCAAATGTGCGGGCGACATAGACGCCATCGATATAGACGCCGACGGCAGGATCGGACGTGATGATGAAGTCGTTTTCGCCCACGCCCCGGATAAAGGGCGCAATGCCGCCGCTATTGCCGCCCTGGCCGGGCGTGAACTGGATGTTGGGCGCGATCTGGCTGATCTGCGTCACATTGTCGAGGCCCCGGCTGTTCAGAGCCGAAGCATCGACCGCGCTCACCGCGATCGGCACATCCTGCAACCGCTCCTCGCGGCGGCGGGCCGTGACGACAATGTCACTGTCGCTGGTGGCGCCTGCTCCCGCCGCTGCCGTTTGCGACAGCGCAGCCCCCGGTGCGGCCAAAGCGATCAACGATACGATCGGATATAGCGTCTTGCGCATGCTTTCCTCCCCAAAAAAGCGTCATTTTGTTATTGCGGGCGACTATAGCGCCGCCCGCCTTGTTCTTCAGCAGCCCGCCGCAAAAATGCCGCAGCTGTTGCGTTCGTGCATCATCCGTTGGCTCAGGCCGCCCACTCGATCAAATGGCTGATGTCGCTGCGTTCTTCCGGCTTGCGGCCAGCGGTGGCAAGGTGGTGCGAGGTGATTTGCGCGTCGGCGGCCAGCGGGCGGATCATCTCGAACACGCGATCATATTCAGTGCGTGCGATCTTCCATACGCCATCTTCGCGCCGATAGACGTCGCGGTAAATGGCGCTGCCGATGGTGTGGCTGCTGCGCTCCACGTCGATGAAGATATCCTCCAGATACCAGATCCCTTCGGCGTCATTTTCGCCCGTCAGGGTGATTTCGGGCATATGTCCATGATGCATGGCGACCGCGCCGGAATGGAAGCTGTTCGCCAGGAACTCCAGCATATTGTCGCGGCCTTCCAACCGGACGCGATAGGTGCCGCCCCGATAATCGACGGTCAGGTCTTCTGTGAAAAGGGTGCCGAGCAGCGTCAGATCGGCCGTGTCGATTCCCCGGAAATAACGATGCTTGAGGGTCCGGATATCTTCCAGATCGCTGAGCTGCTGCACAGTATAAGCCATCAAACCTCTCCATATGTGACGCGATATGCGATTATTATGCGTCCCCTATACCTGATATGCGTAACAATCTGCAATGACCACTGCATTATGTCTGGCGAAGGATGGTGCAGATTGAGTATGGGGTCTATCCATGCGATGCGCCCGCTGCGCATTTCTCGAAAAAGGAAAGGATAGGGCCGTGGGCGAAACGGGAGTTGGCAAGGTTGCGATCGTCACAGGCGGCACGCGCGGCATAGGCGCGGCGATTGTCCGGCGTTTGCTGGCTGAAGGCTATGCGGTAGCGACCTGCGGCCGCACCGCACCGGATGAGCCGATCGGGGCCAATGGGAAAACGGCGGAATTTGCATCCTGCGACATTCGCGATCCTGCGGCGGTGTCGGACTGGATTGCCCAGCTTGTCGCGCGCCATGGCCGCATCGACCTGGTCGTCAACAATGCGGGCGGATCACCGCAGGCCGACGCCGCGACGGCCAGCCCGCGCTTTTCCGAACGCATCCTGCAACTCAATCTGCTCGCGCCGCTGCATGTCGCGCAAGCCGCCTATCCGCATCTGAAAGCGGTGGGCGGATCGATCGTCAACATCGCCAGCGTCTCCGGCGCACGTCCCTCGCCCGACACGGCGATCTATGGCGCGGCGAAGGCTGGCCTGCTCAGCCTAACCACCAGCCTGGCGCAGGAATGGGGTCCGGAGGTGCGGGTCAACGCGATCATCGTCGGCCTGATCGAGACCGAGACGGCTGAAATGACCTATGGCACCCAAACGGCGCAGGATCGGATCGCGTCATCGATTCCGCTGAAGCGCATGGGCCGGGGCAGCGACATCGCCGAAGCGGTGGTGTTCCTGGGTTCGCCAGCCGCCGCCTATGTCAGCGGCGCGCGCCTTGAAGTCCATGGCGGCGGTGAACGGCCGCTGTTCCTGGAAATCGTCAAGGAAGAGGCCGCGAAGGCCTGACAAAGAAGGGCCGGGCGAGCCTGAACCCGCCCGGCCTTTGCTTCAGATACCCAGCAGCGCGCGCTGCTGCTCGCCCAGTTCCGGATTGCTCTGTTCCTGGAAGAAGGCAATGCGGCCAGCGACCGCCTGCTCGGTCATTTCCGGCTGGCTCGAAATCCAGAATTTGCGCGCAGCAAGACCCTCTACAAAGACGCGGCAGCCTTCGTCCAGGTCCATGCCGTAATTGGCCATCATATGGGCCATCGTCGCACGGTGCCCCGCTGCGCTCTCCGGCTCGCCAACGCCTGCATCGGCGTCAAAGATGCTGGTCTTCAGCATGCCCGGAATGATCGAGCAGACGTTGATCGGCGCCTTTGCGACCTGCATCTCCAGATAGAGGCACTCGCTGAACGACTGGATGGCGTGCTTGCTCATGATATAGGCCGCCTGTGTCGGCATCTGGCCGAAGGAACCGATGGAGGCGAGGTTCGCGATCCATGCTTCCTGACCCACGCGCAGCATGTGCGGAACGAATGCGCGGACGCCATGCACGACGCCATGGATGTTGACGTTCAGCGTCGTTTCCCAACGGGCGGTCGGGATTTCCCAGACATTGCCGATGGTTTCGATACCCGCATTGTTGATCAGCAGGCGAACCGCGCCGTGACGATCGAACACATCTTGCGCCAGCGCATCGAGCGCTTCGGGCTTTGACACGTCCAGCTGGATCGCTTCCGCCTTGCCGCCAGCCGCCACGATCTCGGCGGCGACCTTGTCGGCGCGGCCCTTGTCGATGTCGGTGACGACGACGGTCATGCCGATCTGGCCGCAGCGGCGGGCAAAGCCCATGCCGATGCCAGCGCCCGCGCCGGTGATGACGGCGACGCCGCCCGAAAAGACCTTTTCTTCTTCAGTCATGTTCAAGTTTCTCCGAGAGGGAAGGAATTACATCGAGGTCAGCGAAGCCGGCGCCGCGGGCAGATAATGGTGATAATAGCCAGCCGCCCAGCCGCCATCGACCGCAAGTTCAGCGCCGCAAATGTAGCTGGCCTCGTCCGAGCAGAGGAACAGGCTTGCGGCGGCGATTTCCTCGGGCTCGCCAATCCGCTGCAATGGTACGCGCTCATAGCCTGCATTCTTCGCTTCACCTTCCAGCGCCTGCGGGTTGCCCATGGCCGTGTTGACCCCGCCCGGATGCACCGAATTGACGCGCACGCCCTGATGGCCAAATTCCAGCGCCGCGCTCTTGGTAAAGCCGCGCACTGCCCATTTGGAACTGCTGTAGAGTGAAACCGAATTGACGCCGCGAAGGCCGTCCACCGACGATATGTTGACGATGGCCCCGCGCTTGGCTGCACACATCTTGGCCCCGACATGCTTCAGCCCCAGCATCGTGCCCTTGACGTTGATGCCCAGAACGCGGTCGATATCTGCGACGCTCAGCTCGGTGATCGGGCCGAAAGCCACGACCGCCGCATTGTTGACCAGCGCATCGATCCGGCCATGACGGGCGATCACGGCATCGACCAGCGCGGTCCAGCTGGCTTCGTCCGACACGTCGAGGCGCTGGAACATCGCGGCATCGCCGATATCGGCGGCTAATGCCTGACCTTCAGCCTCCAGCACGTCGGCGATGACCACCTTTGCGCCCTCGCGCGCGAACAGGCGGATCGTCGCTTCGCCCATACCACGCGCACCGCCGGTGACGATGGCGACCTTGTCTTGCAACCTGCCAGTCATGATTCCTGCTCTTCCTTGCTGATCAAACTTACTGAATAAAGGTCTTGAACGCGTCCCAGGGCACGTCCGAGGTGTAGAGGGCGGCTTCGTCCATCGACCCAGCCGGAATATGGAAACCGCTCGTGTCCATCACTGTATCGAATTGTGCAAGCGCCGTTTCAGGAGTCCAGTCCTTGTCGGTCGCGCGATAGCCCCGGGTGACGCCCGCGAACACGCGCGTATAGCCGCCACCGCCAGCCGTGAACATCTCGCCATTGCACGGCGCACTATCATGGGCCAGCATCGCTACGACCGGCGCAACCGCCCGCGCGGGGAAGTCTCGCTCCATCAGGCCGTGGATTTCCGGTCCCATCAGCTGCGTCATCCGGCTGCCCGCGATCGGCATGACGGCATTGATCTTGACGTCCTTGCCCTGCGCCTGCGTCGCTGCGGCGAGGCCACGCGTCATGGCCCACACCGCACCCTTGGCGGCGGGGTAGGGGACCGCACTACCCATGCCGAACCAGGATCCGGACGAGATATTGACGATCCGTCCGTAATCGCGCCCCAGCATGCCGTCCCATACCGCGCGGCACAGATAAAAGGTGCCGCTGGCCGACACGGCCATATCCTTGTCCCACTGCTCATCGGTCACCGTCGACAATGTACCCGACGCACTGACGATGCCCGCATTGTTGACCAATATGTCGACGCGGCCCCATCGCGTGAGGGCGTCCTGCACGATCGCTTCCGCGCCTGCCGATGTCGCGACACTGTCGCCATTGGCCTCTGCGATCCCGCCAGCGTCGCGGAGGTCGCGGGCAGCGGCGTCGGCATAGCCCTGATCCTTGCCCTCGCCCTGGAAATTGCCGCCAAGATCGTTGACCAGCACCTTGGCCCCGCGCGCGGCGAGCAGGGCGGCATAGGCCTTGCCCAAGCCACCTCCCGCACCCGTGACGATCGCCACCTTATCGTCGAAACGCAGCTCAGACATCGGCCTCTCCTTTATCTTCCCGATCGCAACAGCGTCAGGCTTTCAAGATCATGTCGGCGGCCTTTTCGGCCACCATCATGGTCGGGACATTGGTGTTGCCGCCGGGGACGCGCGGCATGACCGATGCATCGACGACGCGCAGCCCTGCCACTCCGTGGACACGCAGTTGGGGATCGACGACCGCCATCGGATCATGTCCCATGCGGCAGGTGCCCACGGCATGGATATCGGAAATCGCCGTCTCGCGCAGATAGGCGTCCAGCTCGTCATCCGACTGGATGCTTGCCCCCGGCGCCAGTTCCTCGCCCCGGAAGGGATCGAAGGGAGCCTGCGCGAAAATGTTGCGCACCGCGCGGATGGCGGCGCGGCCCATCGCCATGTCGTTGGCGGTCGACAGGATGTTGGGATCGATCGACAGCGGCGCGGACGCATCCGATCCCGTCAGCTTGATCTCGCCCACGCTTTCCGGGTTCAGCAGGTCGATATGCGCGAAATAGCCATGGTCCATGATCAGCTTGCGCCCCATCGCCTCATAGAGCGCCATGGCGAAATGCACCTTCACATCGGGATATTCCGCGCCCGGCATGGTCTTCAAATAAGCGCCGATCTCCGCCGGAGGACTGGCCAGCGGCCCCTTGCGGAACAGCAGGAAGTTCGCGACGGCCTTGGCCGCGACAACCGGGTGGAAGACGTTGAAGAGGGACACCGGCTGCGTGCAATATTGCTTCACGCTGACTGCCACATGATCGCGGTAGTTCTGGCCGACGCCCGGCAGGTCATGCACCACCTGCACCCCCGTCTGGCGCAGATGATCCGCTGGCCCGATCCCCGACAGCATCAATATCCAGGGCGAATGGATTGCGCCTGCCGACAGAATAACCTCGCGCGTCGCGTTCGCCTGTTCAAGCTGTCCCGCGCGCCGCCAGCTGACGCCGGTCGCGCGCCCGTCCTCCACGATCACCCGCTCGACATTGGCGCCGGTAATGACGCGCAGGTTCGGCCGTTTGAGCGCAGGTGTCAGATAAGCGCGCGCCGAGCTCCATCGCCGCCCGGCCGACGCAGTGACATCGGCGGGCACCACGCCCTCGCGCTGCGATCCGCTGGGATCATCATTATAGGGTACGCCCGCCGCGATCGATGCATCGCGAAACGCCTTGGCAAGCGGATTGTGGATGCCCGGTCGCGAGACCAGCACCGGCCCGCCCCGGCCATGATAGCCTTCCTCGCCGCCGGGCTGGAAATCCTCCAGCTTCTTGAAATAGGGTAGCACATCGTCATAGCTCCACCCTTCATTCCCCAGCTGGCGCCAGCCATCATAGTCCGCCGCCGCGCCCCGGTCATAGACCATGCCGTTGATGGAGGAGGAGCCGCCCAGCACCTTGCCGCGCGGCGTGTACATCTGCCGTCCGCCCGCATTGGCCTGCGGCACGCTGACATGCATCCACTGGAACATGCCGCGATACATGATCGGCAGCAGCCCGCCCGGCGCATGGATGAAGACGCTGTTATCCTTGCCCCCGGCCTCCAGCAGCAGCACGCGGTTGCGCGGATTTTCCGACAGGCGCCCGGCCAGTGCGCATCCCGCCGACCCGCCGCCCGCGATGATGAAGTCGTAACTATCGGCCATTATCTCTCCCGCGCGTCATGCTGACGTCTGTTGTGCTGTGCGATGCCGACGCCGCAGGGACTCGGCCGAATATGCCGGTGCAAGCGGGGTCGCATATGATGTCTTGCGTGCTGAATTGGTCAATATGATACGCAGGTCAAGCCGGATTTGCCCGGCCGCCCGCCATTGACCCGCGAACTACCGCTGCTATTGTCTACGCAAACAAACGCGCCATTCAGCGGAATCGGCGGCATTCGCGTCGCCAAAATGCGGTACCACGCTTGCCGGTTTGCACATATCAAGGAGAATAGGATGTCCACCGAAACCCTGACCGCTGATCGCTTCGATCCCTTCAAACTTTATGATCCCGAGACGCTGGTCGCATCCGACCCCATGGAAATCGACGCGCCCGCAATGGTGGTGTGGAAAATCCTGACCGATATGTCGCGTTATGGCGAATGGAATCCCTTCTGCGTCTGGGCGGAATCCACGCTGGAGATGGGCGCGCCGGTTCACATGCGACTCGTCAACTATGCCAATCCCGGCTCGCTGGCGCCCAATTGCGAATATGTCTGCGCGTTCGAACCGGGCCGCCTCCTATCCTGGGAACTGAAGGATAGTGAAGCCTGGCCCTATCCCGCCCGCCGCGACCAGATCATCGAAGAACTTGGGGCCGAAAAGTGCCGCTATCAATCGACCGACGCCTTCACCGGCCCGAACGGCATCCATGTCATGCGTTTCTGCGGCCCATGGGTAACGCCTCACTCTTA
>CAMPIM010000095.1 GCA_946886365.1 uncultured Novosphingobium sp.
TCTCAGTCCCCCTCCCGCAAGCGGGAGGGGCTAGGGGTGGGCAATCCAACAGAGGCGGCGCAGGCCCACCCCGTTGCGACTAGCCGAACCTGCGGCCCGGCAAGTCTCACTGCCCCTCCCGCTTGCGGGAGGGGAGAAGAAGTCACTTCTTCCCAATCTCCACAAAATCCATCTTCACAAACTTGTCCCACATTGGTCCGCGCCATTGCTCGGGCAACGGCAACGTCCCCAAGGCCCAAGCCATGATGTCGGCATCCTGTTCCTCGATAAACCGCTCGAACCAGTCGATCTCCTCCGCGCCCCACTCGGCATGGTAGCGATCAAAAAATCCACCCACCGCCAGGTCCGCTTCCTTGATGCCGCGATGCCAGGCACGGAATTGCAGGCGGCGGATGCGGGGATCTTCGTTCACAATTTGTTCCTTGCGCGGGCATGCCGAATACACCGATCAGATGTTTGCGCATCGTCCCGGCTGGGCTAGATGGCGTCAGATAGCCATGCGACCCGATATCCTCAACCCACTCTTCACCGAAATCGAAGCCTTGAAGGGGGTGGGGCCTGCGCTCGCCAAACCGCTGGAGCGTCTTGGTCTTGCCCGCGCCGTCGATGTCCTATTCCACCTGCCTGTCAGCTTCATCGACCGCCGCATGGTGGATGAGCTGATCCTCTCCGACTCAGGCCGCGTCATCGGCATAGAGCTCACGCCTACCGACTACCGCGCGTCCGGCAGCGCCCGCGCGCCGTTCCGTGTCATAGCGCAGGACAGGCACGGCAATACGGTCGCGCTGGTCTATTTCGGCCGCAACAGCGCCTGGCCCCGCAAGCTGCTGCCTTTGAACGAACCCAAATTCATCTCCGGCAAGCTGGAGGCCTATGGCGAGAACCTCCAGATCGTCCATCCCGACTATGTCTTGCCCCCGGAGGAAGCCGCCACCATCCCGGCGCGAGAGCCAGTCTACGGCCTTTCCGAAGGCCTCACTAATAACCGCCTGCGCGACCTCGTAGGGCAATCACTGAGCCGCGCCCCAGATCTCCCCGAATGGATCGAACCCAGTCTGCTTGCCCAAAAGGGCTGGCCGACGTGGCACGAGGCGCTCACCCGCATCCACGCCGACCCCAGCGATGCCAAGGCCCGCGAGCGCCTCGCCTATGATGAAATTTTCGCAGGCCAACTCGCGCTCATGCTGGTCCGCCAATCCTCCCGCAAGCGCCGGGGCATCCCCATCGAGGGGGACGGCCGTCTTCGCGCCATGCTCGAACTCCCCTTCGCCCCGACCGGCGCGCAACGCCGCGCCTTCGGAGAGATTGAAGGCGACATGGCGCAGCCCGTCCCCATGCTCCGCCTCCTGCAAGGCGACGTCGGCTCGGGCAAAACCCTCGTCGCGCTCATAGCCCTCCTCAACACGGTTGAGGCAGGCGCTCAGGGCGCACTCCTTGCCCCGACGGAAATCCTCGCTCGCCAACATTATGAAACGCTGCGAAAGATGGCGTCGGGCCTCCCCGTCACCATCGCCATTCTCACCGGCCGCGAAAAGGGGAGGGTGCGCGAATCCACCCTGATGGGCCTCGCCGATGGCAGCATCGACATCCTCGTTGGCACCCACGCCATCTTTCAGGAAGCCGTCCGTTACAAAAACCTCGCCCTTGCGGTGATCGATGAGCAGCACCGCTTCGGCGTCGCCCAGCGCATGATGCTGGCCGCCAAGGCCGAGCGCACGCCGCACCTGTTGGTTATGACTGCCACCCCGATCCCCCGCACGCTGACGCTCACCTATTACGGCGAGATGGATGTCTCCCGTTTGGACGAAATGCCGCCCGGCCGCCAGCCGATCCAGACCGTGGTCATGTCCGCGAACCGTCTCGATGAAGTGGTCGAAGCACTCGCCCGCCACATCGAAACCGGCGGCCAAGCCTATTGGGTCTGCCCCTTGGTCGAGGAAAGCGAAACCAGCGATCAGGCCGCCGCCGAAGCCCGCGCCGAAATGCTGAAAATGCGCTTTGGCGATCTCGTCGGCCTTGTCCACGGCCGCATGAAAGGCCCGGAAAAGGACACCGCGATGGAGGCTTTTTCCACCGCCCGCACAAAAATCCTCGTCGCCACCACCGTCATCGAAGTCGGCGTCGATGTCCCCAATTCCAATCTGATCATCATCGAAGGCGCCGACCGCTTCGGCCTCGCGCAACTCCACCAGCTGCGCGGTCGGGTAGGGCGCGGCCAGAATCACAGCGTCTGCATCCTGCTGCGAGGCGGAGCCTTGAGCGAAACCAGCCGTGCTCGGCTAGCGCTCATGCGCGAAACCAATGACGGCTTTCGCATCGCCGAAGAGGACCTCCGCCTCCGTGGCGCAGGCGAAATCCTCGGCACGCGACAATCAGGCGAGGCGCAGTTGAAGATCGCCACCCCTGAACATCTGTCCGCCCTGCTCGACAGCGCCCGCGACGACGCGCACCTCCTGATCGATCGCGATGGAGGGCTAGACGAAGCGCGCGGCCAAGCCGCCAGAACCTGCCTTTACCTGTTCGAACGAGATGCTGCGGTGGGATTGCTCCGAAGCGGCTAATTCGCGCGGCCTGCTCAGCGCGCGCAATGCGGGGATCGCCTTCGACCTGCGCGAGGCAATGATGTACTTCCTGCGCACCGAAATGCCGGAGGCGCTAGTCCGCTCACGTCAACGGATCGAAGCCGATCAGGGCTTCGAACAACTCCTTACCAGGCGGTCTGCCGTGGTGGGATGAGCGACAGCATGGCCTCATAGACTTGCGGATCAATGGGCTGGCAAAACTCCACCCCGACCCGGCCATCCTCTGACCATCGAACGTCGGCCTGAACGTCCTTGACGACGGGCAGCCATATGGCGACCCGTTCCCCAATCGTGATCTCCGCATCGGTGCGGCACATTAAGCCGAGTTCAGAGATGTTGATGACCCGGACGCCATGGGTTCGGCCTCGGGCAGAGATATGGCTGACCATATCCACCAGCACGCGGGGCGTGCGGCGCTGATTGATGGAAGGGTCCCGTGAACGGGCGACCTGGGCGAGGCTTGCGAGCACCGAAGACATGACTGGAGCTTAAGGTGAGGAAGGTGGCGCCTTCCTTACCAGCTTTACTTAATCCGCCTTTAACTCTCTAAAGTTTCAAGCAGTTACCAAGCCATGTTTCTTAGCGCCGAAGCTCACCTTGTCGCCGGGCTTCAGCGCCAGCATGGGGTCGCTCACGACCTCGCCATTGACGCGAATGGCGCCTTCGGCCAGCTTGCGCCGAACCTCTTTGTTGGAAGCGGCAAAGCCAAGTGCTGAGGTGCCCTGAACAATGGTCAACCCTTCGGCCCCCACACTGATCGTCGGCAGATTGGCGTCCGAAGCGCCCTCTTCAAAGGTCTTGCGCGACGTTTCTGCGGCAGCAAGCGCGGCATCGGTTCCCCGGCACAGCGCCGTCGCCTCATTGGCCAGAACCTTCTTCGCCTCATTGATCTCCGCGCCCTGAAGCGCAGCCAGCCGTGCAACCTCGTCCATCGGCAGGTCGGTGAACAGCCGCAACCGGTTGGCGACATCCGCGTCTGCAGTGTTCCGCCAGAACTGCCAATAATCATAGGTGGAAAGCTGGTCTTCGTTCAGCCAGACCGCACCACCCACCGTCTTGCCCATCTTCGTGCCATCGGCATTGGTGAGTAGCGGCGTGGTCAGCCCGAACACCTGCGTTCCATCCACCCGGCGCGCCAGTTCGACGCCGTTGACGATATTCCCCCACTGGTCCGATCCGCCCATCTGCAACCGGCAGGCCGACCGCCGCGACAGCTCCAGAAAGTCATAGGCCTGAAGGATCATATAGTTGAATTCGAGGAAGGACAGCGACTGCTCGCGATCCAGCCGCAGCTTCACCGAATCAAAGCTCAACATGCGGTTGATCGAGAAATGCTGACCGATTTCCCGCAGGAACGGGATATATTCCAGCCGGTCGAGCCATTCGGCATTGTCCAGCATGATCGCGTCGGTCGGCCCGTCGCCGAAGGTCAGGAACCGTTCGAACACGCGCTTGATGCTCGCGACATTCTCCGCGATCGTATCGGTGGTGAGCAGCTTGCGCGCTTCATCCTTGAAGCTTGGATCGCCGATCTTCCCCGTGCCGCCGCCCATCAGGACGATCGGCTTATGCCCCGCCTTCTGCAACTGCCGCAGCATCATGATCGAAACGAGGTGCCCGACATGCAGGGACGGTGCCGTCGGATCAAAGCCGATATAGCCCGGCACGATCTGCTTGGCGGCAAGGCCGTCGAGCCCCTCCGCATCGGTCAGTTGATGGATGTAGCCACGTGCCTCCAGGAGGCGGAGCAGATCGGACGAGTAGCTGGTCATAATGCGGCGCCCTCTAGCATCACGACACAACAACGTCACTCCCCGTCATCCTGAACTTGTGTCTCGATCCATTCCGCTACACAGAATAGAGGAGAGCAAAAGGATCGAAGCGGTGACACACAGCCAACCCATGCTGGCGATCGGCCTCATGTCGGGCACTTCGCGCGACGGCATTGACGCCGCGCTCATCGAAACCGACGGAGAGGGCTTCAGCAATCCCGTCACCTTCCATGCCATGCCCTATCGGGAGGGCTTTCGCATTCGCCTAGCCGAAGCGTGCCAGCGCGCCATGGCGATGGACAAGCCGGACTTTGAGCCTCTCATTCAGTCCGTGGAAGCCGAACTTACCGAGCTTCATGTCGAGGCCGTCACCGATCTCCTCGCGCGCAGCGGGCATATAGCGCAGGATATCGCCGTTATCGGTTTCCACGGTCACACGGTTGCGCATCGGCCGGAATGGCGCTGGACATGGCAGATCGGCGATGGTGTCGCATTGGCGGGGGCGTTCGGAATTCCCGTGGTCGGCGACCTGCGCAGCGCGGATGTTGCCGCAGGGGGGCAGGGGGCGCCGCTAATGCCTATCTATCACCGGGCCTTGGCGAACGATTTGCGCAAACCGACGGCTATCTTGAACCTGGGCGGCGTGGCCAACATCACCGCCATCGGAAATAATGGCGAACTCCTCGCCTTCGACACCGGCATGGCGAGCGGTCTGATCGACAATTGGATGCAGACGCATAGCGATCGACCCTTCGACGAAAATGGCGCCACTGCTGCTCGCGGCCAAATCGATGAAGCGCGGCTCGACAGTTTGATGGCAGACCCCTGGTTCGACACGCTGCCTCCCAAGAGCATCGACCGTGAAGCCTTCACCCTCGATGCGATGCATGGCTTGTCGCTTGAGGATGGTGCAGCGACGTTGACAGCGTTCACCGCCAGGGCGGTTGCCCGCGCGCTTGACCATCTCCCGTCCCGCCCTTCCGCCATCTATGTCGGTGGAGGTGGCCGCCATAATGCAACATTGATGGGGATGCTGGCTGCTTTCACCAGCGCAGAGGTACGCCCGGTCGATGATCTCGGCTGGGACGGCGACGCCCTTGAGGCGCAGGGCTTCGCCTATATGGCGGTGCGCCACCTCAAATCCTTGCCGATTAGCTTTCCCGGCACCACCGGCGTTCCCGTCCCAATGACGGGCGGCGTCCTCTTCGATCCGGCCTGACGCCGCTTAGCGCTTTCGCGTCAGTTCCCGCATCCCGTCATCGATGCCCTCAAGGGTCAGCGGATACATGCGCTGGCTCATGATCTCCCGGATCATTCGCGTCGATTGGCTATAGTCCCAATGGTCGCGCGGGGTCGGGTTCAGCCACACGGCAGCCGGATAGGTATGCAGCAACCGGCTCATCCACACCGCGCCGGGCTCCTCGTTCATATGTTCGACGGAGCCACCGGGATAGCTGATCTCATAAGGGCTCATCGCCGCATCGCCGACGAAGATGACCTTATAGTCGTGCCCATATTTATGCAGGATATCCCAGGTCGGAATACGCTCTGAAAAGCGGCGCCGATTGTCCTTCCACGCGCCTTCGTAGAGGCAGTTGTGGAAATAGAAGAACTCCATGTTCTTGAACTCGGTCGTCGCGGCGGAAAACAGCTCCTCGCAAAGCCGGATGAACGGGTCCATCGATCCGCCGACGTCCAGAAACAGCAGCAGCTTGACCGCATTATGCCGCTCTGGCCGCATCCGTATGTCGAGCCAACCTTGCCGAGCTGTGCCCCGGATAGTGCCTTCCAGGTCCAACTCATCCGCTGCACCCTCGCGCGCAAAGCGCCGCAGCCGCCGCAACGCAACCTTGATGTTGCGCGTGCCCAGTTCCTTGCTGCTGTCGAGGTTCTGGAACTCACGCTTTTCCCAGACCTTGATCGCGCGCTTGTGCCTGCTCTCGCCGCCGATCCGCACGCCTTCCGGGTTATAACCGCCATTGCCGAAGGGCGAAGTCCCGCCCGTGCCGATCCACTTGTTGCCGCCTTGATGGCGTCCCTTCTGCTCCTCCAGACGCTTCTTCAGCGTCTCCATGATCTCGTCCCAGCTGCCTAGAGACTTGATCTTCTCCATCTCCTCGGCACTCAGATATTTCTCCGCGACCAGGCGCAGCCACTCCTCGGGAATTTCGGCCTCGACCCCGCTCGCATCCAGCACGCCCTTGAAGACTTTCGCGAAGACCTGATCGAACCGATCGATCAGCCCTTCATCCTTCACATAGGTCGCCCGCGCGAGATAATAGAATTCCTCGGGCCGTTGACCGATCACATCGCGGTCCAGCGCCTCCAACAGAAGCAGATGCTCCTTGATGCCAGCGGGAATGCCAGCAGCCCTAAGCGCGTCGAGAAAGTTCAGCATCATAATGACGGCCTTGTCTGACAGCCCCGCCATGGATGCAAGGGGCCACACATGGTTGATCAAATGTTTAGTGTTGCATCGCATCGTTAAAAAGGCACTATTCACGAGCGGGCGGTTTGGGGTGGCACTCCTTGGAAAATGAGCATTTATTGACGGATCTGGGTGAGCGTTCCGGCGACGTTGCGCTGCAATGCAGCGAGACGGCGGGTTTCCTCGGGGAACTTACTCGGCGCATCCAATCCGACTCGCTCCGCCTCTCACAGTTGCAAACCAATATGGAGGCGCTGGCCGTCAGCCAGAATGAAAGCGTGGTGGCGGCTCAGGAACTCAGCCTCACGTCCCGGCGCGCTGCCCGCATCATTGCCGAAGGGCATGAAGCGATTACCCAGTCCCTCGCCCAGGTTGCAGGGCTGGTCGACCATGTCACGGGGCTGGAGGGAAGGCTTCGTCAGTTTCTCGGGGTCATCGAAGCCGTCGGCGGCATATCCGATCAACTCGGTGCGATCGCACGCCAAACGCGGCTGCTGGGCGTCAACGCCGCGATCGAAGCGGCGCGCGGTGGGGAGGCGACGCAGGGCTTTGCTGTCGTGGCCGACGAAATCCGCCGCCTCGCCGGGCAAGCTGGCGAGTCCGCTGCATCGGTCGGTGACAAGCTCGGCCAGCTAGACCGCGACGCGCGTCACCTGATCAGCGGCGTCGAAGCCAATATCGGACGCGGCCGGGACGTCAGCGCCCATATCGACACGTTGAGCGTCACCATGGCGGAAATCGCCTCGCTCGTGACACAATTTGGCGAGCGTTCCCACGCCATCGTCACCTGCACCGATGAAGCCGACGCCGACGTAGGCGCGTTACGTGCGGGCCTCACGAACTTCAGCGACTCCGCCGCCGAAAGCACCCAGCGCGTCGAAATGGCCAAGGCTCAGCTCGAGCAGCTTGAGGGCATGGCAAACGACATGCTCAACACCGCCGCTCATGGCGGGCATCAGACCCGCAACAGCCGCTACATTGCCTATGCCGAAGATGGCGCGGCAGAAGTGTCGCGCCTGATCAATGACGCCCTGGCAGAGGGTGAACTGACGCCATCGGCGCTATTCGACAGCAATTATCGCCCGATCCAAGGCTCCCACCCGCCGCAATATGAAAATGGCTTCATGGTCTTTGCCGACCGCGTCCTCCGCCCGATTCTGGATCGCCAGACCGGGCAGGATAATGCCATCGTCGGCTGCTGCCTGATCGACATGAACGGCTATCTGCCGACGCACATCACGTCGCGAAGCCAGCCTCAGCGGCCGGGCATGCCGGAATGGAACATGGAATATGCCCGTAACCGGCAGATTTTCATGGACAGCCAGACCCGCCGCGCGCTCGATGGTGAGGGAGACTTTTTCCTTTTCACCTATCGTCAGGACCTTGGCGAAGGCCGCTATCGCGCGCTTCGCAGCGTGTTCGTTCCGCTAATCTTCGAAGGCCGCCGCTGGGGCCTGTATGAGGTCGGCTACCTCATCTGATCCCGTCAGTTCGCCGCGCCCTGGCGCACTATGACCTCCCCATTGGCGGCATAGGCAGCAGTGGTCCGCGCCTGCGCCGTCTGAGGGTCCTTGCCATCGAGAATCTTTGCGATCTGCCCGAAGCTCGGCACGCGGTTATAAACGCCATAGAGCTTCGTCTCGCCGACCGAATGTATCGATAGCTGATAGCCCTTGCCGTCAGCTGCTGGATCGAAGGCAAGCACCGTGCCCGCATCGTCGATCGGCACGATGACCGATCCGCCAGACGCACCCTGCTGCGCCAGAACATCATAGCTGCCTTCGCTGGTCTGCACCTGTCCCCGGATGCAGAAGGACCGGGCCACCTCGCGAACGGCGCGGACATCAACCCCTGCGGCAGGAAGGGAAGCGGTAAGTTGCGCATCCCGGTCATCACCCGCCGGGCAGTCCGCAAACCGCACCGGAGAGACTGGCCGTACCGCAGCCGCATCATCGAAATGCAAGCTGCCGAGCATGCCGTCCAGCCCCGCCAATACCTCCTTGCGCCGTTCACTTGGGCCTGTGACGCGCAGCTTCACGAGCCAGCGCCCAGCCTGGGCAAAAGCTGCTGCCGTGGTCAGCGCCCCGTCGGCCGCATCATCATAAACCGCACGGATCGCGCGTCCACCTTTGCCGTGTAACGGAACGCTTTCATAAGCAGTGCGGCGTGTCTTCGGTCCAAAACGATCCGTCACCGCGCGGTCGGTCATGTAAGCGGCGATCGACGCGTCCGCGTAGCTCGGCAGATAGACGTACAAAGTCGCCTGCACCGCCCCATCCTCCGACAGATATTGGGCATAATTGTCGATGCCCTTGCCGCCATTCGTGACCTCTCCACTCTTGGACAGGGAAAGCCCAGCGATCGTTTGGGGTAGGCTGATCCCCGAAGCGCGCGCGCGAAGGCTCCCATCGCTCGCTACCCACGCTTCCTGCACGTCGGCACCCTGCGCCAGTGCGGGCACCGGCAAAGCCAAGAGGATCGGCAACAGCGACAAGGAGAGTTTCGGCATAGGCATCCTTCCCATTTCACGCCGTCTTGTCGCGGCTCTGAAATTTATCGGGGAAGGTTGAGCGAAACCGCAAGGCTAAGGCAAGCGGCCTTTTATGCGACCGGCGGAATCTGCGCCGGATAATGCGGCAGTTCCGGGTCCAGATGCGCCCAGTGCGGGGCCGCCTCCGTCCAGATCACTGCCTGCGGTGCCAACAGGCCCGGATCATCCAGCGCGCCAGCCCTGATGAAAGTCAGGTGCGGCCGCGACTCGGCAATGCTGAACAGGGGTGTTCCGCATTCGGGGCAAAAACCACGGCGCATCCTGTTGCCGCTGTCGGCGATTCTCTCATGCCAACGAACCTCGCCCTCGCTTTGCACCTTCTCCGTCGGAAAGCAGACATTGACCGTGCCTGATCCCCCGCCGAGATATTGGCACAGCCTGCACCAGCACATGCGCGCCGCCATCGGCTCCGCATCGATCTTGATGCGCACCGATCCGCACAGACATCCCGCTTCATGAGTCATGCACGCCTCCGTCATTGCGCCGGGCAGGGCAATCCCAGCCTTTACCGCCCCTGCCGTCGCGCCATGAATGCCAGACGTTCGAACATCATGATATCCTGCTCATTCTTCAGCAGGGCGCCATGAAGCGGCGGAATGGCCTTGGTCGGATCGCGATCCTGCAACACCTCCAGCGGCATGTCTTCATTGAGTAGCAGCTTCAGCCAATCGAGCAACTCGCTGGTGGACGGCTTCTTCTTCAGGCCCGGCACATCGCGTATCTCGTAGAAGAGGTCGAGCGCCCGGCTGACCAAAATCTTCTGGATGCCCGGGAAATGGACATCGACAATGGCCTGCATCGTCTCCCGTTCGGGGAACTTGATATAGTGGAAGAAGCAGCGCCGCAGGAAAGCGTCGGGCAGCTCCTTTTCATTGTTGGACGTGATGACCACCACCGGCCGTTCCTGCGCAGCGACCGTCTCGCCCGTTTCGTAGACGTGGAACGCCATGCGATCGAGTTCCTGCAACAGGTCGTTGGGAAATTCGATGTCAGCCTTGTCGATCTCGTCGATCAGCAGCACGGGCAGGGTAGGGGAGGTGAAAGCCTCCCACAGCTTGCCCTTGCGGATATAGTTGCTGATGTCATGAACGCGCGGGTCGCCTAGCTGGCCATCGCGCAGCCGTGCCACGGCATCATATTCATACAGGCCCTGATGCGCCTTGGTCGTCGATTTGACGTTCCATTCAATCAGCGGCGCGTCCAACGCCTTGGCGATTTCCTGCGCCAGCACGGTCTTACCCGTGCCCGGCTCACCCTTCACCAGCAGGGGGCGGCGCAGCAGCACCGCAGCGTTCACCGCGACCTTCAGGTCGTCGGTTGCGACATAATCTTCCGTACCTTCAAACCGCATGGATCTTCGCTTTCTTCTACTGCCACCCGAGTAGGGAAAGCGATCCAGCGCCGCAATCGGTTATTCCTACGGCCTCTGCCGCCGAACCTCGGCACGCGCTTTCAGCAGGTCCCAAAGGCCACGCTGCTGGCTGAGCAGTTGCCGCGCGCCAAATTGTATGGCCCGATCGGCCGCTCCGTCACTGCCAATCGCTCGCGCTACGGCAAAGGTCTGCGCCCGGTCGGGAAGATCGGATGGAGTGGGTTCAAGCCCAACGCGAATCGCCGCCATGTCGAGCACGTCGCGTACAGCTTGCCAGTCCAGCACCAGCGCCATGGCTGCCCCCATGGCACATCCGCGCCTGTCCGACTGAGCCAGCATATCCAGCGCATGACGTTGCTGGCTGACGATCGTCTCACAGTCGCTCTGCCCCGCCGTACTGGGTATCGGGCCCAGCGCCACCGCAACTTGAGTCAGATAGGCCCGCTCCCGCGCAAACGCCTGCCCCGCCTGGACTAGCCAGCCCCGAGCCGCACTGTCTGCCGATCGGTTCGCCGCGTGATCGATGACGCCGGGGTGACGTCCGTGCAGCAGGCATAGATAATGCGCGGCATCGGCGAGGTCCGGCAATGTCAGGACAGCATCACGGCTCATGATGGTCCTTGCGCTGCTCGCATGAGCATGAGCGGCCGTTCCATCAGCCGCCACCAGCGCCTCGATCACCTGAGATATGTCGCCTGTCGCCAAGCGTGTAGCTGCTTCGTTCATGATAACCCCTGCGGCCGCCGCGCCAGTGTGTCTGTTGCCACGACCATAGGAAGTTGAGGTAAAAGAGCGGTTTATGAGACGAAAAAAAGGGCGGCCCTGAAGCCGCCCTTTCGGATCAATTCGCCGTATCCAAGACCCTATTGGTCGAGGAAGCTCCGCATTTTCCGGCTGCGGCTCGGATGCTTCAGCTTACGGAGCGCCTTCGCCTCGATCTGGCGAATACGTTCGCGGGTCACGCTGAACTGCTGGCCCACTTCCTCCAGCGTGTGATCGGTGTTCATGCCGATGCCGAAACGCATGCGCAGCACGCGTTCCTCACGCGGCGTCAGCGAAGCGAGAACGCGGGTGACCGTTTCTTTCAGATTCGCCTGAATTGCCGCGTCCACCGGGATGACCGCATTTTTGTCCTCGATGAAATCGCCCAGATGCGAATCCTCCTCGTCGCCGATCGGCGTTTCAAGGGAGATCGGCTCCTTGGCGATCTTCATCACCTTGCGCACCTTCTCCAGCGGCATGGAAAGGCGCTCGGCCATTTCCTCCGGAGTCGGTTCGCGGCCCTGCTCATGCAGGAATTGACGGGACGTGCGCACCAGCTTGTTGATCGTCTCGATCATGTGGACCGGAATACGGATGGTCCGCGCCTGATCCGCGATCGACCGGGTGATCGCCTGCCTGATCCACCAGGTCGCATAGGTGCTGAACTTGTAGCCGCGCCGATATTCGAACTTATCCACCGCCTTCATCAGGCCGATATTGCCTTCCTGAATAAGATCAAGGAATTGCAGGCCACGGTTCGTATATTTTTTAGCAATGGAGATGACGAGGCGCAGGTTTGCCTCGACCATTTCCTTCTTCGCGATACGCGCCTCGCGTTCGCCCTTCTGCACCATGTTGACGATACGGCGGAACTCACCCAGCGACATGCCGGTCGCCTGCGCGATTTCGCTCACCTCGGTACGGATGCGCTCGACGGCGCGCGCTTCGGCCGCAGCAAAAGCCGCCCACTTCTTGTCGAGGCCCTGAACCTTGTCCAGCCAGGCGTCGTCCAGTTCATGGTTCACATAGCGGTCGAGGAAGTCCTTGCGGCTAACCTTATGCCGTTCCGCCAAACGCAGCATCTGCCCGCCCAGCGCGGTCAGACGACGGTTATAGGCATAGAGCTGATCGACCAGATATTCGATCTTCTGCTGGTGGAACTGGACGCTTTCGACCTCGGCGGTCAGCCGCTCGCGCAGCTCCTGATAATCGTCCTCGGCCTTTTGGCTCAGCGTCTCGCCATTGGCCATCGCGGCCATGCGTGATTCCTGCGCACGCGAGAAGGCGCGGAAAATCTCCGTGATGGTCGCGAATTTCTCAAGCGCCATCGGCTTGAGCGTTTCTTCCATCTGGGCGAGGGAGAGGGTGTTGTCTTCCTCTTCTTCCTCTTCCACGCGCCGGGCACGGCGTTCGGTCAGGCCGTCCTCATCCTCGTCGGAATCGGCTGCCTCTTCCTCGGGCTCCTCCTCTTCCTTGAAGCTGGGGCCAGCGGTTTTCTCGCTGATCTCGCCGTCGTCGTCCTCGGCGCCTTCCTCCAGATTCTCAGGCGCGGGGTCCTTGGAAAGCATCGCGTCGAGGTCCAGAATCTCGCGCAACTGCATCTCGCCATTGTTGAGGGCGGTCGACCATTCGATGATCGCGTTGAAGGTGGTGGGGCTTTCGCATAGCCCCAGGATCATCGTGTCGCGGCCGGCCTCAATGCGCTTGGCGATGGCGATTTCGCCCTCGCGGCTGAGCAGTTCGACCGCGCCCATTTCGCGCAGATACATGCGCACCGGGTCGTCGGTGCGATCGACCGTTTCCTTCTTCTTCTCGGTGACGAGCTTGGGCGCGCCTTCTTCATCGCCCGAATCATCTTCGGCGTCGTCGGCATCTTCGCGCTCGCGCTGCTCGTCGCCGTCCTCGCTGGCCTCTTCATTCTCGACGATGTTCACGCCCATTTCGTTGAGCGCGGCCATGATGTCCTCGATCTGCTCGGAGGACATCTGGTCCTGCGGCAGGGCGTCGTTCAACTCGTCATAGGTGATGTAGCCGCGCTTCTTGGCGCGCGCGATCAGCTTCTTGACCGAAGCCTCATTCAGATCGAGCAGCGGTGCATCGCCGCTATCCACATCCTCGCCCGCACCCTTGCCTGTCGCCTTGCTCGCCATTTATTCGCCTTAGCTCCATCATCCCGCCGGGGGACGATCTATCAAACAATATCTTCGGACTGCGCCAGTTCCGCCAGGCGCTGGTCATGATCCATTTTTAACCGCTGGATCCGCTGCTGCTCGGCAAAGGTTTCCTCGTTAAGGTCTTCCCTTGCCCGCCTCGTCGCCTCCGCCAGCGCCGTCTCCAACTCCGGTCCCTGCGCCATCACCCGGATAGCCTCTTCCAGATCGCGCTGAACGCGACCGGGATCGGTCTTCATCCTGCTGGGGGTGAATGTGAACGTGTCGGCCCGGAGCATCCCCTTCGCCATATTATACACTTCACCTTGGCCCAATATGGTAAGGAGGCCCTCTGTTTCAACTGTTTCTTGTCGGAACGATGCGGCAATCATCGC
>CAMPIM010000096.1 GCA_946886365.1 uncultured Novosphingobium sp.
CTCATCAACAATGCGGGCATCCTGCGCGACCGCATGCTGGTCAACATGACCGAAGAGGAATGGGACATCGTGGTCAAGGTGCACCTGAAGGGCACCTTCGCACCCACGCATCATGCCGCCAATTACTGGCGCACGGAAAGCAAGGCGGGGCGCCAGCCGGATGCCCGTGTCATCAACACCACGTCGCACTCGGCCCTGTTCGCCAACATCGGTCAGGCGAATTATGCCGCAGCCAAGGGCGGCATTGCGAGCTTCAGCCAAGTCGCCGCACGCGAATTGCAGCGGATCGGCGTCACCGTCAACGCCATCGCGCCGCGAGCGGAAACCCGCATGACGGCGGGGTTGCGCGAATGGACGCCGGAGCAGCTGGAACGCCGCGACCCCGAATGGATCGCGGGATTCGTCGCCTGGCTCGCCAGCGCCGAGGCAAGCCAGGTGAGTGGCCGCGTGTTCGAAGTTTGGGGATACGGCATCACTGTCGCGGAAAGCTGGCAGCATGGTCCGAGCTGCGAAGCGTCGAAGGACCCGACCGTGCTCGGCGAACGCGTCTCCAAGATTTTGAAATTCGCGCGTTCGAACGCTGGGATCAACCCGGGCGAATGGCTCGATCCCTAATAGCAGCGTGACGGCGGCGGGCCGTCGAACGTCCGCCGCCTCTTTGGATGGGTAAGCTCGCAGGAATATCGCAATGTCTCTGGACGCTTTGTTTGAACCGCTGACGATCGGGTCGCTGGACATTCCCAACCGGGTGGTCATGGCGCCCCTGACCCGTGCCCGTGCGGACGACCGGCACGTGCCCACCCCGCTTCAAGGCGAATATTATGCGCAGCGGGCGGATGCAGGCCTCATCATTTCGGAGGCGACTGCGGTCGATCCGCTTGGCATGGGCTGGTATCGCGCTCCGGGCATTTGGTCCGACGAGATGACGACAGGCTGGCAAGCGGTCACGGAGCGTGTCCATGCGGCGGGCGGGCGCATCTATTGCCAGCTTTGGCACATGGGCCGATTGGTGTTGCCGGATTATATCGGTGGGCAGCAGCCGATCGCTCCTTCGCCCATTCCTGGCGAGGGCGAAACGATGGCGCCGCCCCCTGAAGACTATCAGGGCGGTTTCCTGCCGATGAAAGCTTATGTCGTCCCGCGCGAAATGACAGAGGCCGATATCGGCCGGCTAGTCGCCGCCTATGGCCGAGGAGCAAGAAACGCGAAGATCGCGGGATTCGATGGCGTCGAAATCCACGGCGCCAATGGCTATGTCATCGACCAGTTCCTGCAATCGAAAAGCAACCATCGGCAGGATGGCTATGGCGGCAGTGCGGAAAACCGCGTCAGGCTGTTGCGTGAGGTCATCGATGCGGTGACGGCCGAGGTCGATCCCGCCCGAGTGGGCCTTCGCGTCAGCCCTACCAGCGAGCGCAAGGGCATGGGCGATGCGGACCCGGGCGCTTTGACCGAGGCGATCGGCCGCCTCGCGCAGCAGAGCGGGCTTGCCTATATTCACCTGATCGAGCCCATCGCCTCGGGCTTCATGGAAAAGCCCGATTACCCGGTCATCGAACGGTTGCGCGCCGTCTTTTCGGGCACGATCATTCAGAATGGCAGTTTCGACGGCCCCGCTGCGGGCGATGCCATTGCCAAGGGCAAGGCGGACGCCATTTCCTTTGGCCGTCCCTACATCGCCAATCCCGACCTCGTCGCCCGGATAAGGCGCAGCCTTCCACTTGCGGAGGCGAATTTCGACTATGCCTATGTCGGAGAGGAACGAGGCTACACGGACTATCCTGCTTTCAGCGCATCGGGGTGTTCCGTCTGAGAGACAAATATCATGGCGATGGACGCGGACGTCGTTCATTCGCCACCATGCTAAATCGATCATCTTCGGCGTCACGGTAGCGCCGCCTAAGGAGAAAATATCATGTCGACTGAAATCCTGCTGCCCAAGCTCGGCTTTTCGATGAATGAAGGGCTGCTGTCCGAATGGCTCGTGGCCGATGGTGGGGCAGTAACGGCCGGAGAGCCGCTATTCGCTCTGGAAAGCGACAAGTCCACGCAGGAAGTGGAAGCACCTGCATCGGGCACGCTGAAGATTTTCAAGGAAGTCGGGGAAACCTATCCCGTGGGCACCGTGCTGGGCGAGATTATCTGACGAATTATTGATAAGAACTGTTTTCTCTGGAGAGGCGGCGCAAAGCCGAAAATCATATGAAACGCACCGATAAGGTCATCATCACCTGCGCCGTCACGGGGTCGATCCATACGCCGAGCATGAGCCCCCATCTGCCGATCACTGCTGACCAGATCGCCGCTGAGGCGATCGCGGCGGCAGAGGCAGGAGCCGCGATGGTTCATCTGCACGCCCGCAATCCCGAAACCGGGCAGCCATCACAAGATCCCGAACTCTTCCGGCAGTTCCTCCCGCGGATCAAGCAGTCCACAGACGCCATCGTCAACATCACCACCGGCGGAGGTCTGGGCATGAGTCTCGCTGACCGGCTGGCGCCCGCGAAGATGTTTCGGCCCGAGGTCTGTTCGATGAACATGGGATCGGTGAACTTCAACATTTCCGGGGCCGGGGCCAAGATTTCGGATTGGCAACATGATTGGGAACTGCCCTATCTGGAAATGACTAAAGACTTTATCCTGTCGAACACCTTTGCCCAGATCGAACAGGCGATGACGCAATTGTCGGACCAGGGCACGCGGTTCGAGTTCGAATGCTATGACGTCGCGCATCTTTACAATCTTGCCCATTTCGTCGACCGCAAGATGGTGGAGCCGCCCTTCTTCATTCAGGGCGTGTTCGGCATATTGGGCGGCATTGGCCCCGATCCTGAAAATGTCATGCACATGAAGACGACGGCGGACAGGCTGTTCGGCGAGGACTTCATCTTTTCCGCGCTCGCCGCAGGAAAGCACCAGATGCGGCTCGTCACCTTGTCCGCGCTGCTGGGTGGATCGGTGCGCGTGGGTCTGGAAGACAGCCTTTATGCGGGCAGGGGCAAGCTGGCGACGTCCAACGGCGAACAGGTGGCGAAGATCCGCCGCGTGCTGGAAGAGCTCAGCCTGACCGTGGCCACGCCGGACGAAGCCCGCGCCCTGATGCAGACAAAGGGTGGAGACGATGTCGCATTCTGACGGTGAGGCGATCGGCGGGCTGCTGGAGGAGGGTCTAGCGTTGGCGGAAGGCCCTCCGCTCGACGATAGCGGCCTCATCCTGCCGTCCGATTATCCCAATGTCGCTGCCGCCGCCACGCCCGACAAGCCAGCCATCCTATTCGGCGATCATAGCTGGACTTATGCTCAGCTGGACCGGGGCTGCGATGCTGTCGTCACATTGCTCGGCGAGCATGGCGTCAGGCAGGGTGGCCGCGTCGCTTATCTCGGCAAGAATAACGACCTCTTCTTCCTGATATTGATCGGGGCCATTCGCGCTGGCGCGGTCCTCGTCCCGATCAACTGGCGCAATACGGCTCCGGAAACGGCCTATGTGCTGGAGGATAGCGAGGTCAGCCTCGTCATTGCGGATAGCGAGTTCCTTCCGCTGCTCAGGGAAGCAGACAAGCGAGGCCTTCCGACACTGGTCGTGGATGAAGAAGGGCCGCAAGGTCTGCGCAGCCGGATCGCAACGGCACAGCCAGCGGATCGCAAGCCACTGGACCCGCACGCACCCTGCCTACAACTCTACACCAGTGGCACCACCGGGCGCCCCAAGGGCGTCGTCACATCCCAATATGCGTTCGGCATCCACCGCCATGTCGAGAACGTGTCCGGCTATTTCGCCGACTGGGGCGATGACGAGGTTTTGCTGTCCCCCCTCCCCACCTTTCACATCGGCGGGATGTCATGGGTCTGCACAGCCTTAGTGCGCGGTGCGACTGTCCACATCATCGCCGACACCGCGCCTGCCACCATATTGGAGGCCTGCCTGGAATTTGGCGTTACCCGCACTTTCATCGTGCCGACGCTGGTGCGCGGGCTGATAGCAGAGATGGACGCGCGCAATGTGCGCGTGCCGACGCTGCGCGGCATCCACTATGGCGCCGCGTCGATGGACCCCGGCCTGTTGGAACGATCGGTCGATCGCTTCTCCTGCCACTTCCTGCAATATTACGGCATGACCGAAAACACCGGGACGATGTCGATCCTTGGGCCGCAAGAACATGACATCCATCGCGCTCATCTGCTCCGGTCGGTGGGGCGGCCCTTGCCCGGTTTCAGCGTCGCCATCCGCGATCCGCAGGGCCAACTTCTGCCCGTGGACCAGCCAGGGGAAATCTGGGTGAAGTCGCCCAGCCTGCTGATCGAATATTGGAACAATCCGAAGGCCACGTCCGAAGCGTTGATCGACGGCTGGTATCGATCGGGTGACGGGGGAAGGCTGGACAAGCACGGTTATCTGTTCCTGACCGACCGGATCAAGGACATGATCGTTTCGGGTGGCGAGAATGTGTATCCTGCCGAGGTCGAGGCCGTGCTGCGCGATCATCCGGCCGTGATCGACTGCGCCGTGTTCGGATTGCCGCATCCCAAATGGGGCGAAGGCGTGACGGCGGCGGTGGAAGTTCGTCCGGGTCATACACTCGATACGGAAGAGCTCATCGCCTTCGCGCGGCAGTCGCTCGCCGCCTACAAGATTCCGCGCCGGATCGAACTAGGCGTTGCGCTTCCCCGCACAGCGTCGGGGAAGGTGCAGCGCGGACTGATCCGCAAGCAATTCCTGAGCGGGGAATAAACCGGGCGTCGGCGCGCACGGAGATATATCCGTGCGCGCCGCTCCTGCCCCTTATGCGTCGCTCACCTGCGCTGAGCAGCGATCGAGCACCACCACATCCCGTTCCGCCGCCACCGCGCGGAAACGCAGCTGGCCGCCGCCCTGCTCGTAAAATTCAAAGCGGATCGTCTCGCCCGGCATGACCGGCTTGCTGAAGCGGACGAACATGCCATTGAAGCGCGCCACGTCATTGTCGCAATAATGCGCCAGCACCGCGCGATTGGCCAAGCCCTTGGTACACAGGCCATGCAGGATCGGCCGGTCGAACCCCGCCTTTCGCGCAATCGCTGGCTCCGCATGCAACGGATTCCAGTCCCCGCTCAAACGATAGATCAGGGCCTGTCCCGGACGGGTCGCAATTTCCACCACCGCATCGGGCTTTCCTTCCGGCACTGGGTCAGCGGCCGGGATGGCATTGCCGAAACCGCCCTCCCCGCCATTGCCGCGCATGAACAGCGTCGATCGCACGGTCGCCAGATGATCCCCCGTCGCGGTATCATACAGCGCCTTCTCCTGATGGAGCAGCGCCCCGCGCCCCTCGCCTTTATCCTCGATCCCCGCCACGCGATATTCGCCCCTTATGGTGCCCGTCGGGGGCAGTGGCTTGTGCATCGTCAGATGCTGCTCAGCGTGCAGAATTTTCACCCAATCTATGCCGAATTCCGGCCGTTGTGCCCAGAAGCCGGGATGACACAGAATGTTCGCAAAGCAGGGCAAGGAACGCAGGTCTTTTTCATAGACGAACGGCAACTCTGCCTCATCAAGCGGGTCCAGACCATAGCCCAGTCCCAGCGCATGGAGGATCGTGTCGCGTTTGTCATAGGATTGGACGATGGGCTCAATCGTCAGGTTCCTGATTTTCTCAATGTCCAAGCGTCATCCCTCCAATGGCGTTTCAAGACCACTCAACAGCCCAGCGGCGTTATATGGTGCGTTATAGTACCATACGCATTATATCTGATTTGACAACCTTCGGTGCGGGGATATAGATTGCAGGCATACCAGTTATTGCCGCCTGATATGGAGCTTGCGTGCCGGACTTTATTCCTCCGTTCAGCACCCGCCTGACGAACCGGCAGGTCATCCTTTCGCGCCGACCGGCGGCCAGCCCTGTCGCTGCCGATTTCGCCCGCAAAGACGTCAGCATTGCATCGCCCGACGAGGGCCAGTTTCTGGTGCGCAACCTCTATCTTGCGGCGGACCCGGTCCAGCGCGGTTGGGCGGCCAACGAGGCCCTCACGCCACTGGGTGAGCCGATGCGTTCCCTTGCTGTCGGCGTGGTCGTGGAAAGCCGCGATGATGGAATCCGATCAGGCGATGTGGTCTACGGCTTTTTTGGTTGGCAGGATTACAAGGTCGCGACACGCGGCGACCTGTTGTCGCACATCCCCCATCCGCGCGCACCGCTTTCCGCCTATGCCGGGGTGCTTGGCATGCCCGGCGTGACGGCATGGCTCGCCTTGCAAGACATCGCTCCACCCTATGAGGGCGCGGCCATGCTTGTCTCAACGGCGGCAGGTACGGTGGGCAGTGTCGTGGGCCAGATCGGACAGCGCGCCGGCGCCTTCGTCGTCGGCCTGACCGGCAGCGATGAGAAGGTGGAAAGCTGCGTTCGCGACTATGGCTATGACGTCGCCTATAATTACAAGTCCGTCGATCTGGCGGCCACCCTTGCGGAGGCTCGTCCGGACGGCTTCAATATCTATTTCGACAATACAGGAGGCCCAATCCTGGATACGGCGATCCGCGCGATGGCCAGGCACGGGCGGATCGTGCATTGCGGCACCGCCGCCACGCCTAGCTGGAACCCTCCGCCGACCGGCCTTCGCAACGAGCGCGAGATATTGATGCGCGCTCTTGTCTGCGGTGGGTTCGTTATCTTCGATCATGTCGCCCGTTTTCCCGAAGCCGTGGAAAAGCTGAGCGACATGGTGCTGAACGGCGAACTCAAATTTCACGACCATGTCGAACCCGGCATCGACCGGGTCAGCGGCGCCCTTGAAGCGCTTTTTGCTGATAGCAACGCGCCCAAGACACTGGTCTATATTGGCGAGGATTAGCGGCTTCTGGAACTGCGCTCGCGTTCAGTCGGGCCGCCACTCGCCTATGGCAGGCCGCACCGGCTGAACGACGAAATCGCCCGTGAACACGCCTTCCTTAGTAAAGGGGTCGCCCGCGAGCAGCGCGCGGACTGCGGCCTCATCTTCAGCCTCCAAAAGGAAGGAACTGCCTTGAGGGCTTGAGTCCGGCTTGTCTCCATCCAGCATCGCGCCAGCGACTTTCACCGCAGCCCCCTGTTCCAGCCAATAATCCAGATGGCGCTGCCGATGCTCCAGCCGAAGGGGTAGAGCGCCCGGCTTGTCGGCGGCCAGAACGATGAAAAACATGATCTTCCCGCTTCCCGTCGCTGATTTTTAGTCTTCGCCCTCGATCAGGCTCGAACCACCCTGCTCTCGCAGGACATCCTTCAAATTCTGCTTCACCTGCAACAGCACTTCCTCGCACACTCCCCTGTCGGCATCCGACACGCCTTCCAGGATACGGCGGTTCATCGTCGCAGCCAGTTCGATCATGAGGCCGATCACATCGAACCCCTTTTCCGTGATGAACACGCGCTTTGCCCGGCGGTCGTTGGCATCTGCCCGGCGTTCGACATGGCCCGACGCTTCAAGCCGATCTATCAAACCGCCGACAGTCACCTTGCCCACTTCCATCAGCCGGGCGAGATCGACCTGCATCATCCCGTCATTGCCTGCTCGCGACAAGGTGCTCAGCACCGACCATTGCGACCGGGTGATCCCGTAAGGCCGCATCAGCAAGTCCATCACGGTGCGCCGGATACGCGATACGTCGTGAACCAGATAGCCGAACGTGAACTGTTTCGCTGAAGGCCGTTTCGGCGTCTTCTTTTTCGGTGCGGCAGCTTTCAGCGTGTTCGTCATTCTCACCATCCAGTTAAAGGCAATTCAGTGCATCAGCTTCACCTGATGCTCTATAATTCGCCCCACTATTGCAATAGCGTATGATAGCGAACCCGATGATCAGCAGGCGTATGATGTCTCATAGCCTCTCTATGCTGACCAACCATGATCTGGCAACCGCCTTCATTTGCCGAACAGGTCGCGGCCGATGATCTGCTTCATGACCTCCGCCGCGCCGCCCGCGATGCGGACGATGCGGGCGTCGATATAGGCTCGCGCGATCGGATATTCGGTCATATAGCCATAGCCGCCGAAAAATTGCAGGCATTGGTCCACGACCTTCACATGCAGGTTGGTGACCACCAGCTTCACCTTCGCCGCTTCGACGCCGGTCAACTCTCCTGCGAGGAAACGCTTGATGCACCAATCCGTGAAGGTCCGGGCTGACAAGATTTCGGCCGACAATTCTGCGAGCACGAACTGCGTGTTCTGGAAATCAGCCAGGGTCTGACCGAACATCTTGCGTTCGGCGGTATAGGCGACCGTCCATTCCAGCGCAGCTTCCGCCACGCAGATGCTACGCACCGCCTGCGTCAGCCTTTCCTGCGCCAGCTTGCCCATCATGATCCCGAAGCCGCCGCCCTCGCGGCCCAGAAGCCGCCAGGATTCCGCGCGCGCGTCCTCCAGGAAAATCTCCGACGTATCCTGTGCTTTCAGGCCAATCTTCTCAAGATTGCGGCCGCGTTTAAAGCCCGCTTGATGCGTGTCGATCGCGATCAGGCTGACGCCCTTGGCGCCCGCCGCCGGATCGGTCTTGCACGCGCAGACCATGATGTCGGCCAGCTGCCCGTTGGAAATATAGACCTTTTGCCCGTTCAGCACATAATCATCGCCTTCACGAACGGCGCGGGTGCGGACTTCCTTGACGTCTGAACCAGCGCCCGGCTCGGTCAATCCAAGCGCGCCGATATACTCGCCCGCGACCATGCGGGGCAGGACCTCGCGCTTCAGCTCCTCGGTGCCTGCCGTCAGGATATAGGGCGCGACCATTTCCGAATGCACCATGAAACCGGGGCCGGTGATCCCCTTCTTCGCCAGTTCCTCGATAACGACGACATTGTAGAGCCAGTCCGCGCCAAAGCCGCCATATTCCTCGGGAATGTTGGGGCAAAGGATGCCTACCTCGCCTGCCCGCTTCCAAACCTCGCGGGGGACGACCTCATCCTTTTCCCACTGATGATGGTTGGGAACCAGTTCCTCATCCACGAACCGCGCGACCGTTTCGCGAAACTGTTCATGCTCGGCGGAAAAGATGCCGCGTCCGCATTCGCTGCTGTGCTGCACGTCAACCACGGCGCGCCTCATGCATTGCCAATGTTCTTTCCGCCTGTTTCAGGTGAGGGATGTCCAACATCTTGCCGTCGAGTCCCAAGGTTCCGGCGTCAGGGTTGGCGGCGAACAGGTCGACCACTCGCCGAGCGAAATCCACCTCATCAGACGATGGCGAGAAGCTTTCGTTGATGATGTCCACCTGCGCGGGATGTATCGCCACGCGGCCGGAAAAACCCTCCGCCCGCGCGGCCTTGCATGAGGCGCGCAGACCGTCCGGATCGCGAAAATCGACGTAGAGCGTGTCCACCGCTTCGCCACCCGCAGCATGCGCACCGAGCAGACAGAGCGAACGCACCATCTTGTACGTGTGCGTCCATTCACCGTTCGCGTCGGTGTTGCCGCTCGCGCCGATCGCTGAACTCAGATCCTCCGCGCCCCATGTCAGCCCATATAACCGGTCCAGACCCGCCGCCGCATAATCGCCCAGCCGGAAGGGGGAGACTGCGGTTTCGGTCGCCACCGGCAGGATGCGGATCGAACCCTGTTCGCCCCCGGATGTGGCTTCCAGCGCGCTCAGATAATGGCTGACCTGCGCCACATCCTCCGGCCCGTTGACCTTGGGCAGCATGATGCCGTCGGGCGCGACAGGCACGATCGCGGCCAAGTCTTCCAGAGTCCAGGGCGTGTCCAGCGGATTGACGCGCACCCACAGTTGAGACTTTCGTTCAGCGCGCGGACGTTCCTTGATAAAGGCCGGAACCATCTCCCGCGCTACTGGCTTGCGCGCGACGGCGACGGCATCTTCCAGGTCCAGGATGAAGGCATCGGCAGCGACGCCATCGACCTTGCCCAGCTTCTTCTCGCTGTCGCCGGGGATGAAGAGGAAGGAACGGATCGGCAACGTCATGACGCGGGCCTCTTCATCTGGAGGCCGGACCGCTTGCACGATGCGACCAACTCATCCTTCTGATTGTAGCATTTGTGCAGGAAGGTCACGATCCCGGCTTCCGGCCGCGACTTTGACTCGCGCAGGTCGATGACCTCGCTGGTGACGTGGATCGTGTCCCCGTGGAACAGCGGGTTGGGGAAACGCACCTCATCCCAGCCAAGGTTCGCGACCGCCGTGCCCAGCGTCGTGTCCCCGACCGAAATGCCGACCATCAGGCCCAGCGTGAAGGCCGAATTGACCAGCCGCTGCCCGAAGGGCGTGCCCTTCATATATTCCTCATCCAGGTGCAGCAGCGCCGGATTATGGGTCATGCAGGAAAACAGAACATTGTCTGTTTCGGTGATGGTGCGCCGAATGGGATGGTTAAAGACCATGCCGACTTCAAGCTCGTCAAACCAGACTCCGGGCATCACGCAAGTCCCAGGATAGAGATGGCGGCGATGCCCTGATAGGGAACACCGCCCAGATTGTGCGTCAGTCCGATGGACGGGTTTGACAATTGCCGCTCCCCTGCCCGGCCCAGCAACTGGCTGTAGACCTCATAGGCCATGCGCAGACCCGAAGCGCCGATCGGGTGCCCGAAACATTTGAGACCGCCGTCGATCTGGCAGGGCATCGCCCCATCCCGGTCGTAGCGCCCGTCCAATATGTCGAAAACCGCCCGGCCATCGTCGGAAAAGCCAAGGTCTTCCATCGTCACCAGTTCGGTGATGGAGAAACAGTCATGCACTTCGCTGAGGTTCACCTGGCGCTTGGGATCGGTGATCCCTGCTTCCTTATACGCCCGCGCCGCCGCGTTGCGGGTGGTGGCGACATAGCTGCCGTCCCACTCATTGGTCTGGGTCTCGCGGCCGGAACTGGTCGACAATTGCAATGCCTTGATCGTCACCAGGTCCGTCTTACCCAGAGCGCGCGCGATTTCCGGCGTGGTCACGATCGCGCATGCCGCGCCATCCGACACGCCCGAACAGTCAAACAGGCCCAACGGATCGGAGATCATCGGCGCGTTCATGATGGTTTCCATCGGCACCGCCTTCTGGAAATGCGCCTTGGGACTGTGCACGCCATTCTGGTGGCTTTTCCACGACACATGGCTGATGGCGCGCTTCAAGTCCTCCTTAGTCGTGCCATATTTCGCCCGGTAATAGGGCGCGAGCTGAGCAAAGCCGGCTGGTGCGGAACCCATCGGCATCCAAAGGTCGTTGAAGGTCCCTTTGAAGGCAGGAGGCAGGCCGCCAAAGCCCGTGTCCTTCAGCTTTTCCGACCCGATCGCCAGCGCAATATCCACCGCCCCGGACGCGACAGCATAAGCGGCTCCGCGCAGCGCTTCGGTTCCGGTCGCGCACATATTTTCGACGCGGCTCACGGGAATGCCTTCCAGACGCAGCGCCATCGCGGCGGGAATGGAGCTGTTGCCGACATTGACGCTATCGCCCCAGCAACCGAACCATGCCGCCTCGATCTGGTTGCGCGCGATCCCCGCATCGGCGAGCGCTTCCTCAAACGCTTCCTTCATCAGGTCAGCCGACCCCATGTCCCATCGTTCGCCGAATTTCGAACAGCCCATCCCCAGAAGGGCCACCTTATCCTTGATACCCGTCGCCATGTCGCGAACTCCTCAGGCCGCGCTCAGCGGCGTCGATTTCCAGAAGTAGCGGTTATATCCCCGCTGGCGGTCCTTCTCCTTGATGCGGAAGACCATGCGAACCTGATCGCCCGTGTCGATCCCGTCAGGGCCGATATCCACCATCTCCATCAGGACGCGCGCGCCATTGTCGAACTTCACGAAGCCGACCCACAGCGGTGGTGAAGGATGATAGGACAACCAATCAGCGGTCGATGTCAGGACTTCCGCAGTCTTGTTCCGCAAGGGAACATCAGTGAACTGCTCCCCCGGCGCATGACATTGCACGCAATATTGCATCTGGGGGAACTGAACCGCGCCGCAATTGCCGCACTTACCGGCATTGAAACCTTCGAGTTGGGCGGCGGAGCGATACTGCTCGGTCAGAGCCGTCTTGGCGCTCTTCTCCGAACGCATGCCCCATTCATTGTCGATCCCGCCGTAGAATGACAGCATCCGCAGATAGCTGTCCGTCCGCAAGGCATCCGCGATGGAACCCGCAACGCCCCGCGCCGGGCGGACTGACGCGATGGCCTCTGTCGCCTGGAATATAAGGACATCGGCGCCCTGACCGAAACCGACCAGCAAAATCCGGTCGCCCGGCTGCGCCTTTTCCAGCGTCGCCGAGAACATCAGCAGCGCATGGGCCGCGCCAGCATAACCTACGCCGTCGTCCAACGCCCCGGCTACAGCGCCTCCAAACTTCAGCGCCTTGGCCACCATGTCCGCCGCACCCTTCAGATAGGAGGGCATAACGAAATGCTGAATGTCGCCGATGGAGAGTTGCGCCTGATCCAGCGCCGCCCTGACAGCTTGGGGCACAATCTTCGCGTAACCTTCGTCGCGGACCCACCGTTCTTCCCAGCCATAATCGCTCTGGGCGTTCGCCGACCGGAAATGATCGACGAAAACTTCGGTGAGAGACGCTGATCCGATTAACCGCGCCACCACGTCACGGTCTGAAATCACAAAGGCAGCCGCCCCTGCGCCAAAGCTCATTTCCTGCGCACTGGCAGGCTTTGCAAAGGGATTGTCGGATGCGACCACAAGCGTCGCTTCCGCGCCCTTGAGCGCCTGTAGCAAGGCAGATGTTCCTGCCCGCTGCGAGCCAGCCGCATCCGACGTAGCGACACTCGCCGGGGCACCGATCGCCCGCGCCATGATTGCCGCATTCTGAAGGTCGGCATAAGGCAGGCTGGTCGATGCCAGCCGTACGGCCTTTACGTTATCAAGGCTGGTATCAGCCAGGGCATCGCGGGCAGCTTCGACGCCCATAGTTATGGCGTCCTCATCCCAGCTGGTAAACGCCCTGCTGCCTTTCGCCTGCCCACGCAGGCCCGGCGCCATCCAACCATGCGCTTCCGCTATCAAGGAACGATCCAGCCGAAGCCGGGGAACATAAGCGCCGTAGCGCGAAATGCCGAGTTGAGTCATTCACCTCACCTGCTCAAGGACGCAGCACCCTGCCGCCTGCCGTCGCTCACCGTGACGGCCATATTCAGCCAAAGACTCATTTAGTTCGCTAGATTACGTTACGCAAGGGTCTTATTCGATACAGTCGGCTTTACGACCGGATATTCGTGTTATATATGACCGTATGCTTGCATACTTATGGAGGGATGCATGAAGATTCTTGTGCCCGTGAAGCGGGTCATTGACTATAATGTGAAGCCGCGTGTGAAGGCGGATGGGACGGGCGTTGATCTGGCGAACGTCAAGATGAGCATGAACCCGTTTGACGAGATCGCGGTCGAGGAAGCCATTCGCCTAAAGGAAAAGGGCGTGGCGACTGAGGTCGTGGCGGTGTCGATCGGCGTTGCCAAGGCGCAGGAAACGCTGCGCACTGCCTTGGCGATGGGCGCGGATCGTGCGATCCTGATCCAGACGGATGACGAAGTCGAACCGCTGGGCGTCGCCAAGCTGCTCGCCAAGGTGCAGGAAGAGGAAGGCGCTGGCCTGATCATCCTGGGCAAGCAGGCGATCGACGACGACAGTAACCAGACCGGCCAGATGCTGGCGGCTCTGCTGAACCTGCCGCAGGGCACCTTTGCGTCGAAGGTCGAGGTTGAGGGCGACAAGGTCAGCGTGACCCGCGAAGTCGATGGCGGCCTGGAGACGGTGAAGCTCAACGTCCCCGCGATCGTGACGACCGACCTGCGTTTGAACGAGCCGCGCTATGCGTCGCTGCCCAACATCATGAAGGCAAAGAGCAAGCCGCTCGCGGCCAAGACGCCCGCTGATTATGGCGTGGACATATCGCCGCGTCTAGAGACGCTGAAGGTCACCGAACCCGCCAAGCGTTCGGCTGGCGTCAAGGTGGCCGATGTCGATGAACTGGTCGCGAAGCT
>CAMPIM010000097.1 GCA_946886365.1 uncultured Novosphingobium sp.
CCACCAGCGCCCCCGGCGTCCAGCAGGGCGTGTGGCGCGACCAGTCCCGCCTGCGCGACATCCCCTGGCGGCTGCGCCTGCCCGACGGTGACCGGCCGGTGGCGCTGGTGGTGTTCTCGCACGGCCTGGGCGGCAGTCTGGACGGCGGCACCGAATGGGCGCAGGCCTGGGCGGAGGCCGGCATCGCCACGCTGCATCTGCAGCATGCCGGCAGCGATCGCGCGATCTGGCGCGGCGGCCTGCAGGCGGTGAAGGCCGCCGCGAGCGCCGAGCAGTTGATCGAGCGCGGCCACGACGTGCAGTTCGCCGTCGAGCAGCTGTTGAAGCTGCAGAAGGACGGCAACGGCCCCTGGGCGCGCGTGCGCCCGGAGGCGCTGGGCATGTCGGGCCATTCGTTCGGCGCGCAGACGACCCTGGCGGTGGCCGGTCGCGATTTCCGGGACCGGAGCGCGCCGGACCTGACCGAATCGCATTTCAAGGCCTTTGCAGCCTTCAGCCCGTCGGCCGGGCACTTCCCGGGCGGGATCAAGGGCATCACGCGGCCGATGCTGTGCCTGACCGGCAGCCTCGACGGCAACCCGATCGGCCAGGAGCGCGACGGCCGCTACCGCCGCGCCGTCTACGACACGCTGCCCGCCGGCGCCAAGGCGCAGCTGTGGCTCGAAGGCGCCGATCACATGAGCTTCGGGGGCGGCGGCGAACGCGGCGCGGGCTTCGGCCAGCGGCTGCTCGGACGCGAGCGCGAACGCGTCCCCGAGCAGCTCGCCGCGCATCACGCGGCGCTCATCAAATCCATCAGCACGGATTGGTGGCGTTGGCGCTTGCTCGAGGACGAGGGGGCGCTCACGCGCCTCCAGGCACCGAAGGGCCTGGATGCGAAGGACGAGTGGCTCCAGGGATGAGGGAGGTCAGGCCGCGAGCTCGTCCTCGGACCGGCTGGCGTTGGGCGCGTTGGAAGGCGTCAGCAGCAGCGCCTTCGCGAGCGCGCCGATGCGCCGCAGCGCGCGCGGGTGTTCCTCGCCCCATTGACCGCCGACGCCCAGCCGCACGCAGTTCCGGAAGCGAGGGCTGGCTGAGAACATCATGCCCGGCGCGATCACGATGTGCTCCGCCAGGCAGGCCTCGTACAGCAGCGCGGTGTCCAGCCCGTCAGGCAACTCCACCCACAGGATGAAGCCGCCGGCCGGGTCCGACACGCGCGTGCCCTTCGGAAAGCTCTCGGCGATCATCTGGCGGGCCAGGTCGACGCGCGCGGCCACCGTCGCCCGCAACTGCCGCAAGGCGGCGCCGCCGCCGGCCTGGGTGAGCAGGTCCGCCAGCGCCAGCTCCAGCACGCTGGTCTGCCCGCCGGACTGCACCGCCTTGGTCTGGCGCAACACCCGGCCCCATCGGCCCGCCTCGACCCATCCCAGCCGCAGCCCGGGCGCCAGCGTCTTCGAGAACGAGCCGCAGATCATCACGTGCCCGGTCGTGTCGAAGGACTTCACCGCGCGGCGCTTGTCTTCCTGCTCGGACAGGTCGTTGTAGAGCACGTCCTCGATCAGCGCCACGTCGTGCTGCGCCAGCATCGCCGCCAGCCGGCGCCGCTCCGGCACCGGCATCGACGCCCCCAGCGGGTTCGACAGCGTCGGCACCGTCAGCACCGCCTTGACCTGCCGGGTCTCGAAGGCCAGCTGCAGCGCGTCCAGCGACATGCCGTGGCGCGGGTGCGTGGGGATCTCGAGCGCGCGCAGGTGCAGGCTCTGCAGGATCTCCAGGAAGCCGTAGTAGGTCGGCGATTCCAGCGCCACCACGTCGCCGGGCTTGCACACGGTGCGCAGGCTCAGGCTGATGGCCTCCATGCAGCTGTTGGTGAGCACGACCTCGTCCGGGTCGAGCACGCAGCCCAGTCCCAGCGCATGGCGAGCGACGGCGCGTCGCGCCTCCTCCATGCCCGGGCCGAGCGGGTAGGTGCACAGCAGGTCCCGGTGGCGCATCACCGCGCGCGCCATCGCGCGGCGCACGCGGTCCTGGTCGAACAGCTCCGGCCCTGGACAGGCCGCGCCGAAGGAGATGAAGCTCGGGTCCTGCGACAGCGCCATCACCTGCACGCCCAATTGGTCCAGCTGCACCATCCGGGACGCCGTGTCGGGCCGCGAGACCCGCGGCTCCGGCAGCCGCGGCGGGCGCGCCGCGACGAAGTAGCCGGAGCGCGGCCGGGCCTCGATCAGCCGGGCGTCCTCCAGCCAGCGGTAGGCCTGCACCGCCGTCGACAGCGACACGCCGTGCTGCCCGGCCAGGTCCCGCACCGACGGCAGCCGCTCGCCGCGTTTCAGGGTGCCCGAGCGGATCGACCGGGCCATCCGGTCGGCGAGTTGCATGTACAGCGGTAACAGCGGCGCGTCCATGCGTCGATTCTGTGTGTTCTCCCTCCGCGCCAACCAATACAGATCCGCGGCAAGCCGGCCAGCACAGGCGACGTCCGTGCGCGGGCTGTAGGGGTCGCATCGGCCGGCGGCTGTGGATGGAGCGCGACAACGCCTTTTTTTATTTCACCATGACTCCAGCACCGAAATTCGCTGGACTACGCTACAGCCCGATACAGCAGGTTTATCAATGACTTAAGCGAGTTCAACATATGCCGGTGCTTTCCGAAACCTGACCTGACTTCCGACCGCCTGACTCCTATCCGGCCCTTGGAATCCAGGTCTTTCCAAGGAGTCATCATGGCTAAGATCAAACTCACTAAGTCCGCTGTCGATGCGGCGCAACCCCAGGCAGAGGCCGTCGAACTCCGGGACACGCTGGTCCCCGGCTTCCTGTGCAAGATTACCCCGGCGGGTCGCAAGGTGTTCATGCTCCAGTACCGGACGAACGCTGGCGAGCGCCGCAAGCCCTCGCTAGGACTGTACGGGGAGCTGACCGTCGAACAGGCGCGGTCGCTGGCGCAGGAATGGCTGGCCCAAGTCCGCCGAGGCGGAGATCCCGCCGCAGAGAAGGCGGAGGCGCGCCAGGCACCTACGGTCAAGGAGCTATGCACGAAGTTCATGGAGGACTACTCCAAGAAGCGCAACAAGCTCAGCACCCAAGCCGGCTATCAGGCTGTCATCAATCGCAACATTATTCCGCTGCTGGGACGCAAGAAAGTTCAGGACGTGAAGCGTCCTGAAATCGCCGGACTGATGGAAAAGCTTTCGTACAAGCAGACCGAGGCGAACAAGGTATTCAGCGTCTTGCGCAAGATGTTCAACATGGCCGAGGTATGGGGCTATCGGCCCGACGGTACCAACCCTTGCCGTCACGTCCCGATGTTCCCTGCCGGCAAATCGACTCACCTCATCAGCGACGAAGAAATGGGCAACCTGTTCCGACAGCTCGACAAGATCGAGTCGGAGGGGCTGGAGAACTACGTCATCCCTTTGGGAATCCGCCTGCAGTTCGAGTTCGCCGGCCGCCGCTCGGAAATCATCGCGCTGGAATGGAACTGGGTTGACTTGCAGAACCGGCGCGTCGTCTGGCCTGACAGCAAGACAGGCGGCATGTCTAAGCCCATGAGCGAGGAAGCCTATCGGCTACTCTCGACGGCACCCCGGCAGGAGGGTAGCCGCTATGTGCTGCCTTCTCCTAGCCACGCTGGCAAGCATCTAACCACGGGCGAGTATTACGGTGGCTGGAGCCGTGCGCTCAAGGCGGCTGGCGCTACGCACGTGGGCACGCACGGCATCCGCCACCGTTCGGCGACCGACATTGCCAATTCGGGCATCCCGGTCAAGGTCGGCATGGCGCTAACGGCGCACAAGACCGTCGTCATGTTCATGCGCTACGTCCACACCGAGGATAAGCCGGTGCGAGAGGCGGCCGAACTGGTGGCGAATCGGCGTAAGACGATCACCGGGATGCAGGGAGCCAAGGAGGTGGCCGCATGACCCGGCGCAAGGCATCCGTCTCAGCGCCAGCAGCGCCGCCCGCGCTGCTGGGCGACATCCGGGCACTGATCGAAGCGTCGCGCCAGCGCGTCGCCTCGGCGGTCAATGCCGAGCTGACATTGCTGTTCTGGCGCATTGGCCAGCGCATCCATACGGAAGTGCTTGCCGGGCAGCGGGCCGGGTACGGCGACGAAATCCTGCCGACCCTGGCGGCGCAGCTTGTCCGCGACTACGGACGTAGCTTCGCGGACAAGAACCTGCGCCGGATGGTGCAGTTCGCCGCCACCTTCTCGGACGAGCCAATTGTCGTGACGCTGTCACGACAATTGAGCTGGTCGCATTTCGTGGCGCTGCTGCCGCTAAAAGACCCGCTCCAGCGGGACTACTACGTGCAAATGGCCAGCGCCGAACGCTGGAGCGTGCGGACGCTACGCGAGCGCATCGACTCGATGCTATACGAGCGCACGGCGCTGTCCAAGAAGCCGGACGAGACGATCACGCAAGAGCTGGCGGCGATGCGCGATGCGCAGCGCATGTCGCCGGCGCTGGTCATGCGCGACCCGTACATCCTCGACTTCCTGGGCCTGCGCGATACCTGGCAGGAAGGCGACCTGGAAGCCGCGATCATCCGCGAAATGGAGTCTTTTTTGCTGGAGTTGGGCGCGGGCTTCTCTTTCCTAGCCCGGCAGAAACGCATCCAGATCGACGACGAGGATTTCCACCTGGACCTGCTGTTCTATAACCGCAAGCTGCGGCGGCTGGTGGCGGTGGAGTTGAAGATCGGCGAGTTCAAGGCAGCATACAAGGGGCAGATGGAGCTTTATTTGCGTTGGCTCGACAAGCACGAACGCGAACCGGAGGAAGCCTCGCCGCTGGGCATCATTCTTTGTACCGGCAAGAAGTCAGAGCAGATCGAGTTGCTGGAGCTGGACAAGTCGGGCATCCACGTAGCCGAATACCTGACGACCCTGCCGCCGCGTGCGGTGCTGGGGGAGCGGTTGCAGCAGGCGACCGAACGGGCGCGGTTGCAGATCGAGCAGCGGCAGCCTGGCGAGAAGTCCTGACAGCAGCATCTGTCCAACCGTACACCCAAACCACAGCACGAGCATGTGGCAACGGATCTCTTGCTCTATCGAGGCTCCATGCTAGTGTGGAATCGCCATAGGCCGATAAGGAACTGGCCTGCGGCTCAAGGATGCGCTGGGGCTAGTGGGCGCGAGCGCCCAATCACATGATTATCGCGGGCAGCAGCGCCATGTTCTATGCCGATCGCTGTTTTAATTAAATATCTCAAACTATAAAGTCAGTTAATTTTTTCAAAATATTCACGAATCAAGTCATCATTTTTTAAATACGAATCGAGAACCTGAAACAGAAAAAGATCCCCGCTAATATTTATATCAAACGGGATCATTGAGTTATCTATTTTGAATGTCTTTATTTTTCTATGCCCCTTGATGTTGGCATTGCTCAATCTTTCTTGATAGCTATCCAACGTATATACGATAAATTCGTGATCCAAGTGAGTTATAAAAAAATCATCGCCTTTTGAACTGTATTCAAGATGGATGACTTGCGTTACGACGTCGTCGCCTGCCACCTCAAAGTCCTCCATCAATTCTTCAAAAGTCAAACTTAGCTTCTCTGCGTCATGGTGAATCCATAGATTGTTCTCATATTTATCGGTGGAGTAGAACTTTGACAATCTAGGAAGGGAAGATATTTTCAATCGCAACGGAGCGCCAAACTCCATCTCCTCCATTGCAGGGACATAATCGGAGACGTAATCAATCCTGAATGCTATTTCGGACAGCATTCCTTTTTCAATGAGTTCCTCGATAGAGGTAAGCAGCTTCCTCGGAACTTTTATCCAGAAGTGTCGCCCTATGCGTTCATCGCGTATTGTCTGACTATCCTTGTCGTTGAATATCTGAATATTCTCGTTCAGGCTGACAAGACTATATTTAGAGAACTGAGCATCTTCCTTTCTTATGTCAATTCCAATTTTCTCGTACTCACGTTCAACTACCTTGGAATATTTTAGCTCCAGCATCTCAGCCCTCCCCATGATTGATTGGTGCTTGGAATAAAAAATGCAGCCAATGCGATAATTTGCGTAATTTTCTTTTATGTACGAAACACCATCTTCGTCATGGATATGCTTGTAGGAATTGTTGAGAATTTCTAGCGATCCCGGATACTCGTTGAGATAATTATTTAAGTAGTCCATTAAATGCTGGATTGTCTTTATAGCCAATCGCTTGTCCACTAGATCAAGCTGTGGCCCATAAAACTTGGCTGCGTTTGGATGGTCGCGTTTGGCTTCAAATTCTTTCAGAATGGCCGCCTTTTCATTCATGCAGCCCTCCGTATAAGCACGCATTACGTCTGCCTGAAAGCTCTCATTTGCCAGAGAGGTTTGGATGAGGGGAAGCAATTTCTTGACAAAGATCGGGTCTTTATTAAGAAAGACGTAGCAAAATTTCCCAAAGCTGAATAACGCGATTTTTTCCGAAGAAAATTCATTGATTTCTTCAAAGATATTTTTCATATTTTTTACTCAACTCGCCGTAGTCCAAATAGTAAGCGACGGAACCTTGAGCGTCTCCACTTTGTGGATCGCGCTGCTCCACGTTCGCTATTCGCTCATCCCTGACGGGACTGGCATTCGCCAGCCCTCCACGGCCCGACACTGTGATCCGGGCCTGCGCGCTCCGCTTGCATGTTGAGCTGGCGACAGCAGGGCATGCAGAGCGAGCCGCGCGCAGATGATTCAGCCAAACGCTAAACAAAGCTGTAGGGCATCCCATAGAGAGCGCGGTTGCGCTACTCGTGATTTCTATGGAATTTGATCGTATCCAAAACTGCATGAGGCAAGCTTGCGAGTTACTTGATACTCTTCGCCAGAATACTGGCGAACTCGACCTCGTTCCGAAACAAGGTGCAGGTTCTTCCTTGCCCGCGAACCAATGACATACAGCAATTTCATCGCGCTTTCTTGACCGTTCGGATCATTGAAATGCGGCACCATATCTTCTAATAATGCATAAGCGATCACTGCATCGAACTCGGCTCCCTTGACGCCGTGTATCGTCGAGATGGTGATTCCAGTCCTATGCTGAAATACCTTCCTGAATGTCTCAATATCGCCTATAAATTCGCTACCTTCACTCTTCAATCGATTTACCCGGGCTTGCGAACTATCGAAGAAGGCAACGTGATGCTCTTGAAGCAGCGTGAAAAGGCGAAAGTCGATTGCTAAGTTTGCAAACAGACGCTCGAAAAATGCGCTCAAGTAGGTAAGACCATCTGTTTCATCGATCTTAATTGCATTGCACTCCCTCAACAAGGACCTCCGCGTGAGCTTCGACACGCTAGCCCCGGCCGCCTCTAGGTCATTCAGAATCTCCCCGGCCCACCGCAGTCTGCGCACATACATTCCCGGCGATGCCTGAGTAAGTGCAATCTTAGAAAGCCTGTACCAGAAATTCTCTGTGTCCCGTGCAAAGGGAACCATACCGGGGCCATCGAATGAGTACTCCGGCATGCTGGCGACCAAACGACGTGTCATGCTTGCAAGATGCGTCCACTGTGGCGCGAGAATGCACACCTCGTGAGGTGAGATGCCCATAGTCTCAATGTTGAAACGGATGAGCCGGATGAGCTCAGCGTCCAGATCATTTTTGCTCACTGTGTCGTCGAATGAAATAAGGCTTGGGTACGCCTTGTCCTCGGATGCGGCTTCGATGCGTGTGTTGTGAACGTTGTAGTTTCCGAAGTACTCAATGATGCGCTCAGAAGAACGGTAGTTCCGCGACAGTTCGAGTTCGTCCAAATCGATATTGGCCATCGCCTTGAAATCCTCGAAGGCAATCGGATATCCGCCAAGCGATTGATAAATCGCCTGGTTAGGATCTCCGACAATAAAGGCCTTGGTCGCACCTTGACCAGCTTTCAGAATGGCGGTGATGATCGAATACTGAATTCGTTTGGTGTCCTGATACTCGTCGATCAGCACGAAAGAGAACAACTGTGCCAGAAGAGTGCTGATCGCAGGATGACGTGCGATCAGTTGGTACGCATAGTAAAGAATGAGCTCAAAGTCTAGCTGCCGACTTTCGTGCAGAATCTCAAAATACTTGCCCAATATGACGTGAAGACCCGAATGCTTCCAATCTTGTGGGCAGGAGAGCACATATCCAGTTTCGGTGTAATAAAACTCACAATCCCAGAATGTTATTTTTGGCTTCTGGTAAGGCTTGCACAATGCCTCCAGGATTTTCTCGCGCTCATGCTGATCGATCACACGGAAGCCTCGATCCAACGCTTCGTGATAGATGCCGTACGGTTTCAATATCCATTCAAGACAGAACGAATGTATCGTTCCTATCCATAATCGGGATGTATCCACCCCAAGGCTCTCAATGCGCTCGTGGATTTCGTCGGCGGCACGGTGCGTATAAGTGATGGCAACGACAAACTGCTTGTTCGATTTCAGCCTGGACAACTCATAGGCGATTTTGTAGGTGAGCGTGCGCGTTTTCCCGCTGCCCGGGCAAGCGATGAGAAAGACGCTCCCTGGCTTCAGAATGGCTGCTTCCTGCTCGGGATTCAGATCATCTTTGTTCCACATGAACATGATCAGAACACCGCGAGTACATCGTTGATGCGATCATCTGGGAACGTGGCAAGCATCTCGTTTCGGATGCCGACGAAGTCGATGTCTCCATTTCGGAAGGCCAGCAGCTTGGCCCTAAAGTCGTCGAATACGGCAGACGCAGTGAAGATATCTTCTGCATCGATGTAGTTCACGCGGTAGCTCAGCACGTTAAACCAGACTTCCTTAGTGACCACCGGATGCGCAAAAGCGATGGCGTCCAAGATGTACTTCGGAATGGCGGTCTGCGGATCGATCTTCTTTCCCAGCAAGATGGCAAACCATCCCTTGCCGTAGTTGTCCGCCATGGTCAATGCGCGCTGACCGAACAACGCGATGTCCGCTGATTCGAGCTCCGCCTTGGCCGTCGCGATGGTTGGTGCATCCTTGTAGACATCAGGAAGGATGCCGACCACCTTACGCGCATTGCCGGCGGCAATGAAGTCGACCTCGAAGGTATGGGGGGCAAAGAATGGAGAAACCCACCCGTTATCTTTGAAGGTGTCTTCCAATAACGCTTTCCTGGCGACCCCTTTTTCCTGGGATGCCTGATACTTGCCCTTGCGCCGGAGCAGCCCTTCGGAGTCTCCCGCCGCCGGCGTTGTGTCAATGATGGACTTGTCAAGGTCGGTGACGATGCTGCACCGCTTCCGGATTCGGGCATCATCGAAAAGAACCGCGACGTTCTGAAATCCAGTGCTGCGGATATTAATTAAACTGATGCCGAGTTCATCAAGGCTGACGCCTAGCACGTTCTTGATCAGGATCGGAACGAGAATTTCTTCTGCATCGCCCTCCACTAAGAGGACGCTCTTGGCAAACAACAAGTTGCTACGGACAGCATCCAGGTAGCGTTGAATGTTGCCGATCTCTTCTGGGTTTAGGCCAATTGCAGGCTGGTATGCCTCGCAACGATCACCTTCTCTGCCGAGGATGTTCACGTTCTGAACATTGCTGACCTCAGAGATGTGCGTCGAATGGGTCGAATAAATGATCTGTGTGTCGTCGTATTTGAGCTTGTCGAACAGTGTTTTCTGGATATGTGTGTGAATGTGAGCTTCCGGCTCTTCGATAAGCAGAAAGTTGGCGATCGACTGTTTAGCCTTTTGATACTTGAATTCAAGCAGTTTCAACGTGAGGAATATCAGGTTTGCTCCACCAAGGCTCAGCTCGTGGATCGGTCCTTCGTGGCTCTCCCCCGATTCGCCAACGAACAGCTTGAGCGACTGGAACAACTTGTCAGCTTCGTCTGGCAGATCCGACTTGATAGAAAGAGAAGACGGCGAATACGCCTCACCCGCCGCATCCTTGATGGTGTCTCTGATATCCGTCCGGACGACCTGCACGTCTGGCAACGCTTCGATGGAGTCATTCAATGCCTTTACCCCGTCGGTGATAGCCTGGAACGCCACGGGGTCGATATCGCCGCTCTTGCCCTTCAGAAGCGAAAAGAGCGGATTTGTCCGGTTGTTGTGAAATTCGGAGACGACGTCCCGTAGCGCCTGGACGAAAGTGAACGAAATTTCTTTGGAGACGGACAGCACGTTCGGAATCTTCGCGCCGATAACACGAAATTCAACCTCTTCATTGAATCGAACATTCGCGAAGTCGCCGACCACATCCTTATAGAAGGCCTCGTCGTTGAAGTCGGCTTCACTCCGACCTGTGAAAATCGTTTCATAGTCGTCGATGGTGACCGGGTTCAGGATAGCGTCGAGGCCTGCCTGATCACCATCGTTCAATTGAGAAAGTCGCAGCCTGATTTCCTTCTTCGGACGAAAGATCAGGTTGTAAGTGGCCTTGCCGTTCGCCTCTTCCTCAATTACGCCCGTCCCATGTCGGAAGAGCGCCTGCACTGATTCATCCGCAGAGATTTCCTCAAACTCAAGACTGATGATGATCCAATGTCCCTGCCAGCGCCCTAGGCCGCGATGAAAGTCGGTATGCTCCAGCCGGTAGGCAGAGCGAATCATGTTGTCATCAAGCAGCAATCTGATTGCGCGAAAGAGATTGGTTTTGCCAGATCCATTTTCGCCGATGACAGTGTTGATACCCTTCTGGAACAGCAGCTTCGTGTTGGGAAAGTTCCGGTAGTTGACCAGGCTGAGCTTGGATATATGCATTTGATTCAATCTTGTTGTTGAAATCCACATGCCGATCGGCCGATGGATTGGTTGAACACTGCAGCCATTGATCCCAACTACGGAATGGCCAACTGTCAGTTGGTTTTAGAACGGCACCGTGTCTAAGGTAGGAATCGGTTGGAGCGCATTTTTAATCTCGGTTAGCCTTGCAAGTAGTTCATCGAAAGTCACGATCACGATCTCTGCGAACGCATTTCGAACGAGCTCGAATGACTTTCTTTGCTGATGCTCTTGTGGCGTCATGCCAGCGACAACTATGCAGCGAACCGCATAGCTGTGGAGGTCGTATCGGTTCATGTTATTTTTTATGACGGGTAGTTCACTCTGCAATTTGAAACGCTGATCTAGAATTTGAGCAATCGCTCCACCCAATTCTGTCGATGGGCCAAAAACATCATCTCCACGATAGGGAGATTTTCCTAGCAGTTCGGTTTGCGGCTTTTTTATCTCAATGAGGCCAAGATTGCCCGTGGAAGCGGATGCGTATAGAAAATCTGAAAATTTTCCGCCGGACCCGTTAAGTCGCTTGCCACCTGCATAAGCTTGCCCCTGAACCAGCATGGCTGGAACGGCAAATGCAAGACTAAGTATGAAAGGATTTTCCAGAAAGAAGCTTTGCCACTTGCTTTCCGTCAGTCCTTTTCCAAGCATTTCCTGGTATCGCTCAATCAGTTGATTCAGTGTGATGAGCTCAATATCATTCTTTAATGCCAGCAGCGAGCGCGGCTCAGATTCCGCCAGTGCTTCTATATTGTCTTGAACCATGCGAACAGCGGCGCGCCGATCACGCTTGGAAAGCGTCACATGCTGCCGCCCACCATCGGTCATTTCCGTTAGTGCATCAGGTCTTACGCTCTTCTTTAGAGCGGGAAATTGTGCTGAATCGGCAGCATGTAATAAGGTCTGGTAGACATGAAATTGCTTGTCCTTGCGCGCGTCTCTCTGGTGGCGAGAGGCTATGCGATTTAATTCTTTTCTTAATTCATGAAATCTTCTTATTCCGAGAATAAAGAATGGCGAATCAATTTTCGCGTCATTTCCTTTGTGGACAATGAGTATGCTTACGTTTTCTAAGCTGGCGGCTGTTTCGCAAATTTGCCGATATTCCCACAGAAGCCCCAAACCGAATCGAAAATCTTTGGCAAACCCATCCGGCAACTGCTCAAGAAGCCCAACGACATCGTCAGTAGTCTCTGGCAGTATGTAGGGCTCGATAACAGGCCGAGCGACGACGATGCGTTCAAGGGTGCCGTATTTAGGTTGCAGGTAATCGTCGCGATCTTCTCGAATATTAAGAGGCCAAATGGTCAATCTGTCTGGACACACATTGAGCAGTCTCGCTATTGGCGAATCCGGCTTGCGCTCCGCTGCGGGAATATCAGTGAAGAAAACGTTAATGCCTTCCTCTTCCGGTTCGGCTGCTTCAATGACAAGGAAGGGGCCGCCGTCCAAACGCTCACGTTGATTGAATGCTGAAGGTCTGATAGATGCCATGAACTATTCTTGATCCCTACTGTTCAGAGAAACGATTTGCGGGCCTTGCCTCAGCGCAACCTTATGGTGCCTTCCGATCAGAATCGGACGACACACGATTGATGTCAAAGGGGAGTGCCTTATCTGCCGCGATTCGGGTCAGCAGCATCCGAATCGCATCCGAAATTGATAACCCCATTTCAGCCAGAACAACAGTTGCGGCTTCTTTAATCTGCCCGTCAATCCGGGCACGAACGACGTCGTTACTTGCCATTGTTGCGCTCACAATAGATGTAGCTACATTGTGGCTCATAAGTACTATTGCGTCACTTACATTTTGTTGTGAACAGTAGAGCATCCCGGCGTGCCGCCGTCGGGCTCGCGGGCGTTGCCCCGCGCCTCGTGCCGAGTCGCGGCCATGCGGCTTTGATCCCTGATGCCTCCGGCCGTCTCTTCGCTCCTGGCCTGCGCGCGGCGCTTGCCCTCCAGGGGATCGGCTGGACAGCCCATCCCCGCCGCGCCTTGCTTGGCGCCCCTCGCATGCACCGAACAGGTTGCACCTGATCGACCAACAGCCATCCAGCTAGGCGTGCCGCTGGCACGCAGGGGCGCTCGCCGCGCGGCGTTGGTTTCAGCGCACCCCCTGGCCCATTGGCCGCTGTTCGTCTTTCCCCAAGTTCATCGCTTTTTCCCGCGACCGTAGCCCGCGGTGCCTGGCCGTCAAGGCGCGCAGGGCCGAGTCCTCGCTGCGCTGCGGGCCGCACCAACCCTGCGCTTCTCCCTTGACGGCCAGTCCCTCGCTGGCCCGGTTTTTCGCGGGCGATGAACTCAGGAAAGACGGCGGCAAACAGGACCGGCCCAGGTCTCTGCGCCGAACCAACCGAAGCCACAACGGGCTCCGAATCTTGGAATCCGGTCAGCTTTGAAACCACAGCAACTCATTGGAGAAAACCATGCAACTCGCATCTCGATTCGCTTCCCATTCCCCGACGCTGCGCAGTGACTACCCGCTGTCCGACGACCAAATCCGCCGCGTAGCCCCGTCCATCTTCGCGGAGGCCCCGCACGATAGCCGCTCCGAACGGTACGCCTACATTCCCACCGCCGCCGTGCTGGCGGAACTGCGCAAGGAAGGGTTTGAACCCTTCATGGCAGCGCAAACCCGCGTGCGGCACGACGACCGCCGCGACTACACCAAACACATGATTCGCCTGCGCCATGCCAGTCAGATCAACGGCGCGGAAGCCAATGAAATCGTGCTGCTGAACTCGCACGACGGCACCAGCAGCTATCAGATGCTGGCCGGAATGTTCCGGTTCGTTTGCAGCAATGGCCTTGTGTGCGGCGATACCGTGGCCGATGTGCGCGTGCCGCACAAGGGCGACGTGGCCGGTTCTGTCATCGAAGGCGCTTTCGAGGTGTTGAGCGGCTTCGAACGCGTGAAGGAATCCCGCGACCTGATGCGCGCTATCACGCTGGACGAAGGCGAAGCCGAAGTGTTCGCCCGTTCCGCGCTGGCCCTCAAGTACGACCCCACCGATAACAAGCCCGCGCCCATCACGGAAAGCCAAATCCTGATGCCGCGCCGGTTCGACGACCGCCGCCCGGACTTGTGGAGCGTGT
>CAMPIM010000098.1 GCA_946886365.1 uncultured Novosphingobium sp.
ACGGTGGCAAGAAGATCAACGTCATCAAGGAAGTCCGCGCCATCACCGGCCTGGGTCTGACCGAAGCCAAGGCGCTCGTCGAAGGCGCGCCCAAGGCTGTCAAGGAAGGCGCCAGCAAGGACGAAGCCGAGAAGATCAAGAAGCAGCTGGAAGAAGCCGGCGCGACTGTCGAGCTCAAGTAATCGGTTTTGCTCCGCCCCGCGCGGAGCACCGATCCAGCTCAGCTGGAACAAGGGCGGTATCTTCGGATGCCGCCCTTTTCTATACCGACACAGGCGGAGCAGCTTGTCTGATTCCTTCTGGACCAGTCGCCCCTAAACGCGCGCCAGCGCTTCTATAAGCGCCTGCCCCAGGGCCTTTATGGCCGCACCATCAACGCCCGCGTCCACCGCTTCCTCCAACGCGGATGCATGGCCGCCAATATCGGCGTAGCCAAAGATCCCGGCCACGCCCGCCAATCCATGGGCGAGGTGCAAAAGGCGGGAGCGATCCCCTGCTTCAAGCGCCGAAATGATGGCACTCAGATCGGACGCGGCCCGCGCATGGAAGCGCTGTCGCAACTTCTGCATTTGCGCTTCGGTATCGCTCATGGCTCCAGCAATGTCCGCACGGTCCCCGCGAGGCTCATCGGGTCGAACGGCTTGGCAAGCACGGTTCGCGCACCGAGGGCCTTCAGGTTCGTGACGTGCCGTGGATGAGTTTTGGCCGTGATAAACGCGACGGGAATTGTCGCGGTGGCGGGCTCAACCTGCAACGCCGCCAAAGTCGCAGGCCCATCCATGCCCGGCATCATCACATCAAGCAGGATGAGAGCAGGCTGCCACTGCCTCGCCTGCTCCAACGCTTCCGCACCCGAGGCCGCCGTTCGCACCTCGAACTCCGGGTCCAGCTCAAGCGACATGGCCGCGATCTCCCGCAGGTCTGCTTCATCATCAACATAAAGAATGCGGGTCAACTCGGGTCTTTCTGTCAATTCGGCATCACAGCGGCAATTCGACAATAAACGTCGCCCCTGTTTCCGCCGCGGAATCCAGCGCGATGCTTCCGCCATGCGCCTCTACGATGCCTTTGCTGATCGCCAAGCCAAGGCCGGTGCCCGCATGGCCGTGCTGATGCGCACCGTCCTCCTGCTCAAAACGCTTGAACAGCCGCGCGCGAAACTCCGGCGAAATCCCCGGCCCCTCGTCAGCAACGCTGATCCGCGCGACGTCCCCCGCCCGCTCAAGGCAGACATGCACGGTCCCACCCGAGGGCGAGAATTTGCAAGCGTTGGACAATAGGTTGGTCATCACCTGACACAGGCGATTGCCATCAACCTTGGCGACGACCGCTTCGGCCGGGTGGTCGAATTCAAGCTTAACGCCGAAGCGCTCGGCATATGGCTCAATCTGCTCGATCGCCTCGGTCAACAACAAGCCCAATTCCCGTTCGTCGAAATGAAAGACCAGCTTCCCCGACTGAAGTTTGTCCATGTCCAGCAGGTCATTGACCAGATGGATCAGCCGCTCCGCATTCTTGCTGCCGATCGCGACCAGTTGTTTGGCCCTGTCAGGCAATTCGCCAGCGGCGCCACCCGCCATTAGTCCCAATGCACCGGAGATAGCGGTCAACGGCGTCCGCAATTCATGACTGACGGTCGATACCAGTTCGTCCTTCAGGCGACTGATCTGCCGTTCCTGCGTCACATCCCGCGCCGTCATGATGAACCGCCCCCCACGGATCGATTCCCGGCGGATATCGAGGATGCGACCGTTCCGGCGCTGAATCTCCAACCGACGACTGTCGCTGGTGCGGATAGACTCGACGAAGCCCGCGACGATCTGATCCGGGTCACCGGGTCCCAGTTCGCCGCGCTGTGCGGTCAGGCGGATAAGCTCACGTGCGTCCCTTCCGCCCGTCACGCTATCGGGAGCATAATCGAACAGATCGACAAAGGCCTGGTTCCACAGCATCAGCCGCAGGTCCCGATCCACCACCGCGACGCCGCCGCTCACATTCTCTACTGTCAGCTTCAGCAACTGGCGTTCGTCATCAAGCTTGCGCCGATGTTCGTCAGCCGCAAATCCTTCGACCCGCAATTCGATGAGGTCGATCACCGTCCGTGCCAGCTGGGCGAGCCGCTGCCGATCCGCCTCGCTGAAATCACGCGGCTTGTAATCAACGATGCACAAGGTCCCAAGCGGCTGGCCATTAGCCACCCGCAAGGGCGCACCAGCGTAGAAGCGGACGTGCGGCGGCCCTGTGACCAATGGGTTGCCGCTAAACCTCGGATCCTTCGTCGCATCCGGCACCACCATGACCTCCGGTTGCAGGATCGCGAAGGCGCAAAAGGCGACATCCCGCGAGGTGTGGGTCTCATCGATGCCGCACGCACCGCGAAAACATTGGGTGTCCGATCCCACGATCGACACCAGCGACATGGGCACATCGAACAGGTCAGCTGCGAACTGGGTTATATGGTCGAACGGACGTTCTCGACCGATGCCGCCAAGCCGGTAATGTTCCAGCGCTCGCAACCGATCGGCCTCGTCCCCCGGAATGGGAGGCTTCATGCCTTGGGCATCCTTGGGCTGCCGCTCCTGCATCGTTGGCATCGGTCCTCAAGTCCCGCTTATGATCACGGCACCAATCGACACCTTAACTGAAACGAAATCAACACCTTCCTTGAGAAGCAATGTCAAAGCGGATCAGGATCGAGGTAGAGATAGCGCGCGTCGAACTCCGCGAGGGCCTTCAAACCCTCAAGATCAAGGATCTGCGCTTCGCCCCGCTGATATTTCAAAAGCCCCCGGTCGCGGAGCAATCTGAGCGTGCGGTTTACATGGACCGAAGTCATACCAAGGCTGTCGGCGAGCTGAGATTGGCTCATCCCGATATAGAACCGGTCGCTCGCCTGATCGATCACCTGTAGACGGACATATAGTTCGCAAAAAAGAGCCGCCATCCGGCCCGCCGCCGAACGCTGGCCGAGCGATAATTCCCATTCGCGGCTCATGCACGCATCCAGGTTTGTGCTGAACCAGTACAGACGGCCGATACGCGGCCACTGCTCGATCAACTGGCGGATTTGCTCATGGGGCACCAGGGTCACGACGCAATCCGTCAGCGTCATGACATCATGCTCCAGCCGTTTCAGCGTGAAGCCATGAATGTCGACAAAGTCGCCCGCTAGGTGGATTTGCGTGATCTGCCGCTTGCCATCCGCCAAATCCTTGAAGCGGCACATCACCCCTTCGAGCAGCAATGTGCTGGCCTCAAGAGGTTCGCCCTCATGCACGATAATGCTGTTGCGAGGCACATGACGGCCCGGCGGCGTGATCGCCCGGATAGCCTCTTCCTCTTCCGGAGATAACGGGTGACGGAATCTAAGTTTGGCGAGATGAGCCTCTACCATCGCGGTCTCCTGGGGCGAGCCGGAGACACACAGCCTCGCTGAAGGACACTCGTCCCATCTGTACGCCAGAATCACTCCTTATGTCGATCCAGCCCGTCAGATCGACGACGCCCATCAGCACTTCCTCGCTCAGGATCGAGCGTATGCTGCTTATGGCAAGAGCACGGGCATCAGCCTCTTCGGCCAACTCCCGCCCCTCGTCATCGCGGGTAAAGCCGGTGCCATTGTGAAGATCGAAATGAAGGCGGCGCATGGCATGGGGAACGCCGCCTTTGACGGTAAGTTTCACGCAGCTCAAGACGCACACTTCATGCCGCGCGCTTGGAGCCGACTTTTCTGCTATTTAACGCGCCGCGAGGAGGATCGGCCGATCGGCCGCCGCCTGCGCAAAGTGTTGAGCGCGCAAACTGCTCAGCATGTTGTCCCTGTCCGTCGCATCATTCGCCACAATCACCCATGCCTCGAACTTCGACCCAGGGCGCACCTCCTGCGGTAAGGGGTAAAGCGATCCCATCGATCGGATAGCGCGCATCGATATGCGATCGACACTGCGGGATGCCGAAGAGCCCGCCAGAGAAATATTCTCCGGCCGCCCTTGTTCTCCCAGACGGAACTGCACGCGGGAATATCCGATCGATGCTCCATCACGATAAAGGGAAGTTGCCTGACGGATGCTCCGCGACAATCTTGATGCTGTCCGATCCGTCCACTTTTCATAGCTTATTGCGCTTTTATCGGGTGCTACCACCGTCAGTTGCCCAGATCCCTGCCTGGCATCTGCCACCATCGGCACAGCCAAGCAGACGCAAAGCGCCGCCATCACAGGCTTGGCATACATAGAGGCCTCCTCTGTTTCTCTAGCAATTTTTTACTGAAAAGCCGCTGCGGCAGCGTCGGACCGGCCGAGAGCAGCGGCTGCTTATATATTGCAAAGCCGCGTGGCCGGGTAACAAATTATCGCCAATGAAGTCATGGGCATAAGAATTATTTCATCGGAGCTTAATTTATCGATCGAAAGTAATTTACCCGCTTAACTTGTTTTAGCTTGGCAAAAGACAGCGTTAAACCGCTACCCTCATTGGATTTTGATGGATTTACCTTACGGCGACGCCGCACGACTCAGGCGGAAATCGCCAAGCCGACGGCTTCCCCAACCTTGATGCCATCAATGGCCGCCGACAATATGCCGCCTGCATAGCCCGCGCCTTCGCCAGCGGGGTAAAGTCCGGCCACATTCAAGCTCTGAAAATCCTTGCCTCGTGTGATGCGGATGGGGGATGAGGTTCGGGTTTCGACACCGGTCATGACCGCATCAGGGTGATCATAATTGGCAATCTGTCGGCCAAATGCGGGTAGTGCCTCGCGAAAGGCGTCGATCGCAAAGTCAGGCAGGCAAAGGGACAGATCGGTCATGGTGACGCCCGGCTTGTAGGAAGGGACGACCTCCCCGAGCGCTTCTGAGGGACGCCGCGCCATGAAATCGCCGACCTTTTGGCCTGGAGCCCAGTAGGAAGAGCCGCCTGCGACAAAGGCCTGGCTTTCCCAATGCCGCTGAAGGTCGATGCCCGCCAAAGGCCCTCCCGGAAAATCCCGCTCCGGCTCTATGCCAACCACCAGGCCTGAATTGGCGTTGAATTCCGCACGGCTATATTGGCTCATGCCGTTGGTGACGACACGTCCTTCTTCAGACGTGGCAGCGACCACGCGCCCGCCGGGACACATGCAGAAGCTGTAAACGGTGCGGCCATTCTCGCAATGATGCGCAAGGCTGTAGGCCGCCGCTCCAAGTACCGGGTGACCCGCGCAATTGCCGTAGCGGGCTCGATCGATCCAGCTTTGTGGATGCTCGATCCGCACCCCGATTGAAAATGGCTTGGCTTCGATATGAACGCCGCGCCGGTGCAACATCTCGAAAGTCGGGCGGGCGCTGTGTCCGACGGCAAGCACAACATGGTCGGCCTCTATAAAGCTGCCGTTGGAAAGGTGCAGTCCGCGCAGGCGCTGCGTTCCGTCGCCTTGCCGCTCCATTTCCAGTTCATCGACCTTGTGCTGCCAGCGATATTCGCCACCCAGTTGCTCGATCTGGCGGCGCAGGCTTTCGACCATGCTGACGAGGCGAAACGTCCCGATATGGGGATGCGCTTCGGTCAAAATATCTTCAGGCGCGCCCGCAGCGACAAATTCCTCCAGCACCTTACGGCCCAGGAAACGCGGGTCCTTCACACGGCAATAGAGCTTGCCGTCCGAGAAGGTGCCCGCGCCGCCTTCCCCGAACTGGACATTGCTGTCGGGGTTCAGCTCGGCTCGCCGCCAAAGACCCCAGGTATCCTTGGTCCTCTCCCGCACAACCTTGCCACGGTCGAGGATGATGGGCCGGAAGCCCATCTGCGCGAGGATCAGTCCCGCGAAAAGCCCACATGGGCCTGCGCCCACGACAACCGGGCGCTTCCCCGACCAGCATTGGGGCGCACGAGTGACGAAGCGGTAATCGGTATCCGGGCGGCGGCGCACGTCGTTGTCGCCCGCAAGCCGTTCAAGCAACGCGGCCTCGTCCACCAGCTCGACATCGACAGTATAAACCAGTTGGATTGCACTCTTCCGCCGGGCATCATTGCCCCGGCGCACGATGACGTGACGGACGAGGTCCGCTGCCTCAATTCCCAGCCGCTCGCAAATGGCGGCAGGCATCGCATCGGCCGGGTGGTCGAGGGGCAGCTTGAGGCCGGAGAGACGCAACATGGCGCCGCCTCTAGCCGCATTTACCGCCCCGCTCCACCCCCTCATGAGGATAGGCCGCTGCCTTTTCAGAGACGCGCGCGCACGCCCGCGTAGACCGCCCGGCGTTCGATGGGATAGAAGGCCGCACTGGCCTGGTTCCCGGGGATCGATGGATCGTCCGGTTTGTAGCTTACGAGCGCTCCGATATCGCCTATCGCTCGCTTACCCGTCAGATTGCGTGCATCGACGAACAGGCTGACGCCCTTCGTCAACTGCGCCTGCGCCCCGATGTTGAACGTCGCATAGCCATCAACCCGCTTGCTATTGCTATAATCAGCCCAGGCACCCTGCGGCACCCATTCCACAGCCGGAGCGATGCTGGCGCGATCGGTTCCCAGCTTAACTTCCGCCCGGTAGAAATGACGTGGCACGACGGGGAGGCGGTTGTCGCCAAATTGCGCGTCATTACGAAAACGGAAGTCGCTATACTGGTAGGCCTGCCGCAACGTCGCCCAAGGCGCGAGGGTCAGGTCCAGCGCGGCCTCGATGCCTTGGTGCCGTGTCCGGCCTGCGTTGAATGTCGCCGCCGGGATGGCGCCCGGCTGGACATTATATTGCAGCAACTCGCCTTTCAGGCCCGCGCGATAGAAGCTTATGTCCCAACGGGCTGGCCCCATACTGCCACGCGTGCCGATTTCCGCCGTCCAGGCCCGCTGCGCATCAAGGGGCGTGAAGCCGGGCAGCGGCCCACTTGGTCCAGCGGCAATCTGGCCCAGTTCGATGAAGCCAGGCAACTCCACAGACCGGCTGTAATTTGCGTAGACCTGCACCGCCTGAGAGGGTGCATACAGAAGCCCGACTTTAGGCGCGAAGCTATCGAATTTCGCCTCGCCGCTGCGTGAAGGCACGAGGCGATTGTCCAGCCGCCGCTCACCATGCGTATAGATGCCACCTGCGATCAGCCATAAGCCCTGAACCGGAGCGATCCTGGCCTCCACATAGCTGTTGATCGTCTGCGCCCGCGCCTTTTGCATGGACGTGAGAGCGCCCGCTTTGCCGTCGATATTAACAAACTGCCGGAAATCACCATGGCCAAAACGTGCCTGCGTCCCCAGCGTTAGTTCGACCGGAAGCCCCCGCACCTCTCCCGAAAGGTCAAGGCTGGCGAACAGTCCACGATCCTCTGATTTCTGATCGACCACCTGATAAATGGGATGGTTTAGAGCCTTCGCATTGAAATAGGCGCCGAAGGCCAATTGACCGCCGTCCAGTTCAACCGTGGTACGGTTTTGAAACCGGATGGAATCGATGTTGCGCGCCTGATCACCTGCAAAGTTGCCCTTGGCCGGGTCATTCAGCGCATCCGCTTCGGTCAGCGCTCCCGACAGCTTCTGCCGGATCGTTTGGGCGCTGACATAGAAACGGGTTTCCACCCGATCGTTCAGCTTGATCCCAACATTGCCGTTGAAACGCAAAGCGCGTCTCTCTCCGTGAGCGCGGTCCCCATCGGACCTGTCGGCGGTAATGGATGCCCAAGCGTCACCACGAGCATCGGCATAACCATAGGCCGCCTTCGCACGCAGCGTATCGAACGAGCCGCCATCTATGCGCAATTCCGCGCCCGGCATCGTCCGTCCGGTCGGTGTCACCGCATTTATGGCGCCACCCAAAGTCGATCCGCCAAGTCGCAGCGCATTGCCGCCGCGATAGACCTCCAGATGCTGGAACACCTGCGGATCCAGTTCCTGAAAGTCTCCGTTGTCGTCGGCCATGTTGATCGGGATGCCATCCTGCAACAGCGTCAGGCCCCGCATATGGAAGCTCCGCGACAGTCCGGAACCGCGTATCGAAATGCGCACCTCCTGACCAAAGCGCGGTTGTGTGTAGACACCTGCGGAGAAGGCCAGCGCGTCGCGCAGCGATACGGCCAGCTTGTCTTCAAAATCCTTGGCAGGGACCACGTCGGCGCCGCCTGCTGTCCGGCTTGTCTGGGTAGTGGCGTCCTCCACCGTGGAGTTGGCGGTCACGATGATACGGCCTTGATCGCCAGCTTCATCAGCGAAAGCTGGGGTGGAAAGCAGCGAACAGGCAAGAGCGCACAGCGACACGCTGCGCAAATCGGTAAATGCAGACATGAATTCATCCTCAAGAAAATCGTGCCGCGCTCAGCGCAGCATAAACGACAGCTTCAGGAGGACAGAGGAGGACCGGATGATGGCGGGGGGGGTGCGGCAAGTCGGGCGATCAGCCCCGTCTTGAGCGCGAATGCGATAGGCCCGAAAACAGTCTGCCACGCTGGCAACGGCAGATCGGCCAAAATCAGCGGAGGAACCACCGGCTGAACCGAGGCGGCGAAGGAGCAATGTTGTTGAACCGGGACGCCGTCATCCTGCGAATGATGTTCTTTCCCCAGCGCTTGATCGCGATCGACCAGGACGTTGACCGCGCCCTGCCCCGTACAGAGCGTCACCATCACGCCCCGATCCGTACGAACCGGCATGAAACCGGCAGGCGTAATCAACTGGATGGCCAGGACAAGCAGCGCCAACGCGGCCAGCAAGCCCCGCGCGACTTCCGATTGTCTGATTGCCCCCGTCATCAGGCGCCGCTTAACCTCCCAAGGCCCGACTGTCATCAGGGCAAATTGCCGCAGATCGCACTTGACGTTAACGTAAAGCTTTCCTAGCTAAGACGCCATGGATCAGCGCAGCGGCATCGCGGGCATCGAATTGCCCGACAACAAAGAACGGCAAAGCTACACCATCACCGACCTGTCGGAGGAGTTTGGCGTCACGGCCCGCGCCCTGCGTTTCTATGAGGATGAAGGGCTGATCGCACCGGAACGCCACGGCCTCGCCCGCATTTATTCGCGCCGTGACCGCGCTCGGCTTGCCTGGATCCTGCGTGGCAAAAGGGTCGGCTTCAGCCTCGCCGAGATCCGCGAAATGATCGACCTTTACGATGCGGATGAGGAACATGAGGAGCAGCGGCGCGTCACAGTCGCCAAATGCAAGGCTCGCATCGAACTGCTCACCCGCCAGAAAAGCGACATAGATGCCGCCATCGCGGAACTTTCGGGCTTTGTTGCAGCTCTCGACAAGCCCTGAACATTCGCGACTAAAAAGATAACCGGAGAAGATTGATGCCCAGCTATTCCGCCCCGATTCGCGAAACCCGCTTCATACTCGAACATGTGGTGGGCCTTGATCGCTATACCAATCTGCCTGGCTTTGAGAGCGCGACGCCGGATCTGGTGGATGCCATCCTCACAGAGGGCGCGAAGATTGCTGAGGAAGTACTCTTTCCGCTGAATGCCGTCGGCGACAAGGAAGGCTGCGTTCGAAACCCGGATGGCAGCGTCACGACGCCACCGGGCTTCAAGCAGGCATTCGACACCTATGTGGAAGGTGGATGGACCACGCTGCACGCGCCGGTCGAATATGGCGGCCAAGGCCTGCCCAATATCGTCGCGTCGGCTGTTGGCGAATATGTGCTGTCGGCCAATCACAGCTTCGAAATGTATCATGGCCTGACCAGCGGCGCCGTGTCCGCCCTGCTCGCCAAGGGCAGCGAAGAGCAGAAGCAGAAATATCTCCCCAACATGGTGTCTGGCAAATGGACGGGCACGATGAACCTGACCGAGCCCCATGCGGGCACGGACCTTGGCCTCATCAAGACCAAGGCGGTGCGGCAGGATGACGGCAGCTATTCGATCACCGGCACGAAGATCTTCATTTCTTCCGGTGAGCAGGACCTTACCGAGAATATCATCCACCTGGTGCTCGCCAAGACGCCGGACGCGCCCGAAGGCAGCAAAGGCATCTCCCTCTTCGTCGTGCCCAAGCTGTTGGTGAATGACGATGGGTCGTTGGGTGAGCGCAACGCCGTGTCTTGCGGATCGCTCGAACATAAGATGGGCATTCACGGCAACGCCACCTGCGTCATGAATTATGACGGCGCCAAGGGATGGATCGTGGGCGAGGAGAATAAGGGCCTCGCCGCCATGTTCATCATGATGAACGCCGCGCGCATGTGGGTAGGCATGCAGGGCCTCGGCCAAGCGGAAATCGCGTTCCAGAACGCGGTCCATTATGCGCGCGACCGGCGGCAAGGCCGCGCACTGACCGGCCCTCAAGACAAAGACGAAAAAGCCGATACGCTGTTCGTCCACCCCGATGTGCGGCGCATGCTGATGGAGGCAAAGGCGCTGACCGAGGGGCTGCGCGCGCTGATGTTGTGGGGCGCTATGCAGGTCGATCTGGCGCAGCACGCCGCGACGGAGGAGGAACGGCAGGCCGCCGACGATCTCGTCCAGCTGCTGACGCCGGTGCTGAAAGGCTATGGCACCGACAAGGGCTTCGACGTTGCGGTCATGTGCCAGCAGGTGTTCGGCGGTCATGGCTACATCTGGGAAAATGGCGCCGAACAATATGTACGCGACGCCCGTATTGCCCAAATCTACGAAGGCACCAACGGCGTGCAGGCGATGGACCTGGTTGGCCGCAAGCTGCCGATGAATGGCGGCCGGGCTTTGCAGGCTTTCCTGAAAATCGTTGCGGACGAGGTCGCGGAGGCGAAGGGCAATGAGAAGTTGGCTGGCGTGGCTGAAGCGCTGGAGAAGGCCAGCGGGCAGCTGGGCGCGGCGACCATGTGGCTGATGCAGAATGCGATGCAGAACCTTAATAATGCAGGGGCTGGCGCGGTGCATTATATGCATATCCTGGGCATCGTTTCGACCGGCCTTATGTGGCTGCGCATGGCGAAGGCGGCGGCGGCGCTGCTGGAAGCGGGCGAAGGCGATGCGCGCTATCTGGAGGCGAAGCTGATCACGGCGCGCTTTTTTGCTGAGCGGGTGATGCCGGATGCGGGCGCGCTGCGGCGGAAGATCGAGGGTGGCGCGGAAAGCCTGATGACGATCGATCCCGACATGTTTTTCGCGGCCTGAACTAGGCACTCTCATTCTTTACAGGTGGGGATGACGGAATGGCTGGGTTTGTTGCCACCCACCTCCCGCTGGCCGGAGGGGCCGGGGGTGGGCTTGCGTGACATTCGCTTTGCTTGGCAGCTGATAGCTGGTTCCATCCGCTACCCCTTTCATGTGCGGAAAGGCATTTCTGATTAGGTCGTGAGCGGATATCCTTCCGTCATGCCAGCGCAAGCTGGCATCTCTCACGACAGGGCACAGCTTAGCCTCATGAGATCCCAGCTTACGCTGGATGACGGGAAATGGGTGGTTAGGGGACGTTGCCCGTCTCCGGCGACGTGATATTAGTCGGGCATGAGTTGGATGTATCTGCTGACCTCGCTGGCTTCTCCCGCCGTCGTCGATGCCCCGCCTTTTCAAAATTTCGATGTTTTCCGAAATGCATTGTCGCACGACGCATTCAACGAGATGCGCTGCAAAGGCATGTCTGCTGAGCGCACGAAACGCCTCTACAATCAGCAGTATAAAGCACGCCAAGACCGGATAAGGGCGCAATCGTAGCGAGCCACGGCACTGAATATCTGAACAACGAAGATATCATCGCCATCGGGCTTCCATGCCCGCACTACAGGGGCGCAGAAGAGCGCCTGAAGCGATTTTTGTCTATGGTAGAACAACGCTTAAGCATACCACAACAATAACCGCCTGTCTGGCATTGGTGGTTGACCGTCGGGCGACGAAACGAACGTTCACCGGTGAGCGAAACGAGTTCCGCCCAGCTGATGCTGATGCAAAAAGGCCGGGGCAGATGATGCTGCGCCCGGCCTTCTGATTTTCAGGTCTAAGATGGCGCGCGCTTAGTCGCCCCACAATTCCTTGAGCTTGCTGAAGAAGCCGGTCGACTGTGGGCATTCCTCACCGGTTTCCGTATCACGGAAAGCTTCGAGCAGTTCCTTCTGCTTGGCGGAAAGGCGGGTCGGGGTTTCGACATCGACCTGGATCACAAGGTCGCCCTGCCCTCGCCCGTTCAGCACCGGCATGCCTGCGCCGCGCTGGCGGATTTGCTTGCCCGATTGGATGCCGCTCGGGATCTTGATCTCGTGACGCTGGCCATCGAGGCCGGGCACTTCGATGCAACCGCCGAGTGCCGCCGTGGTGAAGCTGACCGGTGCGCGGCAGAACAGGGTCGTGCCGTCCCGTTCAAAGAGCGTATGCCGCTTCACATGCAGGAAGATGTAGAGGTCGCCCGCAGGTGCGCCGCGTGCGCCCGCTTCGCCTTCACCGGAGAGGCGGATGCGGGTACCTTCATCGACACCGGCCGGGATGTTGACCGACAGCGTCTTGGGCTTGTCTACCCGCCCTTCGCCGCGGCAGGTGCGGCAGGGGCTTTCGATGACTTGGCCAGCGCCGTGGCAACCGGGGCAAGTGCGTTCCACCACGAAGAAGCCCTGTTGCGCGCGGACCTGGCCATGACCGCCACAGGTGCCGCAGGTCTTGACGCCGGTGCCGGGCTGAGCGCCCGATCCGTCGCAGCTTTCGCAGGAGGCGGAGACTTCGATCTCTATCTCGGTCTTCTTGCCGTGATAGGCTTCGTCGAGCGTAATCTCCATGTCGTAGCGCAAATCTGCGCCGCGCCGCTGCGCCTGACGGCCGCCGCCGCCAAAGCCGCTCTGGCCGAAGATCGTCTCGAAAATATCGCCAAGGTCGGAAAAGCCGCCCGCGCCTCCGCGCCCGTTGAAGCCGCCACCGCCGCCATTCTGGGCATTGGTATAGGCAGCGTGACCGTAGCGATCGTAGGCCGCGCGCTTCTGCGGGTCCTTCAGGCACTCATAGGCTTCGGAAACCGCCTTGAACCTCGCTTCGCCGTCGCTGCATCCCCCGGTCTTGTCCGGGTGATATTTCATCGCCAGCTTGCGGTAGGCGCTCTTGATGGTGCCTGCATCAGCCGAGCGCTCGACCTCGAGCAGTTCGTAATAGTCCAATTCGCTACTCATTTCGCCCCCGGCGCGCGCACGTCCCTCGGCTTCGCCCGGCACGAACGGCTACCATAACCGTTCGGTTCGGGCGAAGTCGAGAAGCGTTTCATCGGGCCTTATGCCTTGTTGTCGTCCACTTCCGAAAATTCGGCATCGACGACATCGTCATCAGCCTTCGGAGCTTCAGCGCCCGGAGCCGAGGTCTGAGCCTGTTCCTTCTCGTAGATCGCCTGGCCGAGCTTCATCGCGACCTGAGCGAGTTCCTGCGCCTTGGCCTTCATCGCTTCGGCGTCGCCGCCTTCGACAGCGGATTTGGTCGCGGCGATCGCGGTTTCGATCTCGGACTTGAGGGCAGCGTCCACCTTATCGCCATGCTCGGACAGCTGCTGCTCGGTGGTGTGGATCAGGCTTTCGGCATTGTTCTTGGCCTCTGCGCCTTCACGCCGCTTCTTGTCCTCTTCGGCGAAGCGTTCGGCGTCCTTGACCATCTGGTCGATGTCGGCGTCGCTGAGGCCGCCCGAAGCCTGGATGCGGATCTGCTGTTCCTTGCCCGTGCCCTTGTCCTTGGCATGGACGTTGACGAGGCCGTTGGCGTCGATGTCGAAGGTCACCTCGATCTGCGGCACGCCGCGCGGCGCC
>CAMPIM010000099.1 GCA_946886365.1 uncultured Novosphingobium sp.
CCTTAGCTCAGTCGGTAGAGCAACTGACTTTTAATCAGTAGGTCGCTGGTTCGAATCCAGCAGGGCTCACCATCGCAGTTTTCCGCCATTTTTAACCATTTTCGACCTACTTAATTCATGGTCGAGAAGGCGGTCTAGTAATCACCCGGTAATCACTACCTTCATTTAAGGCAGTGGCCGACATGATCACGGGAAGAACCAAGCCGACCAGATTCGCTAACTCCTGCTTGAGCGTGCTGGCAAGACTACGTGACATCGATGATCGTTTCGGCAGTTCCACTTGCGCGGTCAATCGCCCGAAAGAGCAGAGAGATAGGCACAGCTCCGCCAAGTCGGCTCTGCGCTTGCCAACCCATGCCTCCAGTGGTTCCGTCAAGGGTGGCATCGTATGAATGAGTATGTATTCCCCAAAGTTGGGCGCCGGCGGCTGTCAGCTTGATGACGGGCCCGCCGGAGAAACCATTTGCGGCACCCGGGATATAGGCGAGCATCCACGGATGTAAGGAGGGGAAGCCATTATTAGTCACCGTTTCTATGGTGACGGGAGGTTGGGAAGCCGAGAGCGAGGGATAGCCTTGGACATGAAATTCAGCATGCACCGGGACCGGAACCGGCATTGTTCCAAGGTTCAGGGTGAAAGAGCTGCGAGGCTGATATCCTGAGATGGGGATGGCGACTAATCCGTCAAACTTGGGAAAGCCTGCCGCTTCGGCTTCTGATATTTCTATAGCAGCTGCATCCGCAATCACGCCCTGGATCCGCACTCCTACAATCAAGCGCCCCTGAAGGCCGATCGGTGGTGCGGTCGGCGAAACAGCTTGAATGGTTCTGGCGTCGCATCGTCCGGAAAAGTTGAAAGTCTCATGCTCCAGCAGATGGCGGCAGGTAACTAGCCAGAAACGATCTTTGTAACGCACCGCGAAGCCCGCCCCATGAGCAGCAGTCCCATCAATGTATCTTGCCTCGAGCTTTATCGCGAAATTGTCGTGTTGAATTTGCGTGGGGAATTTCGTCATTGATCAACTCGATGCTGGCTACGAGCAGGCGATAAACCCCCTTCGCGGTCTGTTGTAAAGTGGGGTAACCCATTCGGCGAGGCGCATCTCGCCCGCCGCCAGCTCGAACTACTCGGTATGGTCGCCGAACTCCGTCGCCCAAAGAATGCGGGCATAATATGTCAGCTTAGAGCTATCTATCGGAGTCAACGAGACCCACGACTCCAGCGGAACAGACCAACACTGCCGCACCACATAGCCTGGCTTGATGATGCTATCAGCTTTGCGGCTAAAGCCACTCTCCGTCAGAATGGTGGAACGATTTACTTCTCGTGCGTCAATAGCGAACTCGACCTCTCCGACCGTCCGTTGGCTGCGGTTCTCCAAGGTCACCATCACTGGGTAGTCAGGCGAGCAGCGAAATGGCTTTTTGCCGACTGTGGCGACGGAAGCCTTCCCGTCATCCCAATGGGCCGATATTTTGATCTGCTTTTCGAGCGGCGGGAAAAATCTCGGCTCGATGACTTCCGCCCACGTGGCGACAGATGCTGCGCCAGCGGCTAACACGCCCAACAGCAATATGATGAACCGCCAACCAGTCTCGAGCAGCTTCATTAGCACGTCCCCCACGGACGCGGGCCGAGTAACCTTCCCGATGTAGAAGGGGCCATTCCAGATTTTCCGTGCAAACCGCCCCAGCGTGAACATGAAACCCACCGGTTACTCCCCCTTTACACCTGCCCCAAGCAGTTGGGCATCGCCCGATGTATCAGGGGAAACAAGGCAAAACTGACAAGGTTTTTCGCCCAGCTACGGGAGACGCGCAAATCCGGGAGGTGGAGGCGGAACTTCAAAGCCAGCAGGCAATGGGGGAACCGCTTTCGCGCCCCCCAACACGATCCCCCTCGCTTCCTTCCGCGCAGCCTTCATCACATCGGAAACCGCGTCCTGCCGATCCTCCTGCGACATGGACGGCCACTCCGCTGCGGCAATCAGATCGCGGACACCGCTGTAGCCCAAGCCGCCTGCAACCTCCTGATATTTGCCCCACTGGTCTGCGTTCAGCCTCTCGCCGCCGACCACGCGGTTTGGTTTACCCACGCGCACACCCGCATCGAGCAGCGCATTGATCACCGGATCGTTGCGCCGCGTCGTCTGCCAGATCGGGGAAACTAGATCAGGACCAAGCCCGCCCTCGCTCTCGATCGGCTTGCCCCAGACATCCCGCCGCGAGGGCAGTGACTTCGACAATTCCGGCACCCGAGCGCGCACCGCGTCCAGGATGCTTTCAGCCTCGCGCATGGTGGGGTCCATCGTCCGGGCCACCTGGGCGACACCGGCGGGGACAGCAGCCGAACCGGCAAGGCGCTTGATCCAGTTGTCCGCGTAACGGGTGGGATCGTTCACCGCCTCGACCAGATCACCGATGCCCGACAGCCATGTCTTGCTCGACAGGTTCTGCATGACGGAGGCGGTGACCAGCATTGCCACCTTCTCCCGCTGCTTTTCCGTCATGTGATCCTGAAGCTCGACCATCCCGGCAGCTACGCCCAAGGTGGACGCGAAGGGATCAAGCCGCTGATAGCTGATGTAGCGATCCCCGATCTTGAACGAATAAGGCTGCCATCCATCCGCCCGCAGCAGTTGCTTGGCATCCTCGTCAGCCGGGCCGTTGCCAGTGATGAGCCCCTTGGCCGCGAGTTCCGCCACCACCGCGCCGACGCCGGAACCAACAGCGGCGCGGGCGATGGCAAGATCACGGCGCGCACCGCCAGCCTTGAAGTCTGCCCGCCAGCTATCCACCAAAAAGGCGGCTGGTGAACGCTCCAGCGAGAATTTCAGCAGGTTCGTCGGCGTCCGAACGAAGGGCAGGATGAATTTCGCACCCGGCAATGCCTGGGTGAATTGCGACACATGACGAGCAGCCGGCCCAAGCGGACGCTGGAACGTCAGGTAGCGCCCATAGTCGAACGCCTGGTCCAGCATCTTCTCAGTAGGATTAGCCAGCAGTTCCGCCGCACGGCTCTTTGCAGCATCGCCTACTAGTCCCTCCGATCGAGCGTTCCTCATCGCCAGCCCGGCCAATTCCATCCGCCGCGCCATCCCCTTGAACATCTCGTCTTCGGCGGAGAGGAGCCGCGTCGGCGTGCGGATGATGGAGCCCTTCACCCCGGATATAGCATCCTGCGCGCGCGCCTCCACCTTGTTGGCGAAGTCCGAGCCCTCACCTGTGCGGAGCGTCCGCGCAGCCTGCCGCAGCCCCTCCTTCGCACCTTGAAGCAGCCCTACCGAACGCGCACCCAACTCGGAGAACAAGACCCGGTCAGCGACCTTCTGCCGCCGTAACAGGCTGCGCCCGCCGCCGATGCCCGCAGCGATGGCATGTTCAGGTATCTGGGCGAGCGCTGTCATGGTGTTGCTTACCATGTTCACCACATGGGTTTGCGGCCCCGACAGAAGCGAGTTGATCCAAAGCTCGTTGATCTTGTCCAGCCATTTGGGTTTGAGCGCCTGTGCCGCGATCTTGTTGAGGCGCTGCGGCGTGTCCGCATTGTCCAGGATCATATCAGCCGCAGCCTTCAGGCGATCCTTACCGCCGCCGCCCTGCGCCAGCGCGTCCAGCACATTGCCCCGGACGAACCGGCTATCGGCCATCTGCCGGAACTGTGCCAGAGCGCGCCCCGCTTCCGCCGTCGCGCCAGCAACCTGCTCCTGAATCGCGACATGGCGGACCCATGCCTGCCGGAACGCGGCCAGCTTCTCTTCGCCTGGATCGTCTAACCGCTGGATGGCCTTCGCCATGTTCACCAGCTCATTCGCGGATTTGGCGAGGATTTGCCGTGCAGCCAGCGCCTCCTCTGCGTTGAACGCTTGGCCCTTCCGCCGCGATAGAAGCTGCTGCGGCGTCATGCCCAATTCGTCGGCAAGGTTCTGCGTCTCTGCCTGGCTGATGCGCCCGCGCCGGGCTGCGTCAAATCCGCCAGTCATTCGCTCCGTCTGCACCAGTGCCCGCTTGATCGACTGCGGGCTGTCCAGATTGGCTAGGCGGATATTGCCAGCGAAGTCTGGTGCCTGTTCGCCCCACTCCTCGTAAGCCGAGACTGGAGGCTGGTTCGCCTCCAAATCATCCAGCGAGACCGGTTGGCCACGATCCTCCGCCAGCGGCGCGCCCGCGTCCCGCGCCTTCTCCACAGCAAGGCGCTGATGCCGAGCGGCGTTGAAGGCGTCCACCTCGGCCAGATCGTCGGGACGGAACGCTCGGTTGATGCCTCGGCTGGTGTTGTTTACGGTGTCAAGAAACTCCGAAATGGTCGGGCGTTCGGCATGATCAGGGAAATAGCCTGACCGCCATGCGAGGTCTGCCGCCATATCCAGCGTCAATCCATTCTCATCATCGATCAGCTTACCAAACCGCTGCTCGCCGCGAGCGAAGTCCAGATCGCGCGCCTCATTGGTCACGCCCATGGCGTCCAACTCGCCGCCCTGATTCCTTACGCCGCCCTGGCTGCGCAGGAAGGTGATGAGATCAGCCGGGCCGCGCTTGGGCAGTTGGCGCGCCGGGTCATCGCCGCGCTGAAGCATCCGGCTTTCCAGCGCCGCTGCTTCATTCGGCGCCCTCACGGTCGGGTAGAGGCCCGCACCGATCGAAGCCGCCTCTTCCTGGCTGGCGACGGCATTGGAGGGCAGCGGCAAGACGTCGGAGGGATTGACCCGCTCCGCTTGCGCCATGCGCTCCATGTCGGCCGCAGGATCAAGCATCGGGCGTGCCCGGTTATTGACGTCGATCCGGTCCAGCAGGCGTGCCGACGAAATGGACGGCAGCGGCTCGGCTGCCTCGTTCGCCATGTCGATGGTGAAACCGGGCGGCGGTGGTGGAATATCCGCAGCGCGCACGGGCACAGCACCTATTGCCTCATCAACGCCGAGGCCCGGAGCCTGATCCAGCACCGTCTCGGCAGCCTTGCGGCCCCTGATCCGATCGATGGCAGAGCGACCCACCGGCCCGAGCGTCTGCGCCAGTGCGGCGGAACCGTAGCCCAGCGCGCCGCCCGCCACAGCACCCACAGCAGCACCCGGCGCGCGCTCCAGCGCATCGCCTTCGCCCGCACCAAACCCGGCCAGCCCGCCTTCAATCGATCCAGCGACAGCGAGGCGAGACCGAACCGCCGCCTGTGCAGCCTTTTCCGCCGAGAATCGAGTTCCCCCGGCTTGCAGCACCTTTCGCGCTGCCGCCAATCCGACGCCCTCGGCAGAAGCGCCGGGAAGAACGATGCCGCTGGCAAGCTGCCCACCGAAGCGCGCATAGGGGTGGTTCGCATCATCATAGTCGAGGATGCTGCGGTTTTGGTCGATGTTGTTCCACAGGATGTCACCGAAGCGCCGATCGCTGCTCCAGACATTCTCCCGGCCTGGCGTCAGGCCGATGGTATCGACCACCGCGCCCATCTCGTCCAGCATGTTGATCGGGTCAGCAGCACCGCGCACCGCAGCGCCTACCACGCCGTCGCCCGGATCAGTCAGCAGACGCGGCGGCTCCTGATAGCGGATCGTCGGATCAGCCCCGCGCTTGGCGCGCTCGGCGTATGACTTCCGCGTCGTCTCGGGATCGATCGAAAATCCGTTATCCTTGGCGTAGGCCAGCAGGTCGTCAGCCGTGGACGTCGGGTCCGTCCATATCTTCTGGTATCCCTCCGCAATCTCCGGCCGCAGACCTTGGAAAGGTGTTGGCTCATCCGCGAACACGGCGATGCTGTTGCCGTACTCCCCTTCCTCCGCCTGCGCCCAAGGATCAGGCTTGCCCTGCCTGAAGTCTGCGGGGCTCTGGAACTGGCCTGCGTGCGCACCGCGCCGGTTGGCCCGCGCCAGGCGCTCAGCTTCCATGTAGGGCGAGAAATGAGGATCACCCTCGAGATATTGCGGGGTGGCGAGCGCCCAGCCTTCCGTCAGCATCGTGCGCCCTACGTCCTGCCCGTCATTGTCGAGCGTGGCGACCGGGCGGCCGTAGGTCATTGCGCCGGTTGCCGTCGCCGTGGAGCCCGGCAGCAGCGGCGCGAAGCTGTCACGCGCCCGTTCGCCAATCGGCACTGTGACGCCGTCAATATGCCCCTGCTGCTCCAGCTCAAACGCATCGACACCATAGAGGCGGGCGTTCTGCCCCGTGCTGAGGCGGAAGGTATCACCATCATGCGCCTCGCCAGTTGGCTCCAGTGCGAAACCGGGAGGCGGCGGCGGAACGGAGCGGCTGCGGCCAGCGGATCGCCTGCGACGAGTGCGGCGCGGCTCGTCCGCAACAACCGTGAAGCCGGGGGGCGCAGGGGGAGCGCGGTCAGCCATCAGCGCACCGGCACCCAAGACTTGCCGTTCCACTGGACCTTGTTGCCCTTGCCGTCCGTGGCAATCGGTCCAGCACCACCGCGCCCAGCTGCTCCCCTGCCTTTCGGCTTGTTCACGCCGTCACGGGCGCGACGGTCGGTCATGTCCTGCCCTCGACGCCGATCAGCGGACGCGATGTCCTGTCCGCGCCGCCCGCGCGCATCGGTTCGCTCCATACCCTCCCGTTGAATGCCGACGCGCTGCCACCCCTGCGCCGAGGATGCCTCGCGGCTGTCGATCATGCTGTCCGTGTTGCGGTCGGCGCGCTCATTATCGGCCACATCATCTTCAATGTCCCACTCGAGGCGCTTTGCACCACGCTCGGCGGCAAGTTGCCGGTCCACATCAAGAGTCTGCATTCGAAGCGCCTGGACGGTTTCGGGATTATAGACCGTGGGCACGCCGTAATCATCCAGGTTCTCTCCGAACCGGGCGTACATCTTGCGCGCCCGCCCTACGGCGGCGTCGTAGGTGGCCTGATCATGAATCCCCGCGAGCAAGCGCGCGGTCGCGGCATTCAGCTTGTGCTGAAGTTCCAGATCATCTGATCGCATTTTCCGCTCTCGGTCCTCGATTGCATAGGCTTGAGCCGGATCAGCTTGCGCGAGCCTGACGAGGGAATCGTCAGAACGCGTATATTGCTGACCGATGGCCGCAAGCTGGTTGGCCGAGCCGCCACTAGGACCAGCCAAGCCGTCCGAGGATCGGTCCACAGTGGCGCTCATGATGCCCGGCGTGTGGCGCGCGATGAAATAGTCGCTCGCCGCCTGCCGCGCGCTTTCCTGCCGCTTGCGTTCCTGGTCTTGGAGCGCACGATCCCGGCCAGCTTCGAAAGCGGCCATGGTATTCATGGCGATCCTGCCGCTATCGACAAGGCCCATCTGCCAGTTAACAGCTATGACACGTCTCCTCAGTGAAATATGATTTTCAGAAGCGGGGGATTATCGACGCCGAGCGCACAGGCGACATCATGAGCCAGCCATACCCACCCGAACGGATTGCATAGATTGCGCACCTGCTCGTCCGGCATCGCTAGAAGATGCTCGTACACGGCGGCATGATCGAGATTGAACTGGCACGATATTTCCCCAGCCAGCCACCGCACCGTGTCCATGAAGAAGTTCAGCGCGGCGTCGGTCTCTATCTCGTGCTGAATGTCCGCCTGCTCGCGCGTAAAGGCGTCCAAAAACTCGGGCTCGGCCAGCACCTCCCCGCCGAAAAGATGCCCAAGCAGGCTCATGCTGCGTCCTTCACCACATTGCGGACGGCGTGGCGCAGAAGCTCCGACAGGCTCATGCCTTCGCGCTCAGCCTTGGCGCGGGCCTTCGCCAGCAGCGCCTCATTGACGCGGAACTTTGCTAGGGAATCGTGAACCAACATCGGCACATCTCCTCGGAAGATGCGCGGAGCATGACCCTATTGTGGGACATGGGACGGATGTATTTATGAGCCGAGCGCTTCTTGCCAGACGGATACCGCCGTGAAAGATCAACACAAAAGGGGGAATCATATGTCCATCGCACGTTCGATCATCGCAACGGCCGCACTCGTCGTGACCGCTGCTCCGGCAGTTGTTCAAGCCAACGACTGGGAGAAATTCTACCAGCCCCTAGCCCAGGGCGCGACTTTCATCGCCGCTGAAGTGCCGGAGATCGTCAACAGTTCGGGCAATCCAGACAGCGACGTAGAGGGAATGTGGCGCAAGGGCTTTGCAGTAATCGGCATCAGTGCGTTCAACTCGCCAAACAGCAAGACCGCCGATGCGGTCAGGTTCGGCAAGAAGCTGAAGGCTCGATATGTGATGCTCGGCACGAAGCTGACATCATCGAACACGACAGCAGTCCCGTTCACGGCGCCTACGACAAACACGACCGTCACCAATGGCACGGCTTCGGTTAACTCGGGCGGCAGGTTTGCGAGCGGCACCTATTCCGGCACGAGCACGACATATGGGTCACAGACCACCTACATCCCAGTCACCGTCAACCGCTTCGATAAAATGGCGGTCTATTTCGGCGAGGTGCCCAAGATCGGCATAGGCATCATGACCCGCGATCTCACGCCCGACGAGGCTGCCATTCTTGAAACACGGCGAGCCATTGCCATCAGGTTCGTCCGCGACAATTCGCCCGCCTTTCTGGCTGACGTCCTTCCTGGTGACATCATCACGCAATTGGACGGGCAGCCTTTCGATGGTGAAAAGTGGAAGGCTGCGGCCGTGCCCGGAGCAACTTTGCACGTCGAAATTTTCCGTTCCGGTAAGCGCCGCCCCATGAACATCGCCATTGGAACGGATTGGCATCCGTGAAGGTCGTGAGCGAAAAATCTGAGCGAGAACTGGCCGAAGCTCGCGCCAGGAAAATTATCAAATCTCCGCTGCGCCAGCTCGCATGCAACTTGATCCGAGTGGTGCGCGGGGCGGGCAAAGCCTGGGAGATCGCTGGTCAGGCAGTGGCAGTGCTAGAATCTTTTGATGCGTACCGCTCGATTATTGGGCATTTTCCCACCGAGTACGAAATTCGAGAAGCCTTATCGGTGCGCCAAGAGGCGCCTTCGGACGCGCCAGACCGCGAGGATAGGTGGAGGCGCGCGATGGAGAACATGATCGCGGGCAGCCTTCAAATGGCTGCATCACGGCTCGCCGGTCAGCCTACTCAAGAGAGGGCGGGTGAAAGCGAAATGTTCAAGGGCTTCTACGAGATTGAAAAAATCCGGGAAGAAAATTGGAGGACGTTCAATCCTGCGCCGCGCCCGACCAAGAAGGGAAGCAAGCGAAAGTAGCAGATGCGGACGCCGCCGGCTCCTACAGTCACAGCAGCGCTTAGACATCGCGCTTGCCGGTCCAATGGCTAGCCTCACCTCCCGTCAGACCAGTGATTGCGGCCCTAGCACCTTCCGGCCCCATGATGCCCGCGAGATCGATCAGCGCATCTTCGTATGCCGCCAAGGGTGCGCCCGAGGCTTGCAATAAGCACGACAGGGCTGTCGTTCGCTTATGAAAAATGGCGAGCGCGGCCCTTCCGGCGACCGGCACTTGTCGCTCGAGCACATGCAAGGTCTGCATGTCTATCTGGGTTCGATTAGACGCAAAGCCTACGCGCCACCCCTGTTCCGTTTCAACCAGCATGCACATGCCACGATGCCAGGCCGAACCGCCAATCTCTTTTCCCGGATATACATGGGCTAGCGCATAGACCCGGACGTGGGAGAGATGATGGTGATCCTCACGCTGCGCCGCGTCGAGGTGCGGCCGAATGTCTATATTGCCACGTTCCCCCTTGCTTGCCGCCGTGTGCGTAGCCCGGGCATAAAGTTGAACCGCTTGTGCGAGAAGCGCTGTCTCAGTGGCAGCCCGCTGCACGCTTCCTCTTTTTCTCGAACTTTTAAGCAGTTCCCGAAGGGCGTCGGTCATGTGCCCAGCTTCACGCAGGTCGGCCAAACACGATTGAGCCACTGACGCTTTCCGATATGCGGAGTCAATCTTTCCATAGTCTGGATGATCTCGCAGGCCGTCAATCAAGCGGCGTCCATCAGCTACACGATGTGTCATCAAAACTTCGAAAGTTCCGTCAGCTCTCTGAGCAGCGAGTTGTACTCGGCACGGCGCATCAAACTATCGCCGACCCCCTCCGCCTCCATTTCCTTGATGCGCTTCCGAATTTCTTTTCGCTTTTTCCGCTCGACGAGGGGCCGCAAAATCTCGGCGCGTCGGGCCTCATCTTCTTCTTGCTGCTTTTTCTCGCGGCGGCGATCATCGGCGGATTTGGGCGGCTTGTAAGGCCGGGTAACATCGGAAACGCTGGTTACAGCGCCTGGATCACTCTCACGCCGCTTGCGATGATCCAACTTAGTCACCGATACTCGCCCCCCGCTGCGTTTTACCTTCCAGCGATCGGCTTATGAGCCGCCGAACAGCCTCCGGGCGGGACGGCCCATCCTCCTGAGCCTCGATCCACGCATCCAACGCAGCTAGATCATCGGGGTTCAGCCTGACTCCGATCAACGTTCCAACGCCCGTCGCGGGACGGCCGATCTTCTTTTTGTTATCATAAACTCTTGATTGGCTCATTTGTTTTTGATAACAGGAAGTCGGGCCATAGGAAAGCGCCAACTCTCCTACAGCCCTAACCGCAACCCCTGCTGAAGAGGGATTGAAGCTATGTCCGAAGTATCAACTTCGCGCCGTGATGTCATGCGCGCTCTCGCCATCGTTCCTGCCGTTATCGCCGCCCCTGCGGCCGCCGCTGCGATGTGTGGCCGCTCGCCATCTCTCCCGAGCCGCGCGATCACCGACGCCATCGCGGCTTATCACAAGGCCGCCGCCTATGAGAACGAATGGCACGACCGCGCCTATGCGCCGGTCTGGAAGGCGTGCAAGGCCGAAGGCGAAGCTATCCCGCACCTCCAGACGAAAACGCGGCACGAGGCCGGTGGCAAGCTGATCCAGTGGTCAACGGACAATCTCGCGAACCAGACCGAGGCGCGCATGTGCCGCAAGGTGATCGGGGAAGGACATCGCCTCGCGGGCTCATATCGCCAGCTGGTCGAGGAATTTGAGGAGAAGATGGAATGGCGCGCTGCCGAGCAGCGGCGCATTGAGCAGCGCCATGGAATGGACGCGTTAGACGCCGAACAGGAGCGGATAACCGACCTTAGCTATGCTGCCATGAAGGCAGTTGACGACTTCCCTGTCACCACCTTGGCCGACCTGATGGCCAAAACCGAATTTGGTAAAGAAACTGACGGCCAGATTGATCATGAAGCTCTGCTAGCAGACCTCCGCCGCATCGCCGGGAGGGCTATGGCATGACCGACCGCCGCACCTTTCTCACCGCTGCACTGGCGGCTCCTATCGCGCTCGCTGCGCCTGTTGTCGCCTCCCCTGCCTTTGATCCTGCGGCATGGATCAAACACTTCCTCGCCTTGGGCGGCACCATCAACATTCGGGCTGACGGGGCTTATTATGGCTACGCTCCAGAAAACGAGGAGGTCGTTGCGCTGGTGATGGACTGTCATCACGCCGGCCACTGGCCCGCCGTCAGGGCATACGCCAATTCCATGTTCGGAAAGGCCTGACCCATGCACATCGCTGGCATCTATCAGGGGGCTCCGGCCCCCAATGTCCCCCTGTGCCCATTCAACCCCGCTGCATGGCTCGCCCGCTACGTCGAACTGGGCGGCGGCTACACCGTCAGCCCAAACGGCGTCGTTCTGCATTGGTCGCTCAGGATCACCGAAGAGGAGCGCAACGCCCTTGTCCTGCATGAGCGTCCATTGCGCCGCGATCTGGCCATGCGGGAGGCTGTGAAAGCCTATCTGGCGTCGCACACGACGATCGAGGGCGATCCATGCTGATCCGGCGCACCAATCGGGCCGTGCTGGAACTGGTCTCGCCACCCCCTCCGATGCCCGTGCAGATCGAGACAAAGGGCGCGCGGCAGCCTCAGGACGGCCGCTATGCGCCGCCGATCCTTTTGGAGATCGAGCGATACCTGCGACAGCATCGCATGTCAGCAAGTCGGTTCGGCCGCGACGCCGCGTCTGATCCTCGGTTGGTTTCGGATCTGAGGAAGGGTCGCGATCCTTCATCCCGCACCGTTGCTCGGATCCGCGCCTTCATGACAGAACATCGTTGAGCGACGGCAGCAGCGCATCGCCTGTATCTTCCTGAATAGATGGCGTAAGCCAGTACGGAAAAATCGGAGATGCCCATGCTGCCGTTTCACATTCTACGGTCGAGCCGGATAGACAGGTTGCCTAGGGGGTCGTTCGTCCTTGCAGCCGCGAACCTGCCCGCGCCCATTTTCATCGGCATCGGCTTCGAAGGGCAGCCGTGGGCAATGTTCCGCGAGGACGAGGCCTGGTGCTTCGATTCCCTTGACCATTTCGGCGCGGATGGCTTGTGGGTGGACGATGTCACGTTTGAAGTCGAGCCAACATCCTATCTATCGCTATCATCTCAGCGAGCGCCAGGGGGCTCCTTGATCTTCGCCAAAGGTGACATCGCGATTGCGCTGCCCGCAAACTTCGGCACCATACCCGGTCGGATCGGACAGTATAACCACCATGATGGCGATCGGGACTGTGCATTCACAAGCTGGCGTGCGGTGAAGGTCACAGACAATGAGACCTACACTCTATGGGAATCAGGCAACACGGCGGAGAGATAGTTCGCGACCGCGCCGTGGCCGTTGCCTATTTCTTCTTTTCGGGTGGCTTCGGCGCCTGCTTGCGCTCGACCGGACGAACCGCTGCATCGTTGAAATTACTTTTGCGATTCCGCACTTCGCTGGTTCGCGTTTGTTTTTCTGGTTCCTTAGCCATTCCACGGCTGTAAGCTGAATCAATGGCCGATCTCAATAGCTTTGCACCATTCAGGCAGTTCGATGAAGACACGATGAAAGAGGTGGTGCGCGAAGGGGAAATTTATCTCCAGGCGCAATTCACCGCTGCCGCAGCATCTGATCAACGCGGTATGGCATGGGCTGGCTTCATGATCGCTTCAGCTGCAGCGGCAGTGGCAGGGGCAGCAGCGCTGGTCGACAAAGGCGGGCATACCTTCCTCGCCGTGGTCACCTTTGCATTTTCAGCCGCACTGGTCGTGTCCACCGCGTTAGCAGCTTCGGCGGTCCGGCCCCGAAAATTCTGCTTTCCTGGCAATGCACCCAACAACTGGCTGCCTGAGAACTGGATGGGACACGGCGTCGATCCCGTGAACGTCCAGCAGGCGCGGATTGAACAGGCAGTAACCCTGCAGAACCAAATAGAAAGCAACAGCCGTTGGGCGGAGGATGCCGGCAAGCACCTTCAACTATCACTCGACGTTGCCATGGCAGCCGTCGTGCTCGCCGGCTGCGCTATCATCGTAAGATCGATTTTCGGGTCGATCTAGGCTCAGGACCTATTAAATCGCTTGCGGTGATGAGGATCAGTTGATTCACTGGCGGCGCAAGGAGGCGTCGCCATGAGTGATCTGATCTGGCTGTCGGAGGCGCAGATGCGCCGGATTGAGCCGTATTTCCCGCTATCGCACGGCGTGCCACGGGTGGATGATCGTCGGATCATCAGCGGTATCATCTTCGTCATCAGGAACGGCT
>CAMPIM010000100.1 GCA_946886365.1 uncultured Novosphingobium sp.
CAAAGCTGATCCGCATGGGCCTCGACACCCTGCGCGTCATCGGCCGCAACTCGGCAGGCGTGCGCCTCTTCAACGTGTCCGACGACGAACATGTCGTCAGCGCCGCGAAGATCGAGGAAAGCGACGAGGAAACCGAAGTCAGCACCCCCGCAGGCCTCGAAACCTCACCCGAAGTCAGCCCCGAATCCGACCCGGACCTCACCGAAGAGTGACCGACCTCTTCGCCTACAAGATCCTGACCAAGGATCAGTATGACCAACTAAAGACCGACGGCGTGTTCAAGGGAGCACCCGTCGATCTCGCCGACGGCTACATCCACATGTCCACCCGCGAACAGGCCGCCGAAACAGCGGCCAAGCACTTTGCGGGTCAGGACAATCTGGTAATGCTAATGGTCGATCTGGCCCCCTTCGGCGAAGCGCTGAAATGGGAAGAGTCACGCGGCGGCGCGCTGTTCCCGCACCTCTACACCGACCTGCCCCTGAGCGCGGTGGCAGGGAAGGTCGTATTGCGGCTGGATGAGCAGGGCAAGCATCTGTTTCCGGCGGGCTTCTAACCCCGTTCGTTTCGAGCGAAGTCGAGAAACGATCAGCGAAGCGCACCTCCTCCTCCCGTCATTCCCGCGAAGGGTGGGTGGATAACGGAATAGCGGCTTTGAACCGCAACACATAGCTAAGCAGACACCGACTTATAAATCAGGGCTGAACTTCTTGAACGAGTTTGGCCTCAAAAAGAGCCTCCAAAAACTCCTGCACAGCGAAGGCCCCATCGCCGGGAGTAAAGCGGATACTCAGTATGTCTTGCGTTGATTCGGAAAGGAACTCCCCGACCCAGCCGCTTGATTTGGCCACCTCAAGGGCCAATGGAGCTTGCGCTGGCGCGCAGCGAAACATGACTGGCCGCGCATCTATGTTGTCGATTGCAGCGAGCGCCCTATTTAATCGCCTTTTCCTAGCGGATCCAAATATCGTTCCCACAGTGAGAGTACCAAGGATCGCAACGATCGATATAAACAAAAACTGATCTGCTCCAAAAAAATGTGAGCTAGCGAGCGCAAGAGTGACCCAAAACAATGCTCCGCCGAAGGATACCATCATTCGGCTAATCATTCCCGTCACCCCCTCGCGTCAACCGGCATCGTAATCTTCACCGACATCATCAACAGTTTGCTGTGATGCACAACAGTAAGGTGCTCCTGCTAGCGTCCGATTTTAGGTTTAACCCTATGCTGATTAATAGCGTCAGGTGGTCGCTAGCGGCACTTGCGCCTCTCCATCTTCACCACCCTCCCACTCTTCACCCAATAATCAAACCTGCCCCACCTGATCCGCCGCGAACAAGCCGCCGCCAACTGCATGCCCCAATGCACCCAGCACACCGCAAACGGCGCCAACACATCCCACCAAAGCGACCGCCGCGCCGTCCGAGCCTGCTCCGGGTGCACCACCCCCGCGATGATCCGTCGCCGCACCAGTGCTCGTCCCACCGCCGCTGCATAACCCACCGCCAGAGCGCTCCATCCGCCCCAACCCAACACCCACAACCAGCCCAAAGCCTGTACGCCCACGACGGCGGCAGCAATCCCCCACATCCCCGGACTATTCGTCCAGATATGCCGATACTGCCGCACCCCAAACGCAATCGCACCCCGCACCTCCATCGGCGAAGCCACCAGCAAATCCCGCACCGGCCGCAACCGCAGCTTCGCGCGCCACCCGGCCAGCCCGATCGCCATGTCATCCGACAACCGCCCCGCCAGCGCCGCATCCAGATCGAGCCGCTCCGCCACCTCCCGCGTCAGGGCCATAGCTCCACCCCAGGGCATGGTCGCGCCAGCAGCCCGAGGCAAAGTCGCCAATTGCATCTCCACCGCCCCCACCAGCGCGGCCACCGCACTCCGCTCGGGCAACAACAGCCGATATCCGGTCACGATATCCGCCTTTCCCCGCACCAGAGGAAAGAGCAACCGCCCCACCAACCGGACCGGCGGCTCAATGTCCGCGTCAACGAACACCAGATAGCGATCCTCCGGCCGCAAAGCCCGCAAAGCCGCCCGCAATTTATGAACTTTCTGCCCTTCATCCACCGCGACACCCGCGCGGACGATCTGCACCCAATCCTCCTCGCGAGCCGCCAAAGCCTCCGCCGCCGCGCACCCGCCACTCGAAGCAATCACCAACCGAAACCGAGCCGTCTGCGCCTTCAACCGCGCGATCAATTCCGCCCCGCCGTCCCAGTCATCCCGCACGGACAACAGCACGACCACGCCATCAGGCGCCTCCTCCTGACGATCGACCGGCAGATGCCGCCAGTAGTTCAACACCCCCAGCAGCGTCAGCCCCTGCAACAGCACCCACGCCCAAAAGGCCCAACCCATCGTAAATCCAAGCCCTTTACCGCCCCGACCGCTGCTGTATGACGCTTGGCAAGATGCTCTCCAACCCTTTTCTCTTCACCCTCCTGCGCCTGCTCCCCGCATCCCTTGCCTCATGGCTGGGCGGATGGCTGTCGGCGAACGTCGCACGCAGGACCATGAAGGTGCGGGACCAGCGCGCCCGCGCCAACCTCGCCCTCCTGCGCCCGGACCTGGACGAAACCACGCGCGAGGCCATGCTCACCCGCCGCTGGTTCAATCTCGGTCGCACGATGGCCGAACTCGCCAATATCGACCGCCTCGTGAACAACCGGCATGTCAGCATCGCGAACGAACCCGCCTATCGGGAAGCGCTGGCCTCGCCCCGCCCCATGATCTTTCTGACCACGCATATCGGCAACTGGGATTTGCTCGCCGCCCATCTGAAAGCGTCAACGGATCGTCCCGGCCTCGGCGTCTACGACCCTCCTTCCGACCCTGCTCAGGCCAAGATGCTGAAGCGGGCACGGGAAAGCTATATGGGTGAAGCCATCACCGGCAGCGGCGCCGCCCGATCGATCCTGCGTCACCTTGCGGAAAAGGACAGGGCGATGCTCTACATCTTGGTGGACGAACGGAGGGATCGACAGGTCTGGTTCCCGCGCTTCGGCAGAAATGTGGAACCGTCGGGAAATCTTTCCATCGCGCTACGCCTCGCCCGGCGCAGCAACGCCCGCTTCCTGCCTTTCACCTTGGCAAGAACCCAGGGCGCTCATTTCCGTCTCGATTGGCACCCGCCGCTTGATCCTCTGATCATGGACGAAACCGATCTGCTGGATCAGGTCGACGCCTTCCTGGGCAAAGCCTGCATCGACCATGCGGACCAATGGCTCGCCCTGCATGACATGGATTTGACGACCCCTTGAGTAGCACGGAGCATATGGTTCTCGGTGACCTCACCCGCTAAAGCCCCCAAATGTCCCGACTCGCCATAAAGATCTGCGGCCTTTCCACACCCGACACAGTCGGCGCAGCTATCCGCGCAGGCGCGCCCCACCTCGGCTTCGTCCATTTCGCTAAAAGCCCACGCCATGTCGAAGCGGACCAACTGCGCGCACTCACCTCAACCGTCCCCGCCCATATCGAGCGCGTCGCCGTCCTCGTAGACCCCACCGACGAAACCCTAGCCGAACTCACGGCAACAAACGCCCTTACCGCCCTGCAACTCCACGGCAAGGAAAGCCCGGAGCGCACCGCCGCCATCCGACAGCGCTTCAACCTCCCCGTCTGGAAAGCCATTTCGGTGAAAACCCGCGCCGACATCGACGCCGCAAAAGCCTATACCGGCGCGGCCGACCTCCTGCTCTTCGACGCCAAGACACCGGACGGCGCGGCGCTGCCCGGCGGCATGGGCCTACGCTTCGACTGGACCCTGCTGCGCGGCGTCCCCATATCCATGCCCTGGGGCCTTTCCGGAGGTCTCGGCATCGACAATGTCGCCGAAGCGATCCGCATCACCGGCGCCCCGATGATTGACGTTTCTTCCGGCGTGGAAAGCGCGCCGGGCATCAAGAGTGTGGACAAGATCATGGCCTTCTGCAAAGCGGCACAGCAATCATGACCATCAATAACTCCCTCCGCTCGCAACCCGATGCTTCGGGCCATTTCGGCTCCTTCGGCGGCCGCTATGTCGCGGAAACGCTGATGCCGCTCATCCTGGAGTTGGAGAAGGTCTATAAGGAAGCGAGGCAGGACCCCGCTTTCGAGGAAGAGTTTGAGGAACTGCTGCGCAACTATGTCGGCCGTCCCAACCCGCTTTACTATGCCAGCCGCCTGACCGAAGCGCTCCGCGCCGATGCGCCCGAGGGTAAAGGCGCGAAAATCTATCTGAAGCGCGAAGAACTCAACCACACCGGCGCGCACAAGATCAACAATTGCATCGGCCAGGCGCTGCTAGCCCGCCGCATGGGCAAGAAGAAGGTCATCGCCGAAACCGGCGCGGGCCAGCATGGCGTCGCCACCGCCACCGTCGCCGCCCTGTTCGGCATGGAATGCAAGATTTTCATGGGCGCGAAGGACGTCGAGCGGCAAAAGCCCAACGTCTTCCGCATGAAGCTATTGGGCGCGGAAGTCATCCCCGTCGTTTCCGGCTCGCAGACGCTCAAGGACGCGATGAACGATGCTCTGCGCCACTGGGTCTCGAACGTCCACGACACTTTCTACATCATTGGCACGGCAGCAGGCCCACACCCCTATCCGGAACTGGTTCGCGACTTCCAGTCGGTGATCGGCCGCGAAGCGCGCGAGCAGATTCTCGAGATCGAAGGCCGCCTGCCTGACATGCTGATCGCTCCGGTCGGTGGCGGCTCGAACGCGATCGGCCTTTTCCATCCGTTCCTTGACGATGTTGAGGTCAAGATGATCGGCGTGGAAGCAGCAGGCGAGGGCCTCACCGGCAAACATGCCGCGTCCCTCGCAGGCGGCGCGTCGGGCATCCTGCACGGCAATCGCACCTATCTGCTCCAGGACGAGGATGGCCAGATCACCGAAGCGCACAGCATTTCGGCGGGTCTCGACTATCCCGGCATCGGCCCTGAACATAGCTGGCTGCACGAGATCGGCCGCGTCCAGTACATGCCGATCACCGATGACGAAGCGCTCGCCAGCTTCCAGAAGCTCGCCGCTCTCGAAGGCATCATCCCCGCGCTGGAATCCGCCCACGCCATCGCCAGCGCGGAAAAGGTCGCGCCAACGATGGACGCGGACCAGATCATCATCGTCAACCTCTCGGGCCGGGGCGACAAGGACATCTTCACCGTCGCCGACGCGCTGGGAGTGGAGATGTGAGCGGGTTTCCCAACATCTCAACCCCTCCCCCGTTCGGGCTGAGCTTGTCGAAGCCCATCACTTCTCTCAAAGAAAGAAAAGCCCTTCGACATCTGAGCGAGACAAGTGGCTCGTTCAGACAGGGCGAACGGATGTTGGAATTTCACTGTGACCGCTGACCGCCTCGCCACCCGCTTCGCCACCTGCAAGGAAGCAGGCCGCGCCGCCCTCATCACCTTCGTGACCGCAGGCGACCCGACCGTTGCCGCCACCCCGGCAATCCTTGACGCGCTCGTCGCGGGCGGCGCGGACATCATCGAACTCGGCATGCCCTTCACCGATCCTATGGCAGACGGCCCCGCGATCGAACTCGCAAACCTGCGCAGCCTCGGGTCAGGCACGAAGACGAAGGATATCTTTCACCTCGCGACCACCTTCCGCGCCCGGCACCCGCATATACCGCTGATCCTCATGGGCTATGCCAATCCCATGCTGATCCGCGGCTCCGAATGGTTTGCGCAGCAGTGTCGCGAAGCAGGCGTGGACGGCGTGATCTGTGTCGATGTCCCGCCTGAAGAGGACGCGGAGATCGGCCCGGCCCTGCGCGCGGCAGGCGTTCACCTGATCCGCCTTGCAACGCCGACCACCGACGCTGCTCGCCTGCCCGCCGTGCTCGATGGCGCTAGCGGCTTCCTCTACCATGTCGCCGTCGCAGGCGTGACCGGTAAGCAGCAGGCGGCCCAAACAGCCGTAGAGCAGGCCGTTGAGAAGCTGAAGGCCGCAACTGATCTGCCCATCGCAGTCGGTTTCGGCGTGCGCTCCGCCGAGCAGGCAGCCGCCATCGGCCGCGTCGCAGACGGCGTCGTCGTCGGGTCAGCCATTGTCGATATCGTCGGCTCGCATGGCGATGCCGCCGCGCCCTTCGTTCAGGAGTTCGTCGCCACATTGAGCGGCGCTCTCAAAGCCAACAGCCCCCATTTCCGGGAGACCGCCGCATGAGCTGGATCAACCGCGTCCGCAAGGCCGTTCCCTTCCTCGCAAAGAAGGAAACCACCGCCGAGACGCTGTGGCACAAATGCCCGTCCTGCACCGAGATGATCTTCATCAAGGAGTGGGAGGATAATCTGTCCGTCTGCCCGCGCTGCGACCATCACGGCCGCATCGGCCCGTCCGAGCGGTTCGAGCAAATCCTCGACGCAGGCTTCATCCTGCTGCCCACCCCGCCGGTGCAGGAAGACCCGCTCAAGTTCCGCGATTCCAAGCGCTATCCCGATCGCATAAAGGCTGCCCGCGCGCAGACCGGCGACCAGGACGCGCTCATCAACGCACGCGGCGCGATCGACGACGTTCCGCTGGTCATGGGCGTCCAGAATTTCGCCTTCATGGGCGGCTCCATGGGCATGGGCGTCGGCGCGGCGTTCATCCAAGGGGTCAATGAAGCCATCGGCCACAAATGCCCCTATGTCATCTTCACGGCGGCAGGTGGCGCACGCATGCAGGAGGGCATCTTGTCCCTCATGCAGATGCCGCGCTCGACTGTCGCGATCCAGAAGCTGCACGCGGCGGGCCTGCCCTATATCGTCGTTCTGACCGACCCAACGACCGGCGGCGTCACCGCAAGCTACGCCATGCTGGGCGACGTCCAGATCGCCGAGCCCAATGCACTGATCGGCTTCGCGGGCCAGCGCGTCATCGAAAGCACGATCCGCGAAAAGCTGCCGGACGGCTTCCAGCGCGCCGAATATCTTCTGGAACATGGCATGCTCGACATGGTCGTGCATCGCAGCGAATTACGCGACACGCTGGCCCGAGTGATCGGCTATCTAGCCCCTCGCGCAGCCGCCTGACGCGATGGCGCGAGGAACATAGGGCCATGCCCGACCACGCCATTTCGGACGACCCGGCGGTCCAATCGCAGCTGGACCGCCTTGCCACGCTGTCGCCGGGCGCGGACATATTGGGTCTCGAACGCATTACCAGCCTGCTTGATAGGCTCGGCAATCCACACCGTGCGCTGCCGCCCGTTTTCCATGTCGCAGGGACCAATGGCAAAGGCTCGACCTGCGCCTTTCTCCGGGCCGCGCTCGAAGCGGACGGCCGAAGCGTCCACGTTTTCACCTCCCCCCATCTCGTCCGTTTCAACGAACGCATCCGCATCAACGGCCAGCTGATCAGCGACGAAGCGCTCGCCCTCTATCTCTCCCGTGTGCTGGACGTGGCCGAAGGCATCGGGGCCAGCTTCTTCGAAGTCACCACCGCCGCCGCCTTCCTGGCCTTTGCCGAGCATCCCGCCGACGCCTGCATCCTTGAAGTGGGGCTAGGCGGCCGCCTGGACGCTACCAATATCATCGAAAACCCCGCCGTCTGCGGCATCGCCCAACTCGGGATCGACCATCAGGCCTTCCTCGGCAACACGCTACGCGCCATAGCGGCGGAGAAGGCGGGCATCGCCAAGCCCGGCGCCGCCCTGGTAACCCAGCGCTATCCCGAATCACTCGCTCCCGCGATGCGCGAAGCCGCAGCCCGCGCCCGCACCGACTGGCTCCCCATGGGCCAAAGCTGGGACGCGGCCAGCTACCGCGACCGCCTCCACTATCGCGACGAACAAGGCCGCATCGAAACCCCGCTGCCCCGCCTCCCCGGCGCGCATCAGGTGCAGAACGCCGCCCTCGCCTTCGCCATGCTGCGCCATCAAACTGCCCTGCCCGTCAGCGAAGCCGCACTCAAAGCCGCGCCCCTCTGGGCGCACTGGCCCGCCCGGCTCCAACACCTGGACCACGGCCCCCTGCTCGCCCCGCTCCCTCCCGAAAGCGAAGCCTGGCTCGACGGCGGCCACAATGCCGGCGCCGGAGAAGCCATCAGCGCCTTCTTCACCGCCGACAAGCTCGCCGGACGCAAGCTGCACCTCATCATCGGCATGCTCGCCAACAAGGAAGTGGATGCCTTCCTCGGCCCCTTCGCCGGACGCATAGCCCACATCCACGCGCTGCCCGTCCCCGGCCACGAGCATCATCCCGCCAGCCGCTTCGCCGCCATTGCGGAGCGCTGGGGCATCGGCTGCACAGCGCATGCATATCCCGCCGCCGCCATCAACGCGGTCGCGGCGTCATCCAAAACCGAAGCCCCGCTCCTGCTCATCGCCGGGTCCCTCTACCTCGCAGGCGAAATTTTGCGCCTAAACGAGCAATATCCCGACTAAACGTACTTGCGATTGACTCGCAATAGCGTACCTTGCTGTCCGTAACGCAACGGATAAAAAGGTGCTCGCATATGCCCCGTGGAGAGATCACCCCCTTCGACCTGCCCGGCGCAATGCCTCCCGGCTACGGCAACCGACTGTTCCTCTACGCGATGCGCCGCATGGCCAGCGCCGGGGTCGATGACGCCCACGCAGCCAACGCCATGCTCGGCGCGTTCGGGCGCAGCTACCGCCGCCCGCTCGTCCTCATGCGCGCCATGATACTGGAACTCGCCCGCTGCGCCACCCGCCGGATACTCGTCGCGCCCTGCTGCTGCGCCCGCATGACCGCCGACGAAGCATCGCTCATGCACTCCATCAGCACAGCGCTACAGGACCCACCTGCATCCTATGAGCAACTCGCCTCGCTGCTCGGCACGGACGATGTCCTCGGCGCCCTAACCTGCCTGCAAGCCGTCTCCCAGGCCCACAGCGATCTCGGCCGTCCCCTCGACCTCTACGCCGGAGCCTGACCGCCTTCGTCCGTAGCGGCGCTGCCAACACTCGCATCCACCAATCCGCTGCGCATCATCAACCAGAACAGGATGATGCCCGGCAGCGCCAGCACGGTCGTCAGCAGGTAAAAATCGACATAACCAAACCGCTCGATCATCCAACCGGCGCCATATTTGGGATTTCCGGTAATCAATCGTCCTGCAACACTCGCCGCCGCCGAAATCATCGCATATTGCGCGGCGGTAAAGCGCAGGTCGCACAGCGCGGAGAAATAGGCGACCACCGCAACGCCGCCGATCCCGCTAGCAAAATTCTCGAACCCGATGGCGCCCGCCATGCCCACATTGCTCTTGCCGGTCGCCGCCAGCAGGGCAAAGCTGAAGTTCGACACCGCCATCAGCACCAGGCTGATCAGCACCGACCGCTTCAACCCCAGCCGCGCATACAGCACCCCGCCCACGAAAATCCCGGCCAGCAAAGCCCAGAAACCCACGCCCACGTCGTAGATCGCGATCTCCTCATTGCTGTACCCCAGATCGTTGAACAGCAGCCGGAACGTCAGGTTCGCCAGCGTATCGCCAATCTTGTGGACGATGATGAACAGCAGGACGAGCAGCGCACCCTTGCGCTTGAAGAAATCCACGAACGGCCCAATGATCGCCTGCACCAGCTCCCCGCCCGTCTTCCGGGAAGCAATCTCCCGATGCCGTTCAGGCTCGCCAACGATCAACGCCGCGAGCATGGCAGGCAGCGCAAAGAGAGCGCAAACCAGATAGGCCAGCGTCCAGTCCCAATATTGCGCCACCACCAGCGCCAAGGCACCCGCCGCCGCCGCGCCGATGCGCCATCCATATTGCGACATGCCCGCGCCAATGCCCAATTGCTCGGGCCGCAATATCTCGATGCGATAGCCATCGATGATAATGTCGAACGTCGCCCCCGCAATCCCCAACAGGATCGCCGCCCGCACCGTCCCCATCAGGTCATTCGCCGGATCGACAACGGCCAGATTGACGACCGCCGCCATCACCAGCAGCCCCGCCACCAGCATCCACGACACGCGCTGCCCCAACCGATGCAGCAGGGGCAACTTCACCCCCTCGATCACCCAGGCCCACAGCCATTTGAGATTATAGGCGAGCAACACCAGGCTGAACGCCGTAACGCTCTTCTTGTCGATCCCGTCCTGCGCAAGGCGCGATGCCAGGTTGGCGCCGATCATCGCAAAGGGAAAGCCCGACGAAATCCCCAGAAACAGCGCAGCCAGCGGCGCTTTCTCGACATAGGGCTTCACTGCATCCAGCCAGCTTCGGGTGCCCACGGCAATGTCAGTCATGAAAAAGGTGCGCCCCCAAGATGCTTATCGCGCCACCATATGGCCAATCATCGGAGAAACAAGCATAACTCGCCCCGACCATATGACCGGCTCACGAGAAGGCTTGCACCCACTCCTAGCCCTCTCCCGCTTGCGGAAGTGAATGGCCTTCTTGGGTGGACAGCGGATAGTCGGGTCTCGGGCGGCACAGTTCTGAGGCGTATTGTTGCAACTCAATGTTCTAGGGTGAACTTACTAGCTACCTTCTCTTTACTCGGTCATAGGAGAGCCATGGCAACGGAAGCACAAACATTCGAGCGTTTCGGAAGAGCTGCCTTCAAAGCGCAGATGTTCGAAACATCCATGATCACGCTCTTGATTGCTACACGCACTCTGATCGGTAAGCCCTTCAAGAGCAGAGATGAAGCTCAAGCCTACATAGACCGTCTCGACAAAGACAACCTTGGGTGGCTTCTTGGAAAACTACGGGAATTGACCGATTTCGATGAAGAGGTGGCAGCTATGCTTGAGGCGGCAGTTAATGCTCGCAATACATTAACCCATCATTTCTTTGCTCGTTATTCCGTTTCTCTGAAAACTTCTGAAGGGCGTGATCAAGTTTGTGCGGACGTTAATCAATGCATGTCAGCAATTTACAAGGCGGACGATCAGGTGATCACTCGCATCGAGATGCTACGCGACCAGATGAAACAGCTGGGCATGATTAATGAGTCCTCGCAACAGCAAGCCTGACGTTCACCTCCCCGATGGAGTGCTACTTGAATGGATGGCAGCTATCTGGAGAGGTCATTCGAGCGAGGAATGCTGCCACTTATCGTTAGCAACCGTCCCCAATCTCCCAATCTCGTCATGCCAGCGCAAGCTGGCATCTCGGTCGATGGCGCTCGGCCAAGCCTCACAAAATCCAGCTTCAGCTAGGATGACGCATACCAGATGCAAATACCAACACCCGCGTTGTAAAGTCAGTTCAGACAAACAACCGACGACCCAACCGCACCAACCTCACCCCACCCGATCAAACAAATGCAACCCACGCGGCACGCGCGGCAGATCCCCACCACGCAGCACCGCCTCAATCACCCCGATCGAAGCCAGCAGATCACGCGGCAAATAAGGTTTCGCCAGACACCCTACCGCCATCTCATGCGCATCAATCGGACAGGCACCGCTGACGAACAGCACCGCCAGCCCCTTCGCATAGGCATGACGCGCCACATCGATGCCCGTCTTGTCACCATGCAAGGTGATATCGGCGATCACCAGATCGACCTCATCCTGCTCAATGACGCTGATCGCATGGTCATAATCCTCGACCGTTGCGGCCACGCGGTAGCCAGCCTGTTCCAGCACATGCTCATTGTCAAAGGCGACCAAAGGCTCATCTTCCACCACCAGCACGCTGATGATGGCCTGTGCCTGCTGCCGTGGCTTCGAGTCCCCTTTGACTAGCCCGAAAAACATTTGCCGATCCGCCCCATATGCGCCATGCACCCGATCAAACGCGCGACCCCTTAAGGGAGTTGCGGCCGATCCTGCGCACTCGGCGACAGGACGGCACTATTCGTCATTTTCCCGGCATCTCCGATATGGGAATGCCGTCGCTTCGTTAAAAGGAACCGAGCGTGGAGCCGCCGAAAAAATCAGCACCGCCGCGCAGGGCAGGACCGGGCGGCCCTCGGCGTCCCACGGACGGCAAGCCCGCCGGTTCGTCGCGCCCTGCTCGCCCCCCTTTCAAGAAAAGAAACGCTGCTCCAGCCAAGCCCGCAAATCCCCATCCGGCGCGCATGGCCGCTGCCGCCAGCGGCACGAATGAACCGCAACGCATCGCCAAACTGCTTGCCCGCGCCGGAGTAGCCTCGCGCCGGGAAGTGGAACGGATGATCGAGGAAGGCCGGGTCACTCTCGATGGCCAACTGATCTCGACGCCCGCGACCCTGCTGACCTCGCTCAATGGCGTGGCGGTGGATGGCAACCCGGTGGCGCAGCCCGCTCCCGCTCGTCTCTTCCTGTTTCACAAGCCTTCAGGCTATTTGACGACCGAGCGCGATCCGCGCGGCCGCCCTACCATCTACGACCGCTTGCCCGCCGATCTGCCCCGCCTCATGCCGATCGGTCGTCTGGACATGACCACGGAGGGGCTGCTGCTCCTTACCACCGATGGCGAATTCAAACGGCAGATGGAATTGCCCGCGACCGGCGTACCGCGCACCTATCGCGCCCGCGCCTTTGGCGAAATCAGCCAGGCCCAGCTTGAAGACCTGTTTATGGGCATAGAGATTGACGGCATTCGCTATGGCCAGATCGAGGCCAATTTGGAACGCCGCACCGGTCGTAACCAGTGGATCGAAATGACCCTGACGGAGGGTAAGAACCGCGAAGTGCGGCGCGTTCTGGAGCATCTGGGCCTACAGGTGAGCCGCCTCATCCGCACCAGCTATGGCCCCTTCCATCTCGGCGAACTCGCGTCGGGCGCGGTGGAGGAAGTGCGCCAGCACGACCTCATCGTCTTCCGCAAAAGCTTGAAGACGCCTAAATCCTGAAGCTAAACCCGTTCGCCCTGCGCTTGTCTCTAGGGCTTTCCTTCTGCACGGACGCCAATCATGAGAATCATCGCAGGCCAATGGCGAGGCCGCACGTTGGCAGCTCCCAAGGGCGACGCCACTCGCCCCACGGCCGACCGTACGCGCGAAACGCTCTTTTCCATGCTCGTGAGCCGCATCGGATCATTCGAGGGGCTGGCCGTCGGCGATTTCTTCGCAGGATCGGGCGCCTTGGGCTTTGAAGCCCTGTCCCGTGGCGCGGCTAGCTGCCTCTTCGTCGAACAGGATCAGGCGGCTCTGAACGTGATCCGCGCCAATGGCGACAAGCTCGGCATCCGGCCCGACATTCGGCAGAGTAGCGTGCTCTCACTGGGGCCAGCGCCGAAACCGCTGGACCTCATTTTCATGGACCCGCCCTATAATAGCGGTGCAGGCGTCGTAGCTCTCGACAAGTTGAGCCGTCTGGGCTGGACCGGCCCCGCGACCTGGATCAGCATCGAAACCGACCGCCGCGAAGATGTGGAGGTCAAGGGTTTTGTCGTGGACACAACTCGAGACGTAGGCAAGGCACGCCTTACCCTTTTGAGATCAACCTGACTCCCTCTCCCCTTCAGGGGAGAGGGTTGGGGA
>CAMPIM010000101.1 GCA_946886365.1 uncultured Novosphingobium sp.
GCGACGTCCTTGCCGAACGCGCTCTCAATCTCGTCATAGGTGACGAGCGTGTCCTCTATCGTATCGTGCAGCAGCGCGGTCACGATCGTCTGGTCGTCCAGGCCGAAGTCAGTAAGAATGCCCGCCACTTCAATCGGGTGGCTGAAATAGGGGTCACCGCTGGCGCGCTTCTGTGACCCGTGTTTCTGGACGGAAAAGACATAGGCGCGGTTGATCATCGCCTCGTCCGCATCCGGATCGTAGCGCTTCACCCGTTCAACAAGTTCATATTGACGCAGCATCGTGACCCGATTGTCCGGGAAGCATCTTGCTGTGCAACAAAAAAATCCCATCTTTGGACAAAATGGCTGCTCTTTTGCATGGGCTGTGGCTTTGAGCTATCTAGACGGACGATGAAACATAATCTGGCGCAGGACCTGGAACAGTGCGCGCTCCCGAGCGCGCTGGAAGCGATGGGCGAGCGCTGGTCGTTTCTCATCCTGCGCGGCGCCTTGTCGGGCATCCGGCATTTTGAGGATTTTCAGTCGTCGCTCGGCATTGCGCGCAACATTCTGGCAAACCGGCTTTCGCGGCTGGTCGAGAATGGGATCATGCTACGTCAGCCGATGCAGTGCGACCGGCGCAAGATCGAGTATCGCTTGACGGAAAAGGGGCAGGAACTCGCCCCGGTCATGATCGCATTACGTCAATGGGGCGAGAAATGGGGATGTGGATCGCCGTCTTGTCAGGTGCTGGCGGACAAGCGTGACGGTCAGCCCATCCGCCGGGTGACCATTCAGGCCCACGACGGCCGGTCGTTGGAGTTGAAGGACCTTGTCTGGCTTTGCCCCGACGAGGTCACGCCGATGGATCAGGAAGCTGCTACGGCGGCGTAACGTGGGTGGCTTCACCCTGAACCTGAATTCGCCTAGGCTGGCGGCGATGTCTGTTCAACCTATTCAGCCTCAGCCTTTTTTCGCTGACAAGAACCGCGCTTTCTGGAACCTGCAATCCGTCGGATGGGCGGGAGCGTTCCTGCTGCGCGGGTCGTCCACTATCGCCAATGGGCAGCCGCTATCCAGCCTGATCCCGGTGATGATTTCCACCGTGTCGGGCTATTCGGTGACCCTGCTGATCGCGGTCATCTTCCGATTTCTGCAAAGGCAGCGGCCGATCATCACCTGGGGCGCATCGATCGTTACCGTGGTGATGGCGGCGGGTCTGGTCGCCTTTATCGACGCCTGGGTTTTTTCGACCCAGAACCGGGCGAGCGAAACGGCGGGGCTGCAACTCTTCCTTGGCGCCTTTTATCTCAGCATAACGCTGCTGGGTGCCTGGTCGGCGCTTTACTATGCCATCAACTTCTACCTTCAGGTGGAGGAGCAGGCGGACCAGCTGCTGCATCTGGAAAATCAGGCGTCCAGCGCGCAACTCGCCATGCTGCGCTATCAGCTCAACCCTCATTTCCTGTTCAATACGCTGAACAGCATATCGACGCTGGTGCTTTTGAAGCAGACGGATCGCGCCAACGCGATGCTCTCACGCCTGTCATCCTTTTTGCGCTATACCCTGATCAATGAACCCACGGCGCAAGTGACGATCGAGCAGGAGGTCGAAACGCTCAAACTCTATCTGGAGATTGAGAAGATGCGGTTCGAGGACCGCCTGCGGCCGGTATTCAACATCGATCCGGCCGTCGCGCAGTCGCGATTGCCTTCCCTGCTGCTCCAGCCGCTGGTGGAAAATGCCATCAAATATGCGGTCACCCCCAAGGAAGAAGGCGCCGAAATCTCCATCACGGCGCAGCCTGCCGGTGAAAATGTCCGGATCGTCGTATCGGATAGCGGCCCGGGATTGAACGAGGGGTTCACTCGCCCGAACATCCCAATGAGCGAGGGGACAGGCGTTGGCCTGGCGAATATCCGCGATCGCCTGATTCAAGCGTTCGGGGAACGACAGAGCTTTGAAACGCGTTCCACGCCAAGCGGCTTTTCGGTCCATATCGAAATGCCGCTTAATCTGGATGAACCATCGAAAGTGGCCGCATGACCATCAGAACAATCCTCGTCGATGACGAAAGCCTGGCTATTCAAGGCCTCAAGCTCCGTCTGGAAGCGCATGAGGATGTCGAAATTGTTGAAACCTGCTCGAATGGCCGTGAAGCCATCCGCGCCATAAAGACGCATAAACCCGACCTTGTGTTCCTCGACATTCAGATGCCGGGATTTGATGGCTTTTCTGTCGTTCAGGGCCTGATGGAAGTCGAGCCGCCGCTGTTCATCTTCTGCACCGCTTATAGCGATCATGCGATTCGCGCTTTTGAGGCGCAGGCGGTGGATTACCTCATGAAGCCGGTCGATGAAGGGCGCCTTGCCGACGCGCTCGACCGCGTGCGTCAGCGTTTGTCCGAGAAGAAGCAGGTGCAGGAAGCGGAGAAGCTGCGCGAGGTGCTGGCGGAGGTCGCTCCTGACGCGATGAACGATTTCAACGCGGATGAAGAGGCGCCGTCGTCGAACCGCTTCGAGAAGCTTATCAACATCAAGGACCGGGGGCAGATTTTCCGCGTCGATGTCGATTCGATCGAGCGTATTGACGCTGCGGGCGATTATATGTGCATCTATACGGCGGATAATTCGCTCATCCTGCGCGAGACGATGAAGGATCTGGAGAAGCGGCTCGACCCGCGCAATTTCCAGCGGGTGCATCGGTCGACCATCGTGAACCTCAGCCAAGTGCGGCAGGTGAAGCCGCACACCAACGGCGAATGCTTCCTGGTGCTGGAATCAGGCGCTCAGGTGAAGGTCAGCCGGTCGTACAGGGATGTGGTGGCCCGCTTCGTCCATTGAGGCGCGCCTAGCGGAACACCCATTGGCGGTTGAGGCCGAACACCACGGCTGGCGTCACGAATATCATGGCCGGGATGGGCGACCATTCCGGCCATTGCATATGGGTGACGCAGAGGAAGACCCAGAGCGCATTCAGCGCATAGCTCAATAGTGACACGGCCACGAACTTGACGCCGCGCGCGGCATGATTTCCGTCGCTATCCTGATCACGGAAGGTGAAGAGGCTGTGGGTGACATAACCGATCATCACCGCCGCCACATAACCGGTCGTGTTGGCAAGCTGCGGATGCCATCCGGCCAGAGCCGCGAGCGTCCAGTAGATGGTGGCCTGGCAGGCTGTGATGAACAGGCCGCTGAGGCCATATCGCATGATCTGCCAGAACAGGGCCTGCCGTTCCGGCGTCAGACGTGACAGCAATTTCATGAAGGCCCCGTTGCGATTTGATGCGAACGCTCTAATCCACCGGCCATGAACTTGCAAAGCGGCTTCACCCTGCGGGAAAGATCCCGGCGCGCCCTGGTCTGGACGTCTGCATGGGCGCAGGTGCACTGGAAATGGCTGACCTTCCTGATGTGGGTCGCGGCTGTGACCTGGCTGCTCTATTCGCGCTGGCCCGCCATCCATTGGCTGACGCTCAACGATACCGACGACAATATGCGGTATTTGCAGGTCAAGGACTGGCTGGCGGGGCAGGGCTGGTACGATCTGAGGCAATATCGGCTGGACCCGCCTGCCGGGTTCAACATCCACTGGTCGCGGCTGGTCGATCTGCCGATCGCGGCGCTGATGCTGTTCTTCCGCGCGTTTCTGGAGCAGGGGCTGGCGGATCGGCTGGCCTGCGCGATTGCGCCGATGATCCCTTTGTTGCCGCTGATGCTGGGGCTGGGTTTCATTGCGCGCCGCCTCGCTGGCGGCAATGGCTGGATACTGGCCGCCCTGGCCCCCTTCGCGGCGCAGATGGGCATCAGCATGTTCCTGCCGATGCGGATCGACCATCATGGGTGGCAGCTGGCCCTGACGGTACTGATGCTCGCGGGGCTGATCGACCGAAACTGGCTGCGCGGCGGCATCGTGGCGGGCGTGAGCAGCGCGCTGTCGATTACCATCGGCATGGAGATGATCGTCTATCTGGCGGCGGGTGGGGCGCTGATCGCGCTTCGTTGGGTATTCAAGGAAGGCGCGGCAAGGCGGATGCTGCCTTATGCGCTGAGCCTTGCTGGCTCGGTTTCCATCCTGTTCCTGCTGTTTGCAAGCTACGCAAACCGGCAGATGGTGTGCGACGCTATCTCGCCTATCTGGGTCGCCATATTCGGGGCAGTGGGCGCGGGCATGACGCTGCTGGCGCTGCTGCCACTACGCAGCTGGCAGGCCCGGCTGGGCGCAGGCGTGCTGGTGGGGGGCGCCGTCGCGGCCTTTGCATGGCTCAATTGGCCACAATGCCTGACGGGCGCCTATCAGATTTCGCCGGAGCTGGAGCGGCTGTGGCTCGCCAATATTCGTGAGGCCAAGCCGATCACGGTTCAGGCGTGGAGCCTGATCGTGCCGCTGATGGCCATTCCGGTAGCGGGGCTGTTCGGCCTGATCTGGGCGCTTTGGGAGTCGCGGCGCGATAGCGATCGGCTGTGGGCCTCGGCGACGGTCGGGCTGATGATGCTATTCTCGACGGCGCTTCTCTTTTGGCAGTTGCGAGCCGGACCAGCGGCGCAGCTGCTCGCCATCCCGGCGGCGGCGTGGGCGGCGCATCGGGTGCTTCAACTTGTCTTCTTCGGCAGGCCTCTTGCGCGTGTGTTCGGCATCATCGGAGCCGCGCTGCTCGCCGTGGCAGCGTTCGCGACGCCGCTTTATCCGCAGATCAACCAGCTCTGGGCAGCCGTGACCGGTGAAAAGCCCAAAGTACAACGCCCGGCGGCGAAGGCTCGACTACAGTCAATCAGCAAGGCCAATGGCCGCTGCCGATCGCTGCCCGCGCTGGAGGTGCTGAACCAGCTTCCTTCCGCTACCATTTTCACGATGGTGGACCTGGGGCCGCGCCTGATCGCGACCACGCATCATAGCGCGATCGCGGGTCCCTATCATCGCAATGGCAAGGTTATCCTGGACCTGCATCATGCCTTCGACGGATCGTCGGACGGGTTCCGGCCGATCGCCGCGCGGCATCATGCGACCTACCTGCTGATCTGCCCCGGCTTTCCGGAAGGGACGGTTTACCAATCCCGCAGCCCTCGCGGCTTTTATGCGGGGTTGATGCGGGGCGATGTTCCCGGCTGGCTGCATCCCGAGGCGTTGAAGAGCGGCTTCGCCTTGCCCTACACCCTCTATCGCATCGATTATTCAGCGGCGGGCAGCGAAAAAGTCACGCAGCAGCGCTGACGCTTCCGCTTCGCCCAGTCCGCCATAGACTTCAGGGCGGTGCAGGCATTGGGGCTGCGTGAAAAGTCGGGGGCCTTGCTCGACCGCTCCGCCTTTGGGGTCGGCAGCGCCATAATATAGCCGGGCGATGCGCGCGTGGGATATGGCACCCGCGCACATCGGGCAGGGTTCCAGCGTCACCCAAAGGTCGCAGCCGGTCAGGCGGAAATCGCCCAGCCGTTCCGCCGCAGCTCGAAGCGCGACGATTTCGGCATGGGCGGTAGGGTCGCAATCGCGCCGGTTGCGATTTTCTCCTTCGCCAACGATCCTCCCGTCGAGCGTGACGACGGCGCCGATCGGCACCTCACCCGCAAGTTCTGCCGCGCGTGCGAGTTCGAGCGCGCGGCGCATGGGTTCGGGAAGCGGAAAGGGCGGTGCCATCCGCCAGCCCTTACAGCATAGCTATCGTCTACGAAATGATCAGGGCTTCTTCACATCGACGGTCGGCACTTCGACGGTTTCGTTCCGCGTGCCTACTTCGACCTTGGCCACGTCGGCCTGGAACTTCGGCATTTGCCCGCCTTCCACGGCGATTTTGGGCAGGCTGCCCTCCTGCGTCTTTTGCAGGTCGATGAAGCCGGTCGCGATGCCAGCGGCCAGCACCAGCAAAACAATCACCAACAAGCCACCAATGAGTCGCATTGCTCCCTCCTTTCGTCTATCGGCTGCAAACGTCCGAGCCATGGAAAGGGTTGCGAAAGCGATCCGATCTGGCCGGTGGGCGGGTTGACGGCTTTCCGGAATCCCGCTACTGGCGCCGCTTTCCGAACGAACATGAACTACAAGGTTGATTGACTATGTCGCGCATTTGCGAGCTGACCGGCAAGGGCCGCCAGGTGGGTCACAATGTTTCCCACGCCAATAACAAGACGAAGCGCGTGTTCCTGCCCAACTTGCAGAATGTGTCGCTGATTTCCGAAACGCTGGAAACCACCGTCAAGCTGCGCGTGTCGACGCATGGCCTGCGTTCGGTTGAACATAATGGCGGGCTGGACAACTGGCTGCTGAAGACCAACGACGACAAGCTGTCGCTGAAGGCGCGCCGTCTGAAGCGCGACATCGTCAAGAAGCAGGCTGCTCCGGCCGCCTGATTCGGTTCGATTCGTTTCGGCTTTAAGAAGCGGCCTGGTAACGGGCCGCTTTTTTGCGTGCCGGGAGGATGCGCCCGCGCATCATTCCCGCATGTGCGGCGCTGCCTGATACCGCTTTTTTCTCAACGGTCGCGGGGCGCCCCGCGCAGCGCGAATTTCAGCAGCAGGGTGCGCTGAAAAAATTCATGATTATCGTCTGACACGATCCACACGATAGTGCGCTCAGCCTCGCGCGTGATAGCCAGTCCTTCGAAGTTATCCGCCAGCAGGGGCGGAGCAAGACGGGCGATCGTGCGAGCGGTCAACCGATCGCCGGATTTCGGATGAGATGGCAGCTCTATGAGGGCCAGAGTGGCCGTGAACAGATCGCGCAGCGTCACGCGGCGATTGAGCACCAGGATGTGACGGTCATCCAGAGCGACGGCATCCGTCGGACGATAGCCCCGTGGCGCTACATAGCGAAGGTGCATGGGCGATGCGGTGCTTGGCTCCGCCGGATCGCCGGCAAAGAGCAGCGTGTCATGGCTTCCATCCGCCGTCATTCCCATTTCCGCGATCACGAGGAAGCGCCCGTCGGGTAGGCGCGCCATGGATTCGATCGAGCCCGTTTCCGGCCAGGCCTCTATCTCAGGCCAGGTGCGGCACGTTTCGACGCGCGAAAAGCCGGGGGCGTAGCGGCAGATGCGCTGAAGCATCTCAAAGCCGACCCAGTAGCGATCCGATTCCGGATCATGCGCCATCGCCTCTGAATCCCACGCCCACCATGGCTGGGATTCGTCCTGCGCCCTGATTGGCAGGGGCGCGATGAAGGGATGGCGGTTGTCGATTGCAGGTCTGACCGCGAAACCCATCAGAGTGCCGGAATCGCTCAGCGCCAGAACCTGTCCCTGTCGATCGACCAGCAGGGATGAGATGCCGCCAAATCCATGGTGGGGGCTGCTGAGTTGCCAGCCTCCCAGATAATCGAGAGCGCCGATGCTTTGAACAGCCGGATCGGACGCGTTTAGGGGCAGGGCGCGCGCGGTAACGAGTAGTGGACCAGGCCCAAATAGTTCAGGCTTGTTCTTGTGCGGCGCCGGCAAAAGCAGGATCGCGAGCAGCAGGACGATCAGGATACGGCGCATCGCCCCGCCATAGGCAATCCCGCCTGCCGGACCAACGGCTGATTGTTCATATATGCTGTTCGCCTGCGGGACAGGGACCAGTTTTTCCATTGCGGTGATGAGCGTTCAGGTCCGCTCTTGATGAGCGGCAACCGGCTGGGGACGGTGCTTTTTTATCTGAACGGTGGCTGACACGCCCATTCAGGCTTGGCTCAATGCGAATCGGCCAAAAGGGGTGCAATCGATGGGGCGGCGGAGACGCGCCGGAGTCGGTAACGACATGATTGAGGAGCACGCCATGAAGACCAAGTTTCTGATCAATATGGGGGCCGCGCTGGCAATGGGCGTTGCTTCCTTGGCCGTAACCGCAGCGCCTGCGCAGGCCCGTGACGGCTGGGGCCGTTATGATCGCGGCGACTATTATCGCGGCGATCGGGGCTATCGCGGATACCGGGGTGACTATTATCGCGGCTATCGTGGCGACCGCTACTATCGCGACAATTATTATCGTGGCTATCGCGGCGGCTATCGCTGCCGGGACAATGGCACGGGCGGCACGATCATAGGTGCGATCGCCGGTGGCCTATTGGGCAATGAAATCGGTAAGGGCAGTGGCCGCTACGGCCGCCGGGGTGACGGCACCACGGGCGCGATTGTCGGTGCGGGCGTGGGTGCGCTGGCTGGCCGGGCGATCGATCGGGACTGCTGATCAGTCACCCGATGCTGGATAGAGGAGGGCTGCCCCAAAAGGGCAGCCCTTTTCATTGCAATCGCGCGGCCCAAAAGAAAAGGGCCGCTCCGTTGCCGGGCGGCCCTGTTTCCAAAAATCCCGAGAAGGGAAATTACATCGCGTTCGCGGCAGCGTTCGATGCAGCGTTGCTGGCGTTCGAAGCAGCATTCTCGGCAGCGTTCATGGCGTTGTCAGCAGCATTCGAAGCGTTCTCAGCAGCATTGGCCGAAGCATTGGCGGCATTGTCTTCGCCCTTCGAGCAAGCGGCGAGGCCGAGCGAAGCGGCGAGAACGAGCGAAAGAGCAATCGACTTGGACATGGGCAAACCCCTCTCAGAGATAAAAACGTCGCAGACCACTCTCGGAGAAAAGTTCACCCCCCATTGCGCCTGCGGGGCCGATTCGTAATGCCTTGGATCACTCAAGGCAATCCCCATAGTGCGACTCGCCAATTTCCGGGCTTCCACTTCCATGGCCTGTTTGAAGGGCAGCAGGCCCATTGACGTATATAAAGATTTCTTTATATGATGTGCCCATGAGCGCCGCACTCGACATCTTTCGCGCCCTTGGCGATCCGACGCGGCTGCGTATCATCTATCTTCTGCGCGCCATGGAGCTTGCGGTCGGTGAGATCGCGCAGGTCGTGGGGCAGAGCCAGCCGCGCGTGTCCCGCCATGTCCGTATCCTTGCGGAGGCGGGTCTGGTCGAACGGCGCAAGGAAGGCAATTGGGTTTTCCTGCGGCTGGTCAGGGGCGAGGCCATGGCGCCCTTCCTGACGCTGTTCGATCAGCTGGTGCCGTCGGAAAGCGAAGATTTGTGGCAGAAGGCCGACCTTGCCAGGCTGGCGGCGGTTCGTGCGGATCGGTCACGGGCGGCGGAAAGCTATTTTGCGGAACATGCCGAGGAATGGGACGCGATCCGGTCGCTGCATGTGCCCGATGTGGATGTCGAAGCGGCCATGACCGCGCTTTTGAGTGCTGAATCCATCGGTCATCTGCTCGATATCGGCACGGGTACGGGCAGGATGATTGAGTTGTTCGGGCGCTCGGCGGGTCAGGTTACGGCGCTTGACCGCAGCCCCGATATGTTGCGGCTGGCGCGGGCCAAGCTGCCTGCCGATGCAGGCGACAAATATGCGTTGGTGCTGGGCGATTTCGGGGCGCTGCCGCTGGAGCCGGGCAGCGTGGACACCGTGGTTCTGCATCAGGTTCTGCATTATGCGCAGGCGCCCGAAGCGGTGATTGCGGAAGCGGCGCGCGTCACCGGGGCTGGTGGCCGGGTGCTGATCGCCGATTTCGCGGCGCATGAACGGGAAGAGTTGCGACTGCGCGATCAACATGCGCGGCTTGGCTTTTCGGACGCGCAGATCGAAAGCTGGTTTGCGGACGCAGGTTTGGAGCTGGAACGGGTGGAGGTGCTGCCCGGCCAGGAATTGACGGTAGTATTATGGCTGGGCCGCCGCCGGGGCGCGCGTATCCTGCCTATCGAAGGACGAATTTCCCTATGACCCTGAGCTTTCCATCCGTCGAAGAGGCCGCGCGGGCTTGGCAAGCGCCGCTCTACGCCGATCTGGCGGGCGATCTGAATGTGAGCTTCGAATTCTTCCCGCCCAAGACGGAGAAGATGGAAGAGCAGTTGTGGTTGGCGATCGAGACGTTGACGCCGCTCGCGCCCAAGTTCGTGTCGGTGACTTATGGCGCTGGCGGATCTACGCGGGAGCGGACGCACAACACGGTGGCGCGGATCGCGAAGGAAACGCCCTTGTTGGCTGCCGCGCACCTGACCTGTGTCGCGGCGAGCAAGGCCGAGATCGACGAGGTGGTGGACGCTTATTGGGAAGCGGGTGTGCGCCATATCGTTGCCCTGCGCGGTGATCCGCCGGAAGCGGGCACGAAGTTTCAGCCGCATCCTGAAGGGTATAAGGGCGCGGCCGAGCTGGTCGAAGGCTTGCGCAAGCGTCACCCGTTCGAGATTTCGGTGGCCGCTTATCCCGAAACGCACCCTGACGCGTCCTGCGCGCAAAGCGACATCGACAATTTAAAGCGCAAGCTGGACGCGGGTGCTAGCCGAGCGATCACGCAATTCTTCTTTGAACCGGAAACCTTCTTCCGCTTTCGTGACACGGTGGCGGCTGCTGGCATTACAGCGGACATCATTCCGGGCATCATGCCGGTGAGCAATTTCGCGGCTGTTCAGCGCATGTCGGCGATGTGCAACACTGACGTGCCGGGCTGGATGGGCAAGCTGTTCGAGGGGCTGGACGATCTGCCAGCGGCGCGGCAACTGGTGTCCGCGACGCTGGCGGCTGAATTGTGCCGCAAGCTGTACGCGGGCGGGGTGCGAGACTTTCATTTCTATACGCTCAACCGGGCGGAACTGAGCTATGCGATCTGCCATTTGCTTGGTTTGAGGCCCGCTGCTTTGGAGAAAACGGCATGACCGCCGAGGAACGCTTCCGCGCCGTAGCAGCGGAGAAGATCATGATATTCGACGGCGGTTACGGCACGTCGATCCAGAAACATGGGCTGACCGAGGCGGATTATCGCGGGTCGCTGGATCTGGCGAAGGATCAGAAGGGGAATAACGATCTTCTGTGTCTGACCCGGCCTGACATCGTCGAGGGTATTCACACTGCCTATCTCGACGCGGGCGCGGACATGATCGAGACGAACACCTTCTCGTCCACCAAGATCGCTATGGCCGATTATGGCTGCGAGCATCTGGTGCGGGAGATTAACATTGCCGCAGCGCAGATCGCGCGTCGGGCGTGCGAGGCGGCGACGGCGAAGGATGGACGTCCGCGCTTTGTTGCCGGTTCGATCGGGCCGACGAACAAGACTTTGTCGATATCGCCCGACGTCAATGATCCGGCCTATCGGGAGGTCGATTATGACACGCTGAAGGCCGACTATCGCGAGCAGTGCGATGCGTTGATCGAGGGCGGGGTGGATTTCCTGCTGGTCGAGACCTGCTTCGATACGTTGAACGCCAAGGCGGCGGGCATGGCGGCACGGGAGGCTGAAGCGGCGGCGGGACGGCCGGTGCCGTTGATGCTGAGCTTTACGATTACGGATATGTCGGGGCGGAACCTGTCGGGGCATACTATCAACGCCTTCTGGTATTCGCTGCGGCATTTGAAGCCGCTGACCATCGGGGTGAATTGCGCTTTCGGGGCGGATTTGCTGCGGCCTTATCTCTCCGAGCTGGCGAAGAATGCCGACACGCTGATTTTGGCCTATCCCAATGCGGGCCTGCCCAATGAGCTGGGGCAATATGATGAGCTGCCGGAGACGACGGCGAGCCTGATCCGCCAGTGGGTGGATGAGGGCTTGGTCAATATGGTCGGCGGCTGCTGTGGCACGACGCCTGCGCATATTGGTGCGGTGGCGAAGGCGCTGGCGGGGCATAAGCCGCGTCAGGTGCCGGAACTGCCGGTGGTGACGCGGCTTGCCGGGCTGGAGCCCATGCATATCGCGGCGTAGATCAAAATTCCCTCTCTCCTTTAGGGGAGAGGGTTAGGGAGAGGGGCCTGTAAAGGCGGCCTCTCCTCGCATTCCCCTCTCCCCGGCCCTCTCCCCTGAAGGGGAGAGGGAGAAGGTTCAGAAAATGACCCAATCGACCGCCACTTTCGTCAACATCGGTGAGCGCACCAACGTCACGGGCTCCGCCAAGTTCAAGAAGCTGATCATGGCGGGCGACTATGCCGCCGCCATCGATATCGCCCGCGATCAGGTGGAGAATGGCGCGCAGATCGTCGATGTGAACATGGACGAGGGGCTGCTCGACGCCGTGGAGGCGATGACGACCTTCCTGAAGCTCATGACGTCCGAACCGGATATCAGTCGCGTGCCGGTGATGATCGACAGCTCCAAATGGGAAGTGATCGAGGCGGGGCTGAAATGCGTTTCGGGCAAGCCGATCGTGAACTCGATCAGCATGAAGGAGGGCGAGGAGGCTTTCCTGCATCATGCGCGGCTTTGCATGGCCTATGGCGCGGCGGTAGTCGTCATGGCCTTCGACGAGACGGGGCAGGCGGATACGCAGGCGCGCAAGGTCGAAATTTGCGAGCGCGCTTACAAGTTGTTGATGTCGATCGGCTTTCCGCCGGAGGACATCATCTTCGACCCCAATATTTTCGCGGTGGCAACGGGGATCGAGGAGCATAATAATTACGGCGTCGACTTCATCGAGGCCTGCCGCGAGATCAAGAAGCGCTGCCCGCATGTCCATATTTCTGGCGGCCTTTCGAACTTCAGCTTTTCCTTCCGCGGCAATGAGCCGGTGCGGCGGGCGATGCACAGCGTGTTCCTCTACCACGCCATTCCGGCGGGTCTGGACATGGCGATCGTCAATGCGGGGCAGTTGGACGTCTATGACGCCATCGACCCGGCGCTGCGCAAGGCGTGCGAGGATGTGCTGCTGAACAGCGATCCCGAGGCGGGCGATCGGCTGGTGGAACTGGCCGAAAGCTTCAAGGGCAAGGATGCTGCGTCCGAAAAGGCGGCCGAGGAATGGCGCGGCTGGCCGGTCGCCAAGCGGCTGGAGCATGCGCTGGTCAAGGGCATCGACATGTATGTGGTCGAGGATACGGAGGAGGCCCGCCTTGCCGCCGTGAAGCCGATCGAGGTGATCGAAGGGCCGTTGATGGACGGCATGAATGTCGTGGGCGACCTGTTCGGCGCGGGCAAGATGTTCCTGCCGCAGGTGGTGAAGTC
>CAMPIM010000102.1 GCA_946886365.1 uncultured Novosphingobium sp.
ACAGGTGCCGAGGACGGCGTCGCCCACGGCGAGCACCTGAACCATCTGAAGCAATGTCTGGGCTCGGCTGCGGCCTTCGCCGCGCGCGCCGCTGATGGCGTCGGCGCCGGGATAGACGACCTGCACGTCCACGCGGTCGCCGGGGCGGAGGAGGCCCGCCACCGCGATTTCGGCCGTGGTGTCGATGCTGATCGCCCGCATGCCGACCGGCACGCGGATCGCGAGCTTTTCCTCGCCGCCGACCGCGTCCCGGGGGATGAGCGCGCCTGCGGCAATGGCGCGAGTGGCGACCTTGCCGATCAATTCGGCTGGCGTGGCGGCGGCGGGATGGCGAGAGGGGTCAGCTATCGCATTGCGGATCATGGCGGCGGTGATTGTCTCGCCCGTCCGGATCGGGCGGGCGGCGGATGCAAGGACGACGGGTTGGGGGGATCGACTGTCCGCTGCCGACCGGATCGGTGGGACCGTCGCGGCTGATGACCGCTGCATTTCGCGAACGCCCAGCAGCAGGAACAGCATGGCGGCAACCATGCCTGCAACCATCATGATCCTGGCTTTCCACCCCAACTGCATCAATTCCCCCCTTGATCTTGCGTCCACGCAAATCGCCCCGCATCGAGGCAAGACCCTGTAGCTTCGGGGAATCTATGCTTTATCGGCGGCCGAGGGGACTGGAGATGCCGCCGATTTGATGGGACCGGAGGGGTAAAGATTGCCCGGCGTTAACTTCTTCGCCCGGCATTTGCGTGGCGCCGCGCGCGCAAGGGCTTTTTTGCGCGTGATCGACCGCGCGAAAGGTTCAATTTGGCGCAATCTCTCCGGATCGGAGCTTCGCTGCGGCCTCGTCAGTGCGCCAGCAACAGCGGAACATGCGCCTCGCGCAGCATCGTGCGGGTCACGCCCCCGAAGACGAGTTCGCGCCAGCGGCTGTGCCCGAATGCGCCCATCACCATCCAGTCGGGCTTCAGCACATTGATCGCGGCTTTCAGTGTCGCCTCTACGGTGCGGCCATCCTGCGGCCATGTGTGGAATTGCGTCTTGACGCCATGGCGGGAGAGATATTCGGGCGCATCGGTCGCGGGGAAGGGGTATTTGCCCGCCTCCTCAACGGTCACCACATCCACTTCTGCGGCATGCTTCAGCAGCGGTACGGCCAGACGGAGCGCCGCCGATGCCTCGCGCGATCCTTCCCAGGCGACGAGCGCCCGGCCCTTGATCATCATGCCCCGTGCGTCCTCCGGCACGGCGAGGACCGGCGTGCGGCCGCCCATCGCCAGATCGGCGGCGAGATGCAAAGGATCGCTCATTTCGCGCCGAGGACCAGCGGGCAGCGTCACGATCATGAAGTCGCATAAGGCGGACGCTGAAAGCAGGCCGTGAACGATGTCGCCATCGACCTGCCGCCAATCCCAATTCACGTCTTCGCGTTGCAGCCGTTGTTCTACCTTAACACGCATGCGCGCATCGATCTGGTGCAGTTCGGCCATGATCGCGGGGGCGATGGACGCCCCGCCATAAAGATCCCCGGCGACAAGGTTAGGCATGGAGGTGACCTGTACGCAGTGGATATGCGCGTCGAGCGCGCGGGCAATGTCACTGGCGGCCTGGAGTCGGCTCTCCATGGCGCTATCGTCGTGAATGTGGAGCAGAATGGATGTCATCGCACCTCTCCATGCTCTTAAGACCGCGAAAAATGGTCGCCTTCTTATACCCTTCTTTGCCCATCGCGGTTAATAGCATTTATGCTATATATCCAAAGGCGGGTGTGGACGTCGTGCGCCGGGAAGGCGCATCGGCGAATGGGGGAAGCATCATGCCTGGAATCTTTTCAGCTTCAAGACTGTGGCGCGATCGTGGAGGCGCTACGGCTGCCGAATACGCGCTTTTGCTGGCCATCATCGGCGGCGGGATGGTCGGGGCGACCTGGCTGTTGGGGCAGGCGGTAGGCAGTCAGATGAACCAGCAGGTAGCCCTGTTCGCATCATCCGCAGGGAGTAGCTCGACCAGTTCGTCAAGCTCATCCAGCGGCGGATCGAGTGCTGGTAGCGGCTCATCGACCGGCGGAAGTAGCAGCACCGGCGGAGGTGGCACCACGACGACGAGCACTGGCGGGACTACGACGGGCGGCACCAGCTCGGGCAATGGAAGCTCCGGAAATGGCAGCTCCGGCAACGGGAGTTCGGGGAACGGCAGTTCCGGGAATGGAAGCTCGGGCAACGGAAACGGCAAGAAGTAAGCCGTCGCGAGCGGAGCGAGGAGGCTCGCTCCGCTCGCTTCGACAGAGTTCGCGGCGGGAGGCGCGCATCGCCAAGGTGCCCGCGTCCCGCAGGCAGTTTATCGTGAAATATCCGGATGGTCAGGAATAATTTTTACAGTCATTCAATTTTGTAGGACTATTTTTGCCGGCTCGCGCGTATTATATCGTAACATGACTACTGCGGCGGGAGTCGTCAGTGACGAAAAGCGAACTGTTTTCGAGCTTCACCCGGAATTTTGACGAACGGCGTCAAGCCGAGATGTCGATTGAGGATTATTTGCTGGGGTGCCGCAATGATCCTCTGATGCATGCATCAGCACCGGAGCGCCTGCTGGCGGCGATCGGCGAGCCGGAGATCATAGACACGTCCCGTGATCAGCGGCTCGGGCGGATCTTCATGAACCGCACCATCCGCCGATATAAAAGCTTCGCCAATTTCTACGGCATGGAAGCGACGATCGAACATATCGTCAGCTTCCTGCGCCATGCCAGCCAGGGTCTGGAGGAGCGCAAGCAGATCCTCTATCTGCTCGGCCCGGTCGGCGGCGGCAAGTCCTCGCTGGCCGAACGGCTGAAGGCGCTGATGGAAACGCATCCCATCTATGCGCTAAAGGCCGGGGATGAGATCAGCCCGATCTTCGAAAGCCCGCTGGCCCTGTTCGACGCGGAAACGCACGGCGCGTTCATCGAGGAAAATTACAGCATTCCCCGCCGCCGCCTGACCGGCATGATCAGCCCATGGGCGCGCAAGCGGCTGGACGAGTTTTCCGGCGACATCTCGCAGTTCAAGGTCATTCGCCTGATGCCTTCGCGCATGCGGCAGATCGCCATCGCCAAGACCGAGCCGGGCGATGAGAATAACCAGGACATCAGCTCGCTGGTCGGCAAGGTCGATATCCGCAAGCTGGAGATGCTGTCGCAGAATGATCCCGATGCCTACAGCTATTCGGGCGGCCTTAATCGCGCGAACCAGGGGATGCTTGAGTTCGTCGAGATGTTCAAGGCGCCGATCAAGATGCTCCACCCGCTGCTGACCGCGACGCAGGAGGGCAATTATATCGGCACCGAGAATATCGGCGCCATCCCCTTTAACGGCATCATCATGGCGCATTCCAATGAATCGGAATGGTCGAATTTCAAGAATAACAAGAATAACGAAGCTTTCATCGACCGCATCTATGTCATCAAGGTGCCCTATAGCTTGCAGGCGACCGAAGAACGGCATGTCTATGAAAAGCTGTTGAGGGAATCGGACCTCAGCAAGGCGCCTTGCGCTCCGGGGACACTGGACATGCTGGCGCGCTTTTCTGTCCTCACGCGGTTGCGGGAACATGAGAACAGCAATCTCTATTCCAAGATGCGCGTCTATGACGGCGAAATGCTGCGGGAGATCGATCCGCGCGCCAAGAGCATGCAGGAATATCGGGATGCCGCCGGTGTGGATGAGGGTATGTCGGGCACATCGACCCGCTTCGCCTTCAAGGCGCTGTCGGCGACCTTCAACCATGACAGCAGCGAAATAGCCGCCGATCCCGTCCACCTCATGTATGTGCTGGAAGGGATGGTCCGGCAGGAACAATTCCCCGCCGATGTGGAAGCCAAATATCTGGAATTCATCAAGGGCGAGCTTGCGCCGCGCTATGCCGAATTTATCGGCAATGAAATCCAGAAGGCTTATCTCGAATCCTACAATGACTATGGCCAGAACCTGTTCGACCGCTATGTCGCTTATGCCGACGCGTGGATCGAGGATCTGGACTTCAAGGACCCGGACACGGGGCAGCTTCTCGATCGCGAAATCATCAACCAGGAATTGTCCAAGACCGAAAAGCCCGCCGGGATCGCCAATCCCAAGGACTTCCGGAACGAGGTGGTGAAGTTCGCGCTGCGCATGCGGGCCAGCAACGACGGACGCAATCCCAGCTGGACGAGCTATGAGAAAATCCGCGAAGTCATCGAAAAGCGGATGTTCAGCCAGGTCGAGGACCTTCTGCCCGTCATCAGCTTCGGGTCCAAGAAGGACGGCGACACGGCAGGTAAGCATGACGAGTTCGTCGCGCGGATGATCGAACGAGGCTACACCGAACGGCAGGTCCGTCGGCTGGTGGAATGGTATATAAGGGTCAAGCAGGCCGGGTAAACAGATGGAGGTGCTTAGGCCACCATGCACATAGTCGACAGAAGGCTGAACCCAGGGGGCAAGAGCCTTGTCAACCGGCAACGGTTCCTGAGGAGGGCGAAAGCCTATGTCAGCCAGGCGGTGCGCGACAGCCTGAAGGACCGCAGCATCAAGGACCTTGCCGGAGAAGGCGAAATCACCATCCGCCGCGACGTCATTCACGAACCCACGCTGCACCGCGCGGCAAAGGGTGGCGACCGGGAACGCGTGCTTCCAGGCAATAAGGAGTTTCTGGAAGGCGACCGGATCAAGCGCCCCGACGGCGGCGGTGGTGGTGGGGCGCAGGCGGGGGAAGGCGAGGATGAGGATGATTTCCGCTTCGCGCTTAGCCGAGAGGAGTTCCTCGACCTGTTCCTGGACGATCTTGAACTGCCCGACATGGCCAAGAAAAAGCTGGTCGCGGGCAAGATAGAGGGCATACGCCGCGCGGGTTATTCGACGATCGGCAACCCGTCCAACCTGTCCGTCCCGCGCACGATGCAAAAGGCGATGTCCCGCCGCATCGCACTACGTCGCCCGAGTGGCCGTGATCTCAGTCGGGTCGACGAGGCCATTGCCGAGATCGAGGGGCGTGCGGTGCCGTTGCCCGACGATGCCGTGGCGCTGGAAAGGCTGAAGGAGGAACGGGCGCACATCATTCGCCGCCGCAACCTCATTGCCTATATCGACCCCGTCGATCTGCGATTCCGCCGTTTCGAGCCTGTCCCCCGGCCCGTCGCCCAGGCTGTGATGTTCTGCCTGATGGACGTATCGGGCTCCATGACGGCGCATATGAAGGATCTCGCCAAACGCTTCTTTGCGCTGCTGCACCTGTTCCTGTCGCGCTGTTACGAGCATGTCGATGTGGTGTTCATCCACCATACCGACCGCGCGGCCGAAGTGGACGAGGAAACCTTCTTCTACAGCACGGTGACGGGCGGCACGCTGGTATCGAGCGCGCTCGACAAGCTGATCGAGGTGGTCAAGGATCGGTACAGCCCCAGCGACTGGAACATCTATGTCGCGCAGGCTTCGGACGGTGACACGCTGGCGTCGGACAATGCGCGGGTGGCCAACCTGATGCAGAATGAAATCCTGCCCTTCTGCCAATATTTCGCCTATTTGGAAGTCGGCCGGGAAGAGTTCGCCTCCATCGAAGCGGCAACCTCCGCCACGGGGCTTTGGGAAGCCTATGCGCCTGTCAGCCAGGCAAATCGGCAATTCACGATGCGCAAGGTGTCGCACCGGCGGGAAATATATCCGGTGTTCCGTGAACTGTTCCAGCGGCGCGGTGTGGGCGAAGGGACGCCCGCTTGACGGGGGAGCGCGCATCCGCCCCGCTGTTCACCGGCAGCGACTGGGACTTTTCGCTGATCAACCGCATTTATGAAGTGATCGAGCCGATCGCGCTTCAGGAGATGAAGCTCAACATCTATCCCAACCAGATAGAGATTATCAGCGCCGAACAGATGCTGGATGCCTATTCGTCCATCGGCATGCCGCTATTTTACAAACATTGGTCGTTCGGCAAGCAGTTCGTGACCAATGAGATGCTCTATCGCAAGGGACTTCGTGGCCTTGCCTATGAGCTGGTGATCAACAGCGATCCCTGCATCAACTATTTGATGCAGGAAAACAGCGCGACCATGCAGACGCTGGTCATCGCCCATGCCGCGTTCGGGCATAACCACTTCTTCAAGAATAATTATGTCTTTCGCCAATGGACCGATGCGGAAGGCATCCTCGACTATCTGGAGTTCGCCAAAGGCTACATCGCCAGTTGCGAGGAGCGTTTTGGCCAGCTCGCCGTCGAGCGGGTGCTGGACGCTGCTCATGCGCTGATGAATCAGGGCGTGCATCGCTATCCGCGCATTCGTCCCCGCGATTTGAAGGCGGAGGCCGAACGGGAGGCGGAGCGCCAGGCCTATCGCGATCGCATTTACGACGACCTCTGGCGCACGGTGCCGGTGGGCGCGAAAGCTGCCGCCGTCCCCTCGGACGAGCGTCGCGCCGCGCTTGGCCTGCCGCAGGAAAATATCCTCTATTTCCTGGAGAAAACCGGCCCGCTCCTTCAAAGCTGGCAGCGCGAGATATTGCGCATCGTCCGCCTGATCGCCCAATATTTCTATCCCCAGCGCCAGACCAAGGCGATGAACGAGGGCTGCGCCACCTACACCCATTATCGCATTATGACGATCCTGCACGATCGCGGCTGGATAACCGACGGCGCTTTCATGGAGTTCATCCAGTCGCACACAGGCGTCGTCTATCAGCCGACGTTCGATTCCGGCCATTTCGGGGGCTTCAATCCCTATGCGCTGGGCTTTGGCATCATGTCCGATATAGAGCGGATCTGCATGGACCCGACGCCGGAGGATCGCGAATGGTTCAGCGACATCGCCGGTTCGCGTGATCCGGTGGAGGTGCTGAAGGATATCTGGGCCAATTATCGCGACGAAAGCTTCGTGTCACAGTTCCTCAGCCCGCACCTTATCCGCCAGTGGCGCCTGTTCAAGCTGATCGACAAGGAAAGCGAGTCGGAACTGCGCGTCGACGCCATTCATGACGAGCGCGGCTATCGCCGCATCCGCCGCGCCCTTGCGCGCGAGCATGACATTGCCCGGCAGGAGCCCGATATCCAGGTGGTGGATGTCGATCTGGCGGGCGACCGGACGCTGATGCTGGAACATGCGGTCATCGATGGCGTGGTGCTGGACGCGTCCGACGCGACGATGGTGTTACAAAGCCTCGCCAATCTATGGGGTTATGAAGTGGCGTTGAGCGAAGTTCATGCCGAAAGTCGTAAGGAGTTGAAAAGCCATCGTTGCCAGCCGCAGCAGGGCTGGATCGGCTGAAGCGGTGCGCCGTGGCGGCCAGCTCCCGGGGTTACGAAGATTCCATTTCCAAAGCAGGGCTGAAAAGCGTAAATTCTGCCGCGTTTCGCGAGTGGCTCCAGCGATCGGTCGCATCCTGCGATGCATGGAGCGCTCAAAAAGAAGCAGGAGAGCATTTTCATGACTCATGCCCTCAATGCACAAGAATGTCTTGAACGAGCCCGGATGCATGAACAGCTTGCGGCGACAACCGCCGATGCGTCCGCGCGGACCATGCATCAGGCAATGGCCGCCGAATTTCGTCGTCGCGCCGCGATGGGGACGATCGACGGAGTTAGCCCGGTGATCAGCAAACCGGTAATCGAGCTGACCGTCAACGCCGCCTGAAGCGCGTTTTCCTCAGGCGTCCCGGCGCAGCAGATACACGTCCATGATCCATCCATGCCGCTGGCGCAGCTGTGCCCGGCGGTCGATGATTCCCGGTCCTGTCACGGTCAAAGGACCGTGGGCTAACGACTGATGCTCCATGCCCAGATAGGCGCCCCACCAGATCGTTATCCCCTCCGGCTCCAGCGTCTGGAATGCGCAATGACCGTCCAGCATCACGATCACATCGCGCATGCCAGCGGGCCAGCCGCGTTCGCGCAATTGCCGTCCGGTGGTGATCAACACCGGGTCGGCCAGGCGGTTGAGGCAGATGCCATGCGCGGCCGTCAGCGCCTGAACGCTAGTGATGCCGGGCACGATGCTGATCTCGACCGATGGGCCTAGCCGCTCCGCGATCCGAAGGCTGCTGTCGTAGAGCGAAGGGTCGCCCCAGACGAGTAGCGCAACCGTGCCGCCATCGGGCAGGTGCAACGCTATCTGCTCCATCCAGATGGCGGCGATTGCATCATGCCAGTCGATGACCGCCTCGACATAGGCGGCCTGATCCGCGCGCTTGGGCATGTCGAACTCGACGACCCGTGCGGGGCCGGTCAGTAGTTGTGCACAGATGGACCGGCGCAGGTCGATCAGGTCGGACTTGGCCTCTCCCTTGCGCGGCAGCAGGATCAGGTCAGCATCGTTCATCGCCCGGATGGCGGCGAGCGTCAGATGGTCGGGATTGCCCGTGCCGATACCGATCAGTGACAAGCGGATCATGCGGCACCCGCGATAAGATGGAAGAAGCTGCCCGTCACCTGCCCACGGCGCGATCCGGACGCGGCGACCGGCGTACTCGCCGCATCGGTCACATGAGCCAGCGGCTCGTCCGGCTGTTCGACGATCGTCGAATAGTGAAACTCATGCCCGCGTAGCGCCGCTCCCGCCTCATGGCCGCCCATCGGGGCCAGCAGCCGGGCCTGCCGATAGCCCAGTTGCAAGCGCCGCTCCGCGAAGCTGGAAACCAGCCCGAGCAGCCCCGCCATCGCATGCGACCGCCCCCGCGCATCGATGATCGCCTGTCCCAACACCATATAGCCGCCGCATTCGCCGTGGATTGGGCGATCCTGCGCATGGCGGCGCAGGCCCTCCAGAAACCGCGCGGCATTGGCGATCTGAGCCGCATGCAGTTCAGGATAGCCACCGGGTAGCCAGATGGCGTCGGCTTGCCGGTCCGGCGCCTCGTCGGCCAAGGGGGAAAAGGACAGTATCTCCGCCCCCGCCGCGCGCCAGCCGTTCAGCATATGGGCGTAGGTGAAGGAAAAGGCGGCATCCTGCGCCAGTGCAATCCGCTGCCCCGGTGGCGGGCAGCGATAGGGGGGCGCTGATGTGCCGGGCAATGCGTCGGCCGCCTTTTGAAGAGCCGCAAGATCGACATGCGCCTCGACCAGGTCCGCGATCGCGTCGATCGTTTGCTCAACCTCCGCCTGCTCGCCCGATTGCACAAGGCCAAGGTGCCGTTCAGGGATGGACAAGGCATCGGATCGCGGGACCGCGCCCAGCACGGGCATGGCGATATCCTCCATGGCCTGCCGGATCATCGCCTCATGGCGCGGGCTGGCGAGGCGGTTGAGGATGACGCCTGCCACCCGCACGTCCGGCCGGAGCATGCGGAAACCATGCGCGATGGCGGCGGCTGATTGGCTCTGTCCCGACACATCGATGATCAGCACCCCCGGCCAGCCAAGCGTGGCAGCTATGTCGCCGCTGCTGCCGTTACCGCTCGCGCCGCGCGCCGGAGCACCGTCGAACAGGCCCATCACGCCCTCCGCGACGATCAGGTCGGCGTCGGCTGCCTCCCCCGCCAGACTGTGGAGCAGCGCCGCATCCATCGCCCAGCTGTCGAGGTTGAAAGCTGGGCGTCCGCTCGCCAGCCGGTGATAGCCCGTGTCGATATAATCCGGCCCGCATTTATAGGACTGAACGCTCAAGCCCTGCCGCTTCAACGCCCTGAGCAGGCCGAGCGTAATGACCGTCTTGCCCGATCCGGATCGCGGCGCGGCGATAAGGATGCCGGGCGTCATTCTTCCGATCCGGCGAAACGCGATTCCGCCGTGGCCGGACGAAATCGCCGGTCATAGCCGGGCGCATAAAGCTGGCTCTCGGCGAAATCTCCCTCCCCCAGCACTGGTCCCACGAGAATGAGGGCGGTGCGTTCCGGCCCGCCTGCCGCCTGCTCCTCTATGGTGGTGAGCGTCCCACGCACGATCCGCTGGTCCGGCCAGCTTGCGCGCCACACGATCGCCGCCGGGCAGTCCCCGCCATAGAGCGGCACCAGGTCCGTGACCACCTTCGCCAGATTGTGGACGGACAAGTGGATCGCCAGCGTCGCGCCGGTCGCGCCAAAGGCCGCCAGCGTCTCGCCAGACGGCATGGCGCTCGCCCGCCCCGGCGTGCGCGTGAGGACAAGCGACTGGCCTAGCCCCGGTAGCGTCAACTCCGCTTCCAGCGCCGCCGCCGCCGCTGCGAAGGACGGCACGCCGGGCGTCACCGTATAGCCGATGCCGAGCGCCTTGAGACGGCGGATTTGCTCGCCCATCGCCGACCAGATCGACAGGTCGCCCGAATGCAGCCGCGCGACATCCTGCCCCGCCGCGTCCGCCTCCGCGATGATGGCCATGATCTCGTCGAGCATCAGCGGCGCGCTGTTCACGATCCGCGCTCCGGCCGGGCAATGATCGAGCAGCGCGCGAGGGACCAGCGACCCGGCATAGAGGCAGACGGGAGAGGCGGCGATCAGGTCGCGGCCACGCAGCGTCAGCAGGTCGGGCGCACCCGGCCCGGCGCCGATGAAATGGACGGTCATGGCGATACTCCTTGGGCCAGCGCGCAGGTGGCCTGCCCATCGGGTGAGATGATGCGGTGCGCTGCCAATCGCGCGCCGGGGCCTGCCGCGATCAGGGCAACCGCTTCGGCCACGCTGCCGGTGCCATAGGCCGCAAGGCTGGCGGCGGATTGCGTCGGCGTCTCCACCCCCGCGACGGCGATGGGATCGATAAGGATCAGCGGCAAGCCCAAATCATGGGCGAGGGGCGTAAGCATCGCCTCCTTATGCGCCAGCGTCGCCAGAGCCGAGACCGTCTCGCCATGCGCAGCCAGCACCGCCCGCAAGGACTTCTCCTCCGCCCCGCCACGGCAGCCAAAACCCGCCACGATCATAGCGTCACGCTCCACTGCACCAACGGATAGGCGGCTTTCCACCCCCGCCGCGTGCCGATCGGCGCGGCGCTCGCCATCTCGATCCGCAGCAATTCGCCGCCCAGCCGCTCATGCCACCGCGCCAGCAGCGCTTCGGATTCCAGCGTCACCGCATTGGCAACCAGCCGTGTCCGCTTCCCCGGCAGGGCGATGATCGCTTCCATTGACGCATCGCTCAGCCCGCCGCCGATGAAGATGGCGTCAGGGCGGACCCGTCCCGCCAGCACCGCCGGCGCGCGCCCTTCGATCAGCGTCAGCCGGTCGACGCCCAGCCTCTCCGCATTCGCTTTCGCCCGCGCGGCGCGTATCGGGTCAGCCTCAAAAGCCAGCGCCTGCGTGGAAGCATGGCTGAGCAGCCATTCGATCGCGACCGATCCCGATGCCGCGCCGATGTCCCACAAAGTCTCGCCGGGACGCGGGGCCAGCGCCGACAGTGTCAGCGCCCGCACCGGCCGCTTGCTGATCTGCCCGTCATGATCGAACCAGTCATCCACCAGTCCGCTGACGCAGGGCATCACCTCGCCGTCGCCCGCTACTTGTATCCCCACCGCCACAGGGTGCGCAATATCGTCAAGGCTAATCTGATCGGCGCGCGCCTGCCGCACCCGCTCGCGCGGCCCGCCCAGCGCTTCCATGACGTGCAGGCTGGACGCCCCAAAGCCCGCCTCCGCCAGGTAGGAACCAAGCGCATGCACCGCTGCCCCATCGCGCAGCAGCACAATGGCGCGGCACCCCCGCGCCAGCATGGGCCTCAACCGCGTCAACGGCGCGGCGTGCAGGCCATGACAGGCCACATCCTGCAAAGCCCAGCCGAGCCGCGAAGCTGCCAGCGAGAAACTCGACGGCGCAGGATGCGACACCCATTCCTCAGGCCGCAAATGCCGCGTGACACTCATCCCCGCTCCGAACCAGAAGGGATTGCCTGACGCCAGCATCACCACCGGCTCCCCCCGCCGGGCGAGCAGCGCCTCCACGCCATCCTCAAAGGGCACTGGCCAGCTCAGCCGTTCGGTTCTAAGGGGTGGCAACAGCGCCAGATGGCGCGGCGCGCCGATGATCATGCGAGCCTGTTCCAGTGCGGCGCGCGCAACGTCGGACAGGCCCGCCGCTCCATCCTCGCCTATGCCGATGATCGTCAGCCAGGGACCTTCAGCCACCATGCGCCACATCCTGATCCTTGGCGGCACGACCGAAGCGAGCGCCCTCGCCAAGTCCCTTGCCGAGCGCGGTGAGCGCGCCATGTTGAGCTATGCCGGACGCACCGGCAACCCGCGCGCGCAGCCGTTGCCGGTGCGCGTAGGCGGCTTTGGCGGCGCTGCTGGACTGGCGGTATTCCTGAAGGCGGAGGGGTTCACCCACCTGATCGACGCGACCCACCCCTTCGCCGCGACGATCAGCGCCAACGCCGTTGCGGCTGCGCAGGAGGCGGAGGTCGCTCATCTGATCCTCAATCGTCCGGAATGGCAAGCGGGGGAGGGCGACCGCTGGACCCATGTCCCGGACATTGCGGGCGCTGTCCGCGCGCTCGACGGGCCGCCCCGGCGCGTCATGCTGGCGCTCGGGCGCATGCATGTCGAAGCCTTCGCCGCCCAGCCGCAGCATCATTATCTGCTGCGCTTCGTCGATGCGCCAGATGCGCCGCCCGCGTTGTCGCGTCATCACCTGACCGTGGATCGCGGCCCCTTCACGCTGGAGGGTGATCTCGCCCTGATGCGCGCCCACGGCATAGACTTGGTCGTCGCCAAAAATGCTGGAGGCGCAGGCGCGCGTGCGAAGATCGATGCGGCGCGGACGCTCGGCCTGCCCGTCCTCATGATCGACCGGCCAGCCCTGCCACAGGCGCAGGCCGTCCATGACATCGGCGATGTGCTGGCATGGATCGATCATTCGGCCCATCGCGGCGTGTAGAGGATCGGGCTGG
>CAMPIM010000103.1 GCA_946886365.1 uncultured Novosphingobium sp.
GCGCAGGGGGAGGGGGGAGCGCCGGGTGAAGGACGGGCCAGCTATCTGGCAGGCTCCGACGATCCCTATTCGCGTCTTGGCAGGTGTTTGAAAAGGCCGAACATGTGCCATTGTGCATCGCAATATGTCGAAATGTATCAGCGCGTATCAGAGGCCCTGAGGAAGGCAGACTTTTCATGCTGAACACCGTAAAAGGCGGCGATGCCTGACCAGATGAACAGCCGCCAAGCACGCCTGATCGTAGTCGATGATGACCCCGATATTCGGGACCTGATTGTTCAGCAGTTGCGGCAGGAACATTATGAGGTGGTAGCCGCAGGCAGCTTGGGAGAGCTTTATCAGGCCCTTTCGGTGCATGCGGCCGACCTGATCGTGCTTGACCTCAACCTCCCGGACGGAGACGGGCTCACCCTGTGCCGGGAGTTGCGGGCCGAAGGAAATGACGTTCCCATCATCATGGTATCCGCCAGAGGCAGCGCGATCGACCGGGTGCTCGGGTTGGAACTGGGAGCGGATGACTATCTCACAAAGCCGTTCGAGCCACGCGAATTGCTCGTTCGCATTCGCAACCTGTTACGCCGATCCCATGCTGACGAACCCGACCGGCAGCGCGACAAAGGCGTGCGCATCGCCAGGTTCGGTCCCTGGCGCCTCGATCTCTTCCAGCGCAGGCTGATCGCTGAAGACGGCCGGTTGGTGATGCTTTCGTCAGCGGAGTTCCGTCTGCTGTCCCGGTTTATCGATGAGCCCAATGTGGTCCTCTCACGGGAAAACCTTGTGCCTGAACGTCGAGCGACTGCTGCGTTCGACCGCTCGACCGATCTACAGGTAAGCCGATTGAGACAGAAACTGGCGACCATGCCGGGGGGTGAGGAACTCGTCCTGACGGTGCGGGGCGAAGGTTACGTACTCGCCAGTCCGGTGTCCTACGAATGATTGAGCGTCTTTGGAGCCGTGTTCGAGGCTTTTTGCGCTCGCTGACAGGACAAATATTCCTGCTGCTGACGATTGGCATGTCGTTGGCCGCGATGCTGGCTTTGCTGATCGCTGAACAAAGCAGGAGCCATGATTTTCAGCAATGGCGCATGCAGCGGGTGGTGGCGAGCGCCGAGGACATCGGCCATCGCCTTCAGCGTGATCCCAAGCGGGTCGAGGCCATGCTGGCGGCCCAGCAGATCATGGGCGCGGCGTTGGCACCGGAGGGCATCGCGGTGGCTGAACCGGATGCTGAGCTTGCAAAAGCGCTCAGGGCGCGGTTCGGCCCCGGGTCGAACCCGGAGGCTAGCCAGGTTCCTGCAGGATTTTGCTTTCCGCGCCTGCGTTATGATCCATCGGCGGGCGCCGCTGGGGTGGTCAACGCGCCGCGCCCGTCATGCTGGATCGTGCGGTTTACCGATAGCACTGGTGCTAGGCGGTCCATGGCGCTCAACCTGCCGCGCATGGAGCGTCCGCCCAGTATGATGGCCAACCCGCTCTATATGCTCCTGATCATCGTCGCATCTGCTGGTCTTGCTATCATCGTGTCCCGGATCGTAACCCAACCACTGCGGCGCCTTGAGCATGCGGCGGAGTCCTTCTCCCTGTCGCTCGACCCGGAGGAAATCCCGGAAAATGGGCCTGAAGAAGTGCGTGCGGCGCTATCGACCTTCAACCTCATGCAACGGCGCGCGCGTGCTGGTTTTGCCGAGCGTACGCAATTGCTGGCGGCCATCAGCCATGATCTGCAGACGCCGCTCACTCGGCTAAGGTTACGGCTTGAACTCGTTGAAAATGAGGAGTTGCGTGCGCGGCTGTTGCAGGACCATCAGGCCATGCAGACTTTGGTCAAGGAAGGACTCGATCTTGCCGCCAGTACCGAGACGCAGGAAGAATGGTCAGTCATCGACATCGATTCCGTGCTGGAAAGCATGGTCGAGGATGCGCAGGATCTGGGCGCTCCATTGCGGTTTGCGGGAGGGTGTGGCGGGACGATCCGGGCCAAACCCAATGCGCTGAGCCGTTGCATCAGTAATCTGGTCAGTAACGCCATCAAATATGGTGGCGCGGCCGAAATCGGATGCTTCCGCCAGGGATGCCGACTTGTCATCCACATCCGTGACAAGGGGCCGGGCATACCGCCGGAACAACTAGATCAGATGTTTGAACCATTTACGCGCGGGGCTTCAGGGCAGCCGGGCGGGCGGCCCGGCACGGGCATCGGCCTCACTATAGCGCGGTCACTGGCGCTCACCTTCGACGCGTCCGTCCGGCTGATGAATGCGGACGATGGCGGGCTGGTCGCCCTTATCGAAATGAAGGCGTAAGTTCGATCTTTCGCGTTGCCAGACGGTCGGCTTCGTCTGGATTATGGGTGACATAGATTATCGGGAGCCGAAGCTCGTCCCGTATGCGCAGGACGACATCCATGATGTCTTCCCGGCGAGCGGAGTCTATGGAGGCGAGAGGCTCGTCCATGAGCAATGCTCGGACGCCAGACAGCAGAGCGCGGCCAATGGCAACGCGTTGTGCTTCGCCGCCCGACAATGTGCGTGGCCAGCGGCTGAGCAGATGCTCAATCCCGAGAAAATCGACGACCGCTTGTAGAGACATCCACCTGTCCTGCGGCAGCGCAAGCCGATAGCCATAGAGCAGGTTCGCGCGCACCCGAAGATGCGGGAAAAGGCGGCCATCCTGGAAAACATATCCGATGCGACGACGATGGGAGGGTAGATCGATGGCTGCATCGGCATCGAACAATATTTCTCCATCGACGCTGATATGACCCTGATCCGGGCGCAGCAGACCAGCGATCATGTTGAGGATCGAGGTCTTCCCTACGCCGGAGGGCCCCCAGAGCAGGGTGATGCCATCTGATGCTGCAAAGCGCGCCGTAACGAGGGTGGGGCCGAGAACCTTGCGGACGTCGATGTCAAAGGACATGGCTGGACCTATCCGCCGATACCCGGCGGCTGAGCGCTTCTGAAAGCAACAGTGCGCCTAGCGACAGGCAGATCGAAATCACGGCAAGCCGCCATACGACGGCATCGGCGCCGGGGATTTGGAGGGCGCTGTAGATGGCGAGCGACAGGGTGCGCGTTTCTCCGGGGATGTTTGAGACAAAGCTGATGGTAGCGCCGAATTCGCCGAGCGATCGCGCAAAACCAAGAATGAATGCCGCAGCTAATCCGGGTAGAGATAGGGGGAGGAGGATCGTCAGGAAGCACCAGGCGGGGCTGGCGCCGAGGGTTTGGGCGGCTTCTTCCAGGCGGTGATCTACGGCTTCGATCGACAGGCGGATGGCGCGCACCATCAGGGGGAGGGCCATGATGCCCGCAGCGATGGCGGCGCCGGTCCAGCGGAACATGACGGTCACACCGAACCAGCGTTCCATGATGCTGCCTACAGGTCCGGCAGGTCCGAGGGTAAGGAGCAACAGCCAACCGATCACTACCGGCGGCAGGACAAGCGGGAGGTGAACCGCCGCGTCGAGCAGCAGCTTGCCGGGAAAGCGCCAGCGCGCGAGGACCCAGGCGAGGGCGAAGGCCAAGGGGAGAGCGAAGAGCATGGCCGCGAAGCTGACCTTCAGGGACAGCTGGACGATCTCCCATTCTTCCGGGCTGAGGACGGTCACCGTCAATGCGTTCCAAAGCCGTAGCGGTGGAAGATCGCCTTGCCGCGTGGCGACAGGAGAAAGCGGTGAAATCCTGCCGCTTCGGGATGGGTGGAGCGGCTTAACAGTGCCAGTGGATAGGTAATTTTCGGGTGGCTGGCCGCAGGAAAGATGCCCACTATACGGACGGCGGTCGTGGCCCGTGCATCGGTTTCATAGACGATGCCAAAAGGCGCCTGCTGCCGCTCCACCATTGCAAGAGCCGCCCGGACGTTTTCCGCCGCCGCCACTTTACCGGATATCGCTGGCCAGACGCCGAGTGCCACAAGCGCCGCCTTGCCATATTTTCCGGCAGGAACGCTGTCCGGGTCAGCCATTGCGAGGCGGCCAGTGCCGATCGCACGGGCGAGAGGGAATCCACGGCGGATCGCCATTTTCGTGCCGCTGCCCGCTGGAGCGATCAGGACGAGGCGGTTGGTAAGCAGCGGAACACGGGTTCTACGGCGGACGAGTCCTTTCGCGGCGATGGCATCCATCCAGGGTTCATCCGCCGACAAGAACAGGTCGGCAGGCGCCCCGGCCTCTATTTGCCGGGCGAGAGCGGAAGACGCGGCGAAGGACAGGACTGGCCGGTCATGCCCCCGCGCCGTCCAGGCATCGGCGGCGGCGGTCAGCGATTCCTGGAGACTGGCGGCGGCCAATACCAAAGGCCCGCGTTCGCGCGCTTCAGCGGGTTCAACCGCAAAGCCGGTAATGAGCAGAAGGAGCAGAACAAGGAACCGATGCATGCGACGCCTGACGCTTAAGGTATATATGCCGCTATACAGCGGTTGGCGGTCAAGGCGAGGCCAAATTCAGCGCGGTGCAAAAAGGCGGCGGCGTTGCGCGGCAAGGGCTTCGCCGGTGAGCGGCGGCCGTTCGCTCGCTTCCTTGCCTTTGCGCAGGCGCTGGCGATCCTTCTCGCGGGGCTCGGCAAGCCTGACGCGCACGGCGCTTTGCCCCTGATTGCGTATTCCGAGTGCTTCCGCCGCCCCTCGGGAAAGGTCGATGATCCGCCCGCGCGTGAAGGGACCCCGATCGTTGACCCGAACCAGTACGGTTCGGCCGCTGCCAAGCTCCGTCACCTCTACATAGGAAGGCAGCGGCAAGGTGGGATGGGCCGCGCTGATCCCGCCCGGCCGGAACTTCTCTCCGCGCGCTGTTCGGTTGCCTGATTCAGTTCCATACCAGCTGGCATAGCCGACTTCATCATAGCCCGGTTGTTGGGCGGGAACATAGGTGACGCCGCGCACCGTATAGGGCGGCCCGACACGAACAGGCGTGTCCGATACGGGCTGATACGAAGCGCACCCAGCGATGAACAGGGCAGGCAGGAGCGGCAAAAGGGAGGATCGCATGGTTGCGTCATAACGGCACAGCGGCGGCCTGCTCAAGCCCTGCTGATATCGGGATAGTCAGGCGCGATTCCATGGGGATAGCGTGGCTTTCCGTCAACTCTCCTAAAGGAGATTTGGCGTCGTCCCAAATCGCCGGACTGGCAGCATTAAGCGTCAGTGTTTGCAGAGGCGCACCATTGTAGAATGCTGCTCAGTCGCCGGTGCTCGGGGAGCCTGCGGCTTCCGCGAGATCCCCAAATTTCGTGGAACCGGGTCCGGTTGCCCCGACCATTATAAGGTCGAAGCTTTACAGCCGGACCCGACTTTCCTTTAGCCCTGTGTGGGCCGGGACAATGGGCGGCCAATCATGGTTTGGGACGGCGGTCCTTTTCGCGGTCGGCTTCATCGATCGCCTTTATCAGATCGTCGAAGGCGCCGTCGCGCGGGAGCGGGAAGAGCCGGGAAAAACTTTCGCCAAGCCGATGAATATCGTTCTGCGTCAGCAGCCCTATCGCAACAATCTCTTCACGGGTGTCCATTCAAGACCCCTCCTGAATGACGATAACGATGCAAAGTCGATCTGGTGCCAAGCTATTGGCGGAAAGCGGCAAAAATCCTTATCTTTTTGGCGGGTTGATCGATCATGACGCGCGCCAGCGTTCGAGCGCGGTGTCATATTTGCGGCGTTCGTTTTCCACGCGGCGGGCCAACAGCCGATAGGCGACCTGCTGCTGCTGGCGCAACTGTTCGATCTGGGCGCGAAGCTGTGCCTGTTTCTCTTCGAGTTTTTTCAACGCCGCCCTGTCTTCTTCCTCCTGCAGGGCGAGGGCTTCTTCCGCCCTGTCGAGTGGTTCACGACTGGGTCGTGGTGTTGCAGGGGATGCGCGCTTCGGCGGGGAGTTGGGAGGAGTCGCTTTTCCCGGACGGGATTTCGCCCCGCCGGGTTGCTGCGGTGATTTGGCAAGGGAGGCCAAATGTTCCGCCTCACTGCCGCGTGGTCGTTTGATGACCTTGCCGGGATTGGCGAGGGGTTCCCGCATTAATTCTGCTTCGGTGACTTGCTCGGCAGAACCGCGCGCGAAAAGATTGGCGTCGGCGCCCCACGCTTCCAGCGCCGCCTTTTGACTGGGCGTAGCGACATAGGCGTCGTGGAAGCCGATAGGGGTGCGATAGACCTTGAGCGCGCGTGCCATGGTGGCTGAACGCCTTCGATGGCATTGGGGTGCCGGGCTAACCGACATGCCCTTGTTAGCGCCAGCTTCGCTCATGGATATCTGCTGCCGTCGCGGCGTTGATCAAGGATAGCAGCAAAAGGAAGAGTCGATGCAGCAGAACAGGAAGAGCGGCCAATCATCTGACCAACCGGCAGAAGGAAGGGACGATACACCGCCGCCGGAACGGGGATCACCGCTGGCCGGTGGCGATCAGGAAAGCGGCGAAGCGGAGAAAAGGATCGAAAAAGGCGAAGTGAAGGATCCCAACCCGCTGGCACCGCCAGTTAATACGCAAGCAGGCAGCTGATGAGATCGGCCTGATTCAGCCGCTGATCACAGGATAACGCATTCTAAGGTCATCCATCAGGCCCTCGATCACCGAAACCTCGTGGAAGGTGCCCGTCGGCGTGATCGTCCAGTTGCAATGCGGATGGGTAGCGCGGCTGTAGAGGCGAACGGCACCCAGGACCTTGCGCCAGTGATGTTTGCTGCGGCCGTGGTCGCGAATAAGGCGGGCGACGAGAAGGTCGGTGATTTTGTCAGACGTCATCTTCGGCTTTCTCTCCGCCGATCCAGCGGCCGGGCAATTCTATATAGGCTTCCAGTTCGCGCCAGTGGCGATCCCAACCGGGGCCACGGCGATCCTCCGGCACATAAGCCTCAACCATGCGACGGGCGCGGGCCACGACATTGTCGGGCGGCGTGCGCAGGCGATCGAGAATGTGGCGGATATCCTCGCTCATGACGGGCTGATAGCCTGTCCTCGGCCAACGCGCCAGTCGCCGGGAGAGGGGCCATTATAGTAACTCTTCGTGGACAAAGCGCGCGCCAGGTTACATTCATCGTTGTAATTGAGATGCTGATTGCAGCCGAGGGGATAGAAATGAGCCAGAAATCGACCATTCTCATCGTCGGGGGCACCGGTAAGACGGGTCGTCGTCTGGCCGATCGTTTGACGGCTCTTGGTCACACTGTCCGCATTGGTTCACGGAGCGCGGAGCGGCCGTTTCTGTGGGAAGAGGAGGCCAGCTGGAAACCCCTGCTGGAGGGCGCGGATGGCCTTTATATCGCGCATCATGACAATACGCATCCCGATGCTGGTGCGCAGATTGGGCGGCTTGCACAGCTTGCGCTGGATTGCGGGGTAAAGCGGCAGGTGCTGCTTTCCGGCCGAGCCGATGAGGCATTTCTGGATGCGGTTGAAGGCGGATTCAGGGCAAGTGCGGCGGATTGGACAGTCGTTCGTCCGGCATGGTTCATGCAGAATTTTTCGGAAATGTTCTTCCTCGACGCGGTGCTGGCGGGTGAGATCGTGCTGCCGGTCGGTGACGCGACCGAGCCGTTTATCGATATCGAAGATGTCGCTGCTGTCGCGGTAGAGGTGTTATTGGACGGTCGGCATAGTGGACGGATTTATGAGCTGACCGGCCCGGAATCGATAGGCTTTGAAGCCGCCGCCGACGCGTTGACGAAGGCGACGGGACGGAAGATCAGCTTCACCCCCATTCCCTTCGACACATTTCGGGAGTCGATCCTGTCGAACGGTTTGCCCGAGGAATATGCCTATACCTATTCGGGTATCGCCGACGGCAGGTTGGCCTATGTCACGGATGATGTTGAGCGGGTATTAGGCCGGAAACCGAGACGCTTTTCCGAATATGCGCAGGATGCGGCGGCTAGCGGCGTTTGGGATGTGTGATTGATTGGCGGGGCTTAGAGCGGGACCCGGATCAAGGCCCGTTCACTCTCCGAGTTCGGGAAGCGGCGTCCATTCCCTGTCCGGGGCGAGTGGTGCGAAGATGCTGTCGATAAGCGCATTCGTCACCTCTTCAGGAGTGGCCGGGTTCCATTTCGGCGCATTGTCCTTGTCGAAGATGACGGCGCGTACGCCTTCGATGAAGTCGGGGTGGCGGATGACGTGGCAGGCGATGCGATATTCATTGCGCATGTTGGCCGCGAAGTCGGTAAAGGCCGCTCCCTCTGCCATTTGCCGCAGGGCGACCTTGATCGTCTGGGGCGATTTGGTGGCGAGAACCGCCAGCTGCGCGCGCGCCCATTCCGATCCGTCGGTGCGCAGGGCGTCGAGGATGTCTTCGTAGCGGTCGGACGCGAACAGCCGGTCAATGTTGGCCCGCTGTGCTTCCCAGGGGGAGGGGGGCGGTGGGTCGCTCATCTCGTCCAGGATTTCGCCGATGCCGTCGGGGTCGGCGATAATCCGGGCCTTGACCGCGTCGAGCTTTTCCGAGGCCATATAATGGGTGGCGATGCCGATCGCTGCGCAGTCCGCTCCATTGATGCGGGCTCCGGTGGTGGCGAGCCATGTGCCGGTGCGGCCAGGCATGCGCGGCAGGAACCAGCCACCGCCGACGTCAGGGAAAAGGCCGATGCCTGTTTCGGGCATGGCGTAGACGGTTCGCTCGGTCGCGATGCGGAAGCACGCCGGATCGGATATGCCGACGCCTCCGCCCATGACTATGCCGTCGATGAAGGCGATGATGGGCTTTTCATATGTGAACAGCAGATGGTTCAGCCGATATTCGGTGTGGAAGAAGCGTTCCGCCTCCGAACAGTCGCCCTTGGCGCTGTTAGCGACCATGGCGATGTCGCCGCCCGCGCAGAAGCCGCGCGACAATTTGGGGTCGCCATCGGGGGATGGGGCGTGATCGAGCATGACGGCGGACACATCATCATCGTGACGCCAGGCGAGCAGGGCGTCGATCATGGCGGCGCACATTTCGGTCGTCAGCGCATGGATCGCCCTTGGCCGGTTCAGGCGGATGCGGCCGACGCCATTTTGCACGAAGATGATCAACTGATCCGTCATTCCTTATCCCACCTATTTCGCTGGCGCCGCATGATGCTGTTATCGGTTCAGACCGTTCCGGGGAAGGGCCTGGGGGGGTGGTGGGAAGAGATGAACAACTACAGATGGATCGTCGGCGAAGTTATCAGGCCACATCTTTTTTTGGCCACAAATGTTTGACCTGACGCGATAATTCGGTTAAATAATCCCCAAGGCAGAGAAGCGCGCTGCGGCGAGTGATCTGACGAAAAGGCAAACTGCTGGTGACGGCAGGACGCAAAGCTTCCGGTCTCTTGATTGAGACAGCGGGGTTACCGAAACAGGACATGACGCGATGAAACCGCTTATCCCTTTTTCTCCATTCCTGAAATTTGGGCCGCCTGGCCACGCGATTTGCCGTCGGGACTAAATTAGTCATCCGTTCGGGCTGGCGCAGGATATCGATCGAGCCTGCCGGTCCCGGTTACAGACATACCGCGATCATGTGCGGGATAGTCCCGCCATGTCGCACTGCCTCAACTCCCTCGGGTCGCACTGTGGGAGAGAAGCACAGCGTCCCAAAGACCCATCTCCCCACCCGGGGCGCTGTGCTTCACTCATTCCGGACGTCGGATCGGCACGAAATAGGACCGTAGAGATAGCGGGCAAGCGCCTCGCTGGCTTCCGGCGTCAAGTGTAGGCCGAGCTTGCTGCGGCGGTAGAGAATGTCTTCGGCGGTCTGTGCCCATTCTTCCCTGACAAGATAGTCGACTTCGGCACGGCTGAGGTCGCCGCCGAATATCTCCCCCAGATCGTCCAGCGTTTCAGCTGCGCCCAGCAGCTTCAGCGCGCATGTGCCGTAGGCGCGGGCAAGGCGGTGGAGGAGCGAATGGGGCAGGGCAGGATATTGGCGCTCCAATTCTTGCACGAAGGCGCTGAAGTCCCCGTCGGGCATGTCCCCGCCCGGAAGCGGTGCGTTCGCGGTCCAGGCGCCCCGCGTCTCGATTCCCTGCGACGCGAGAAGGTCGAGCGCCTGCTCGGCCAGTTTCCGGTAGGTGGTGATCTTGCCGCCGAAGATGCTGAGAAGGGGAGCGCTTTCGCTGTCGAGGTCGAGGACATAGTCGCGGGTGACGGCGGAGGCATTGCCTGCCTGATCGTCATAAAGCGGGCGGATGCCTGAATAGGACCAGATTATGTCTTCGCGGGCGATTTTCCGGGCGAAATAGCTGTTTGCGACGCCCAGCAGATAGTCGATCTCGGTCTCACTGATTTGTGGCTTGCCCGGTGGATCGTGCCACTCTTGCTCGGTGGTGCCGATCAGCGTGAAGTGATGCTCATAGGGAATGGCGAAGATGATGCGGCCGTCAATATGCTGGAGCGTGAGGGCATGGTCCCCTTCGTGGAGGCGCGGCACGACGATATGACTGCCCTTTACGAGGCGGACTTTCCGGCGGCTATGGAGACCGGAGCGGGCGATGATGTCGGCGACCCATGGACCTGCGGCATTGACCAATATGCGTGCGCGCACTTCCTTCACGCCATGCGCATCTTCGATGGCGGCCGACCAGACTGACCCGTCCCGGCGGGCGTGGAGCAGGCGAGTGCGAGTTGCGATATGCGCGCCGCGTTTGGCCGCGTCCATGGCGTTCAGCACTACCAGGCGGCTGTCCTCGACCCAGCAGTCCGAATAGAGGAAACCGCGTCCCTTGCCGTTCGCAAGGCCGTTTCCCAAAGGCGATCGATCGAGCGCGATCGTGCGTGTGCCGGGTAGGTTCCGTCGGGCGCCGAGATGGTCGTAGATAAAGAGGCCGAGGCGCACCAACCATGCCGGGCGCGTCGAGCGGTTCTGCGGCATCAGGAAGGCAAGCGGCCAGATGATGTGAGGCGCCATGCGCCAAAGCCGTTCCCGTTCGATCAGGGATTCACGGACCAGCCGAAACTCGCCATATTCCAGGTAACGCAGGCCACCGTGGATCAACTTGGTCGAAGCGGACGAGGTTTGGCTGGCAAGATCGTCCTGTTCCACCAGAAGGACCCGATAGCCGCGCCCAGCCGCGTCGCGCGCGATGCCGACGCCGTTTATTCCTCCGCCGACGATCAGCATGTCATAAAGAGGAGGCGTGGCCAAAATCCTCTACCTCCGCACTTCTGAAACATGAAGGCGGCGGGGTTGCTTCAGTTTCACGAAAGTTCCGAGTTCGCGGCGCAGCATTCCCAGCATCCAGAGCCGATGGCTTGCCATATATTCGGAAAAGCCGTCCGGTTTGGCGGGGTCGAAGACGGGGACCTGCCAGTCAGCAGGCTGTTCTTCATAGCTGGTTTCGATCTGGGCGGCGCCGTCATCGGGGGCATCGATGTGGCTGCCCAGATAGCTGTTGCCCTTGAACCGGAAAGACTCTGCGGGGTCAAAGCCCGCCTTGATCAGATAGTCAGGGCCGTTGCGCCCAATCTCGCTGCCATAGCGGGCAGTCCCCGCGACCTTGAACACATTGCTGCGGAAGCGGACGCCGCGCGCCCATCCGTCCCATTGGGTCGCGACGACCATCTGCACGTCCATCGCCTTTCCGACATGGACGACATTTTTCTCGATCAGCGCGTCCGACACATTGCCCGCGATCTGGAATATTCGCGTGCCGTCATTGCGGCTGACATTGAAGCGGGCGACTGTCCCGTGGTTGCCGATATTGGCGATGTCATCCTGGCCAGGCGAACAGATGAGCAGAAAGCCGCCTGCATTGTCATGGCTGTAATTGTAGAGGAACGTGGTGCGGCGGGAGTTGAAATCGGAATCGAAGCCCTGACCATCATAGCGGGTTCGGGTATAGGCGGCCTCATTGAGCTGTATCAGGCTGTTGTCCGTGCTCCACTGCCAGATGCCTGCATTATAGCCGGGCGCGCGGCTGCCCGCATAACGCACGATATTATGTTCGATAAGCGCGCCATTGGTGCCCCGTGGCACGATGCCGTCGCCGCCCACATCCTCCACATAATTGTCGCGGATGACGACCTTTTGGCTGGGAAACCAGTTGGAGGATGTCACCTGATCGCTGATCCCCGCTATGCCGGATCGATCGACGCGCCAGACGATGTTGCGTTCGATGATAAGGTCGTCGAAACGGGTCGGCAGCTTTTGGCCGGTGGCGCGGAAGACTATGCCGCCATTATCCTTGCGTTCGTTGGTCCCGCGTACATCGTGGATATACATGTCTCGAATACGGATGCCGCGCGTGATGCCGCGATCCTCCGCCGATATGAGAAGGCCGGTGCGGTAGGCGGGAAGCGGGCTGTCGTTCGTGACTTCGAGGCCGCTGACCGTCACATAATCCGCATTGATGATGCCGACGGCATGGGGGGAGATTCCGCCTGCATCAATGCGCGCGCGAGGGCCTGTTCCGTCAGAGGTGACGGTGATGGGAGCCTTCTCACTTCCAGAGCGAGTTAGGGTAAGAGGCTCTCGCCATACCGATCCTGCCATCAGCTTGACCTGATCGCCTGGTTGCAGTGGGACAGTCGATAGGCGGGAGAGAGAGCGCCACGGCTGCGTTGGTGAGGTGCCGTTGAAGCTGTCGTCGCCCTGCGTCGAACTGACATAATAGGTTTCGGCATTGGCTGTCGCAATGAAGCCTGAAGACAGGACAAGAAAGGATGCGGCGGCCAATGATTTCAGCAAGTTCGGCGTATCCCTTCGCAATAGGTCAGCTTCTTGTTTTAGCGCAATGAGGCTGAATGCGAAGTGAAATGATCGCCGAGGTCAGGCAGAAAAAAGGCCCCGCCTCCGGGAGGAGGCGGGG
>CAMPIM010000104.1 GCA_946886365.1 uncultured Novosphingobium sp.
GATTAGAGTTTGATAATTGATCCGATTAAAATAATCCACAACATTTACAAAACAGGTAAGATTCTGATCAAAATTACAACGTTGCTGCTGATGCAATGCCTTGTCGCCCTTTTTTTGAGGTTACACGGTGAATCGTGCTTTTTATCGTTATCGGCCTGTTAGATCGCGCCAGAAACCAGCTTATTCATCGAATGCCTTTCAATTCCCGCCTTCCGGATAATTGCTGGAAAATCAGCTTTTCGCGCCCCTTCCAAATCGCACTGGTGCGCAAGGGCGAAGGACTGACCATGCGTGTTGATGGGCGGGTCTTCTCACCCTCGCCGATTTCGGTCCCGGTCCAAGGGAAGGCGGATATCCATGTCCTTCCCGATACCCCGAAAACAGCACAGCGCCTTCGCAAAAATCTGATCGCGCAGCAGTGCCATGTTCTAGGCAAGCGACGCCTGCTTTCCCTTGATGCCGACAAGGCCCTCTATGGCATGGCCGCACATATCGCCCGGTCATTGCGAAAACACCCACCCGAAAAAGCTCAGCTTCCTTATTTCCAACAGGCCGTTTACGGCTTGATGCACGCGATTGCGGCCTACTTGCGTCCATTGGTCGAAATAAGGGAAATCGCAGAGCAAAGCGGGGTAGTCAAAATAACCCTTCCAATCAACCGGATTGCCAGTGCATTTTGGCTTTGCGACTTTCTGAACAAGCCTGCGGCAGATTACGCCGGGACAAGGCGCTGGTCAGAGGCACCCTCGCGCCCCCTAGACAACTGGCCTACCATACCCCGACTGGTCCTGATAACCATGACATCGCGCGCACGCCCGTTCGGCATTAGCGCTGCGGGGAGCATTGCCCATGGCCTCGCGGAAAAGTTCGCGATGCAGATCAGAAACATATCGCCACCCACCGCTTTCGCCAATTTTCGTAAACTCAGGCCGCAAGCACTCGTCGCGCTGTATCGAAAGTTGCGGATACACGGACATTCCCGCTGCGGCTCGTTGCTTCTGGCTGGCCCAGCCGCCCAGTTCGAAAACGGCGTGCTCCCTTTTCTCAACAAAACCGCCGAACGGTTTCGGGCAGAAGCGGCAGAAACATCTGATAAGGTTTTCGTTACAACAAATCTGGCGCGCCTTCCTGCACTGTTTGCGCTTGCTGGAGCGCGCGCTGGCGGCGGTGCCACAGCATCAATCGAAACCACCTTAGTGACCCAGCTTGATCGTTATCCAAGTTTCATCGTCGATCACCGAGTCGTAATAGATCACGGTCAGGCCCGATTATTGACCAAGACCGAACCGTCTCGCGTCACTGCCTGCGGCTCCGAGCTCATCGAAGCACGGCTGGCATCGATCGAGCGCATCGCGTCTGACAACATCAGGGTGGTTATTGCCAGCCAGCCATCAGATCACGAAATGCGACAGATTTTTGCACTTGCGCAGCATTTGCCCCACACCTTTGAAATAGCCGTTGCGCCCCACGCAGAAGATTTGGAAGGCGGACGGGCGTGGCTGGCTGGCATGGTCACTGACTTGAACCACCCCAATGTGAGCCTCATCGAAGACGGCGCGGACCCTTTGAACAGCGCTACGCTCATCATCACTGCGACCAGCAATCTGGCTATCGTAGCGCAAGCTCTGAACATTCCGGTCATATTGGTGGTGGCAGCCCGAAATCTGCAAGACATTTGGGGCGACGGCCCCTATCCGGGCTTGTGGTTTGATCCAGAAACGGATGATCCGGCCCGGTTTATGGCAGTCGTTAATCAGGCGCTGGCGGCCCAATCCAGCGACTATATCAGGCAGAATCAGGCCTTGTTCGCGCCTAGGGTGATCGCCCGCATAGTGACGGCTTTCACACAATGATCCACCGACCATTCTAGTTCCAGATCTACGTCCTGCGCGACCGGGATTTATGGGCAACATGTCGAGCCAGCTTTACGAATTTCTCGCTAAACCGTGACCGTTCGCTTTCGTGAACGCGCATGGCGCTGACTGGCAGTGATCTGCCCCCACCGAGTGGACCGATTGGTTTGTTAGGGCGTAGACTCATTATGCTTAGCACCAGATGCGGGCGCAGATGAGTTTGACAGCGGCCAGGTAGTTCTCAGGACACTTGTCGTAGCGGGTAGCGATACCGCGGAAGTGCTTGATACGGGTTGAAGAAGCGCTCGACGAGGTTGCGCTGCCTATAGAGCCAGCCCGAGAAGCCAAAGCGCTGCTTGCGATTGGAGCGCGACGGGATGTTGGCCTAGGCATTCTTGCTGGCGGCGGCTTCGCGGATGGCGTTGCTGCCTTATCCTTTGTCCGCCAGCAGGGTGGCGCCCTTGGTATCCACACGCCGAAGGCCGCAGCGTAGATCGGTTCAGGCGGCGATGGCGGCAGGCCGTGGGTTCCAGCACCAGGGCATCAGTTCGTGGAGCCGGCTGAGCGGATGGTCGGCGATACGGGCGAGGACGTCGGCGAGCCATGCTTGAGGATCGACGTCGTTGAGCCGACAGGTCTGGATTAGGGTGTACATGATGGCGGCACGCTGACCGCCGCGATCAGACCCGCAGAATAGCCAGGCTTTGCGTCCAAGAGGCACGCAGCGCCCGTTCCGCCGAATTGTTGGTCAGGCAGACCCTGCCGTCGTCGAGGAAGCGGGTGAACGCGTCCCAGCGGCGGAGCATGTAGTTGATGGCCTTGGCGAGATCGTGGTTGCGCGACAGCTTGGCCAGTCGCGCCTCCAACCACTCTTGCAGTTCGGTCATCAGCGAGGCGCTGTGCTCCTGCCTAACCGCGAGCCGCTCGGCCGCGCTTTTGCCATTGATGCCGCGCTCGATGTCGAACAGGGCGTCGAGCTTCTGCACCGCCTCGAGTGCGATCGGGTAAATGATCCCAGCCTTCTCACCGCGGCTCCTCTGGCGTGCCGCGCCTGCGACATCGGCGAGTTCGAAGAACTTCCGGCGCGCGTGGGCGAGGCAACCCGCCTCCAGGATGTATGGCAAACCCGCTTGCATTGTCAGCTACGGAACCGAGTTTACCAGCAGGGCGATCCTGAAGTGGCCAGCGAGAAACGGGTCGAGTGGCATTACATCGATCCCGGCAAGCCCCAGCAGAATGCGTTCATTGAATCGTTCAATGGGTCGCTGCGCGACGAACTCCTGAATGAGGAACTGTTCGACAGCTTGGCTGACGCCCGGCGCAAGCTGGCGGTCTGGCGCTACGACTACAACAACGTCAGGCCGCATTCGTCACTGGGGACCGAACACCGGCACAAGCGCGCCGGGCGCTCCTGCTAAATGGAGGCGTCACACCCGGCAGCACGAATATCAAACCAGCGGACTCTCATTATGACCGCGGGACCAGCGGGGGGCAGATCAAGCGGAGTAGGGGTATCTGCCTTGGCACGGTCGCATGCATCCATTATGTCAACTGCCCGTAGCCAGGTAGGTTTGTACAAGGGGAGGTAACCGATGGAACAATTGGGCAAATCCCGGGCGAGCTTGGTCCTGCGTTTTATCAACCATATGATTTGCAATAATAAAATTGGCACTCCCCACCGCCTTGACATCGCAGGTGTTGCCAAATCGGTCTGGCACGCCCAACACTGACGTTCGATTCAGCGAATGACTGGTGGGCTTCGCATGTCTCTGCCATCTTTTTGCGAAATTAGCTGCTCACCTGGTTCAACGTATCGGCCAGTAAATCAACTGTTACCGCCAGCCGCTCGTCTAGCAATGCGAGGAGTTGTGTCCAACCGAGCATATCGTTCAGTTCTCCTGGGCCGTCGGATATGCCGCGCAGTCCCATCAGGGGAACAGTGAAGCGCTGGCAGGCTCGGGTGATGGCGAAGGTTTCCATATCGACCATATCGGCGTCTATCAGTGCATATTCCTCGCCGCCTACGATGTTTGCGCCGGTTGAAAGGCGCGCCGCGGGAATGTCGAGAGGTGCGTGCAGCGGTAGATCGACGGGGTGATCTATGAACGGAGTCACTCCCTTTGCGAAACCAAGGCGGGAGGCGTCCATGTCGCGCCAGGATACGCTCGCGACCTGATAGACCTCCCCCAACTGACAGGCGCGGGAGCCAGCTGAGCCCAGTGACACAACAAGGTCAGGCAGAGCATCATGCTGGTGAAGGTGCTGAAGCGCCAAGGTGGTTGTGATCGCGGCTTCGACGGGACCGACGCCCGTCATCAGCGGCGTGAAGCGGGAACGCAGATGTGGGCCATATTCATCCTCTATCGCCATTAGGAAGAGGATGCGCTTTCCGGAGATTAGCTCGCAATTTGGTTGGCGGGGAAAATTCATGAAGGAAACCGTTAATTGCCGGGGAATTTGAGGAGGGCGGCGGTGGCGATGCCGTCGGCTTCGAGGGCGGACCGGCCGCCGAGGTCCGGGAGGTCGATGGCGAAGAGGGCCAGGAGCAAGGTGGCGCCTTGTTCGCGCAGCAGTTGGGCGGCGGCGAGAGCGGTGCCGCCTGTGGCGATGAGGTCATCGACCAACAGGACGCGGGCGCCCTGCCCTATCTGTCCTTCATGCAATTCGAGGCGGTCGGCGCCATATTCCAGCACATAGTCGATGCCGACGGTCTTGCCCGGCAGCTTGCCCGATTTGCGGATCGGAACGAAGCCGAGACCGAGCGCATGAGCGAGCGCCGATCCAAGCACGAAACCGCGCGCCTCGATCCCAACGATGATGTCCGCGTCGAGCGGCCTGGCGATCGCGGCAAGGCTGCTGACGAGGGAGGAGAAGCCTTCAGCGTCGGCGAGTAAAGTCGTGACGTCGCGGAACAGGATGCCCGGCTTCGGAAAGTCGGGAATGGTCCGGACCAGCGCGGCGAGTTCATCTAGATCCATGTAAACTCCCAATGAAAAAGGGGCGCGGTGTCATCATGACGCCGCGCCCCTTCCCTATTCATTCCCTTGGCCAAAAGGCGGTCAGGCGGCCTTTTTCTTGTCGGCCCAGATATTCTGGTAGGACATGTAGGCCAGCGCCGTTGCGATCAGCAGGAAGACGATGGTCGCCAGACCCGCGCGGCGGCGGTTCTCAAGCTTGGGTTCGGCGGTCCAGGTCAGGAAGGCCGAAACGTCCTTCGCCATCTGGTCAACGGTCGCCTTGGTGCCGTCGCCATAGGTCACCTGACCGTCAGCCGTCAGCGGCGGGGCCATGGCGAGGTTCAGGTTGGCGAAATAGGGGTTGTAGTGCAGCCCCTGCGGCGTCTTGGCATCCGGGAAGTGCTTCAGCAGCTCGGCAGGCTGGTTCTGGAAACCAGTCAGCAGCGAGTAGACATAGGCCGATCCCTCATGGCGCGCCTTGGTCATCAGCGACAGATCTGGCGGGATCGCATTGTTGTTCGCCGCCATCGCCGCGACATTGTTGGCGAAAGGCTTGGGGAAGTAATCCGCCGGGACCGGAGCACGCGTCGACATTTCACCCGTCTTGGGATCGACGTCAGGCGTCTTGATCGCCCACTGCTTGGCGATCGCCTTGATCTCCGCCTCGTTGTAGCCAATGCCCTTGAGGTCGCGGAAAGCGACGAACTTCAGGCTGTGGCAGGCCGAGCAAACTTCCTTGAACACCTGGAAGCCGCGCTGCAGCTGGGGCTGATCGAACTTGCCGAACGGGCCGTTGAAGGAGAAGTCCACTTCCTTGGGATGCTTGTGGAATTCATGCTCCACCGTCGCAGCGGGCGGTTCGGAGACATAGGCCACAGCGCCCACAAGGAAGGAGATCAGCAGCCAGCCAGCAAAGAAGAGGCCGACGAGAAATGCGCCGATGCGAACCATGTTGATCTTGTCCCCTATTAGCCGGCGTTCGACGGCTGCGGATCCGCGCCCATTCCGGGAAGCGCATCCTGTTCGCCCTTGATGTTATAGCGGTTAAGCACCGATTCCGTGATCGAGCCCGGCAGCGGCAGCGGCCGTTCAAAGCGCGAGATCAGCGGGAGGATGATCAGGAAGTGGGCGAAATAATAGGCGCCCGCAATCTGGGAGATCATCACATAGGGTTCGGCAGCAGGCGCGCCGCCGCAATAGCCCAGGATCAGCACGTCAACGATCAGGATCCAGAAGAACTTCTTGAAGGTCGGACGATAATTGCCCGAACGCACCGGCGAGGTATCCAGCCAGGGCAGGAAGAAGAGCATCAGGATCGAGCTGAACATCGCCAGCACGCCCAGCAGCTTCGCGGGGACAAAGAAAAAGTCCACGGTGAAGGCGCGCAAGATCGCGTAGAAGGGCCAGAAATACCATTCCGGGACGATGTGCGCAGGCGTCGAAAGCGGGTTCGCTTCGATATAGTTGTCCGGATGGCCGAGATAGTTCGGCGCGAAGAACAACAGGATCGCAAAGAGGATCAGGAACACACCCGCCCCGAAACCATCCTTCGCCGTATAGTAGGGATGGAAGGGAACGGTGTCCTGCGGACCCTTCACTTCCACGCCGGTCGGGTTCGACGAACCGGGAATGTGCAGCGCCCAGATGTGCAGGATGATGACCGCAGCGATCACGAAGGGCAGCAGGAAGTGCAGCGAGAAGAAGCGGTTGAGCGACGCATTGCCAGGAGCAAAGCCGCCGAGCAGCCAGGTCTGGATCGGCTCACCCACGACAGGGATCGCGCCGAACAGGCCGGTGATCACCTTCGCGCCCCAATAGGACATCTGCCCCCACGGAAGCACATAGCCCATGAAGGCGGTCGCCATCATCAGAAGGAAGATGACGATACCGAGCAGCCAGACCATTTCGCGCGGCGCCTTGTAGGAACCGTAGAAAAGGCCGCGGAAGATGTGGAGATAGACGACGATGAAGAAGAAGCTGGCGCCGTTGGCATGCGCATAGCGCATCAGCCAGCCCGCGTTCACGTCACGCATCGTCTGTTCAACGGTGCTGAACGCGACCAGCGTGTTGGCGCCATAATGCATCGCCATGATCACGCCGGTGACGATCTGGATCACCAGCGCGAGGCCAGCGAGAACACCGAAGTTCCAGAAATAGTTGAGGTTGCGCGGGACCGGGTAACCGGCGCCGATCGCGTTGTAGACGAGGCGCGGAAGCGGCAGCTTCTCGTCGATCCACTGCATCGCGGGATGCTTGGGAGTATAATGCTCAGCCCAGGGAAAGCTCATGGTTTCTTACCTCAGCCTACGAGAATGGCGGTGTCGGAAGTGAAGCTGAACTTCGGCACTTCCAGGTTCTTGGGCGCGGGGCCTTTGCGGATGCGGGCCGCTGTGTCGTAGGACGAACCGTGGCAGGGGCAGAAATAGCCGCCAAATTCACCGCGATTCTCGCCCTCGCCCGCACCCAGCGGCACGCAGCCCAAATGGGTGCAAACACCCATGGTGATCAGCCACTGCTTCTTGCCAGCGACGGTGCGCTGTTCCAGCGTCTGCGGATCGCGCAGCGAGGAAACGTCAACCTTGTCGGCTTCGGCGATTTCCTTGTCCGTCAGATGACGCACGAAAAGCGGCTGCGAGCGGAAGGTCGTCTTGATCGCCTGACCCGGCTGGATCGAAGAGATATCAACCTCGGTCGATGCCAGCGCCAGCACGTCCGCGCTGGGGTTCATCTGATCCACGAGCGGAATGACGACGGCGACAGCCCCGACCCCCGCGAAGCTTACTGCGGCGATATTGATGAAGTCGCGACGACGCACTCCACCTTCGCCGGATAGACCTTGGCTGTCCGTATGTTCAACGCTCGCCATGCACCTCAACCCTTGCAAAGACGTCCCTGTTACCCGCCGCATTGCCGTCACCGGCCCTGATTATCGAGAGAGTAGCGCCGCCCACGGAATATGGGCCTCGCCTTTCCCCCTGGCGTGGTTCGGGGGCCTGATAGACCCACTGTAGCTTCTTTGCCAACAGCAATTTGGCCATGGCTATGACAATTTGCCCCGCTGCTTTATGCGCGGGGCATGCGTATTGCTCTTTATCAACCCGAGATTGCCGGGAATGTCGGCGCCATATTGCGGCTGGCCGCCTGTTTTTCCGTGCCCGTGGACATCATCATGCCGATGGGATTCGCCTTTTCCGACGCCAAGTTGAAACGCGCCGCGATGGATTATGGCGCGGCGGCGGAGGTGACTCGCCACGCCAATTTCGAGGCATTTGACGAGGCCCGGCGTGCGGAGGGCCGTCGTCTGGTGCTGATGAGCAGCCATGCTTCACAGCCCCTGCCGGAGGTGCGTTTTGACAGGAATGACGTGCTGCTGATGGGATCGGAAGGTGCGGGCGTGCCCGACGCGGTGCGCGACATGGCCGACCTGCGCGTCCGAATCCCCATGGCTGCGGGCTTCCGGTCCTTGAACATTGCCGTTTCCACGGGCATCGCGGTTGCCGAAGCCCTTCGCCAGACTGGACAATTTCCAACATGATCGAGATTTCCCAATGACCTTGGTCCTCAATCCCCAACAACAGGCCGCCCGCACATGGTTCGAATCGCTGCGCGACCGCATCTGCGCGGAATTCGAGGCGATCGAGCGCGAGGCGGGCAGCGATGCCTCCTTCGTCTACACGCCGTGGGACCGCGAAGCGCCGGGATTGACGCCGGGCGAAGGCGGCGGCGGCGTGCGCGGGGTCATGAAGGGCAAGATATTCGAGAAGGTCGGGGTCAATGTATCCACCGTCTCAGGCGAGTTTGCGCCGGATTTTGCCAAGACCATCCATGGCGCGGGGGAGAAGCCGGCCTTTTTCGCGACCGGGATCAGCCTGGTCGCGCATATGGCCAATCCGCATGTGCCCGCCGTGCATATGAATACGCGCTATCTGATCACGTCCAAAAGTTGGTTCGGTGGTGGCGCGGACCTTAACCCTCCCCTGCCCCGAGATGAGGACACGGCGAGCTTCCACGGCGAGTTCAAGGCGGCGTGCGATGCGCATGATGCGGACTATTATCCCCGCTTCAAGGCGTGGGCCGACGAGTATTTCTTCATTCCGCACCGGGGCGTCCATCGCGGCGTCGGCGGCATCTTCTACGACCATCTTGAGTGCGAGGATGATGCCGGCTTTGATGCGAATTTCGCCTTTACCCGGTCGGTGGGCGATGCGTTTCTGGCGGCCTTTCCCCCGATTGTCCGGCGGCGGATGGGCGAAAGCTGGAGCGAAGAAGATTACGCCAGGATGCTGGAATGGCGCGGCCGTTATGCGGAATTCAATCTGGTGCATGACCGGGGCACGCTGTTCGGGCTGAAGACCGGCGGCAATGTCGACGCGATTTTGATGAGCCTGCCGCCGATGGCGAGCTGGAGCTGAACCCATGTCGCTGACGCCGGTCGCCAATGACCAGATTGCGACGATCGTGACCTATCTGGAGATGGTGGAGCGCCCCCGGCCCGCGCCGATTCCGCCTGCTCCGTTGCGGCTGGTGCCGTGGAAGTCGCCAGCGCTGGATGCCTATCGCGCGCTGTTCCGGCGGGTGGGGGAGCCGTGGCTCTGGTTCTCACGCCTTGTCATGAGTGATGCGGAACTGACCGCGATCATCCACGATCCGGCAGTGCAGATTTTTGCGATCACCGATCCGCGTGGCGTGGAGGTGGGCTTGCTGGAGCTGGATTTCCGGGCGCTGCCGGACTGCGAGTTGAGCTTCCTTGGCCTTATACCTGAGCTGACCGGCAAGGGGTTTGGCGGATGGCTGATGGCGCAGGCGAAGTCTCTGGCATGGCGCAAGGAGGTGCGCCGCTTTTGGGTGCATAGCTGCACGCTGGACAGTCCAGGGGCGCTCAACTTCTATCAGCGGGCTGGATTTGTGCCCTATAAGCGGGAGGTCGAGGTTTTCGCTGATCCTCGGCTGGCAGGTTTATTGAGCGCCGATGCGGCGCCGCATGTGCCGATGCTGGGTCAGCCCGCCTCTGCCTGACGATAAAGCCGGGCGAGCATGACGAGCATATAGACCTGCACCACGGTCGAGACGACGGCCGCTGCGACGCCGCCGACGAGCCGCGCGCCTTCCGCTCCGGCGATCAGGCGGCCGAACAGGCCGAAGATGACTTGAGCGGCCGACCCCACGATGGCCGAGAGCAGCGTCAGCACCAGGATGAAGCCGAACAGCCGCCAGAAATGGCCGCGTGTCAGCGCCCAGCTGTGCCGGAGCGAGGCCATGACGCCTTCATGGCCGTCGATCACTACCGGGTTGAGCAGCAGAAGCCGCACGCTGGCGAAGAGCATGACGGCGCCGCCAGCGGCCACCAGCAGCGCGGCGAGGGCTGCGGCAACGGGCTTTGCCACCATGGAGAAGGCGACGACGACGATCATGCCGACGATGGCTATGCCAAGCAGCACGCCGATCACGACAAGCGCCGTGCCCAGCAGCACGGGCAGGCGGGAGAGGCTGAGCCGCAATGCTTCGCCGACGCTGATGCCGGGCCTTAACGCCAGTGCAAACAGGGCGAGCGATCCGAACCAGATGATGATGACGCCGATCAGCGTGGACAGGATGAAACTGGGCGGGATGTCGGGCATGGCGCCCTTTTCCATCGTCCAGGTGGCGAGTTCGGGCGGCGTCATCTCCTGAAGGATGAGGCCGGGCAGCGCCACGAAGAGCAAGGCGACCGGGAACAGCAGGCTGCGTTCGCGCGCGACGAAGGCGACCGCTTCTTCCCATGCCTTGCCGATCGACATCGCCGCCATATCTTCGCCTTTTCCCGTACTTAAAATCGGGGAGGAGACTTGATCGCTCCCCTCGCCCAAGTCAAGGAAGTGCCATGTCATCCTCTTCCCCTTCGCCTGCCGTGGCCGAACAGATCGAATGGCGGGTCGATTCGGCGCCGGTCGATTACCCGGAAGCGCTCGCCGACATGGAGGCGCGGGCGGCGGCGATCTTTGACGGGGAGGCGGGCGAGCGGGTGTGGCTGCTCGAACATCCGCCGCTTTATACGGCGGGAACGAGCGCCGATCCGGCCGAACTGATCGACCCGCGCTTTCCGGTGCATGATGCGGGGCGCGGGGGGCGCTATACCTATCATGGGCCGGGGCAGCGGATCGGCTATCTCAACATCGACCTGCGGGAGCGGGGCAAGGATGTGCGCAACTTCGTCCATCATCTGGAAGGATGGATGATCGATGCGCTGGGCGACCTTGGCATCGCGGCGCGGCGGGCGGAGGGGCGGATCGGTATCTGGACCGATAACCTTGACGGGCGCGAGGCGAAGATTGGCGCGCTCGGCATCCGGGTGCGGCGGTGGGTGACGCTGCATGGCTTTTCGATCAATGTGGACCCCGACCTGTCCCATTTTGGCGGCATCGTGCCGTGCGGGCTTGCGGAATATCCCGTCACCAGCATCGCGGCGCTGGGCAAGAATGCCTCAATGGCCGATCTGGACGCGGCTTTGAAGGCGCATTTCCCTGCCTTTCTGGGCCGGTTGCGGCGCTGTGGCGCGGGGGTTGAGCAATGCGGATCGGGCGGCTAGGGTCGGCGCCTTCGCCGGGTGGGGGCCGCCGGGCATCACATGTTTGGGAGACCCGGATGCGCTGCAAAGCGAGGATGATCTTTACCGCCTTGCTGCTGACCGGCTGCACCGCGCTGGCGGCCTGCGGCAAGAACGACAAGACGAGCAACACGGTTCAGATGAAGGATCTGGAGGTTGTCGACGGCACGACCACCGACGCCATGACGGACCTGGACGGGGTGCAGAGCGAAGCGCCGTCGGCCGCCCTGCCCTCCGCCGGAGGGAATAACAGCGCCGCTGCCGCGCCTCAGCCGGAACCTGCCGCGGCCAATGCGGCGCAGGGCGAGGCTGAGATACTGTCGGATCAATAGACGGAGCAAGACGTTCAGGCGCAATACAGGCGCCGGACGCGAGGCATATCATAAGAGAAGCCCCGCCCGATCGTCATTCACAAAGGCCGCCATTCTAAAAGGGGAAGTCATGACATCCTGTTCCACGCTGCGCCGGGTCTGTGCCGGGTTGATGATTGCCGCCGCGCCGCTGTTGGCTCAACCGGCCGCCGCTCAGTTTTTCTGGTCGCCGCCCGACTTTTCCAGCCCGCCGCTGACGGATGCGGATGCGGCGACCGCGCTCGGCCTGCCGGGAGCCACAGCCGAGGAAATCCGCGCGGGCCTGGTGTGGAATCTGCGCGCCGCGCTCAACGTCGCGGCGCTTCAGTGCCAGTTCGAACCGACGCTGCTGTCGATCAGCAATTATAATGCGATGATCGCGCATCATGACGCGGAACTGGACGCGGCCCAGTCGGTCCTGCTCGGCTATTTCCAGCGCACCGTTGGCAAGGGAAAGCCCGGCCAGGCCGCAGCCGACAAATATGGCACGCGCATCTATTCGGGCTATTCGACCGTCCAGGCGCAGCGCGGCTTCTGCCAGGCGGCGGGTCAGGTCGGGCGGCAGGCGATCTTCGCCAATCGCGGTTCGCTGCATGAGGTGGCGCGCACGGGGCTGGGGTCGATCAAGAAGTCGTTGGTGCTGGCGGGTGAGCAATTTTACGGCGACCCGGGCCGGAGCTATGCGCTGACCCTGCCTTCCTTCGACAAGAAATGCTGGAAGAAGGACAAGCTGCGGCCGGAATGCCAGGTGGCTTATGAGCAGAAGGTGGCGGCTAAGTGATGTTTGATGGTGTGAGGAGCGCGGTTGTCAGGGCTCCGATCAATAAAGCATGATGATGTTTGAGTGATCGTCACCCCGGACTTGATCCGGGGTCCCGC
>CAMPIM010000105.1 GCA_946886365.1 uncultured Novosphingobium sp.
CTTCTTGTGGTTCCCCCATAAACTATAACACCAAAATCCTCCCGGGGCGGCGGGGGGGGTGGGGGACCGCCCGCGACGCGAGTGGTGGAGGGGAAATGGCACGAGCTGCGCATTCCCCCTCCACCAGCCTGTGGCTGGTCCCCCTCCCATCTCCCGATGGGGAGGACAACCTCTTCCCAAAAACTCCGTCATCCCAGCGCATGCTGGGATCTCAGGCCACCAGACCGAACGCCACCTCCCGAGAGCCAGCCTCCGCTGGCATGACGATCAGTGGCGCTCAATGCTGATCAAACCCCCCATTCCGGCAAAGCCCAATCAATCCCCCCACGCCCTTTCGCCTCCAAAAACGCATTAGCCTGCGAAAAATGCCGACACCCCAAAAACCCATTATGCGCCGACAGCGGCGAAGGATGCGCCGCCTTCAAAACCAGATGCCGCGTCTGATCCACAAACGCCGCCTTCCTCTGCGCATACGCACCCCACAGCAGGAACACGACCGGCTCCTCCTGTCGGTTGACCAGCCGAATGATCGCATCGGTAAACTCTTCCCAGCCGCGCTTCTGGTGCGAAGCGGCGCGCCCCATCTCGACGGACAACACACTGTTCAGCAGCAGCACGCCCTGCCGCGCCCAATGCTCCAAAAACCCATGACGCGGCGGGTCGATGCCAAGGTCGCTCTTCAGCTCCTTGTAGATATTCTTGAGCGACGGCGGCGTCCGCACCCCCGGCTGCACGCTGAAGCACAGTCCATGCGCCTGCCCCTCGCCATGATAGGGGTCCTGCCCCAATATCACCGCCTTCACATGGCCCAGCGGCGTCAGGTCCAACGCGCGGAAATATTCGCTGCCCTTGGGGAATATGCGCTTGCCCTGCCGCTTCTCCTCTTCCAGAAATGTTTTGAGCGCCTGCATATAGGGGCGGTCGAATTCCTCGTGCAGCGGCGCGCGCCAGCTTTCGTCGAGCTTGATCGTTGCGGTCATGATCGCCTGATGACCTGCCCGGCAACGGCCTGTCAACCGCACGGGCGGCCTTGCTCCGCGCCTGAAAATGAGGGAAAGGAAAATCATGCCGCGCCTTTCCTTCACCACCGCCCTTTTGGCGGGCCTCGGCCTGTTTCTCGCACCGTTGCCCACGGCCGACGCCTTCGGCCCCCAGCCCAATGTGGTGCATCAAACGGCGCAATCGCGTCTGCTCGGCGAGTTCACCCGTTTCGCAGCGCTCAGCGACGGCACGGTCGGCATAGCGGTGCGCGACCTGCGCAATGGCGAGACGCTGGAGCTGAATGGCGACACGCTCTTCCCCATGGCCAGCACTTACAAGGTCGCGGTGGCCGGCAAGATATTGTCGCTCGCCGATGCGGGCACGCTGCGTTTCGATGAAAAGCTCCCGCGCCTTGGCACGCCGATGCCGGTCACGACCTTGCTCGACCTCATGCTCACCCGCAGCGACAATGAAGCGACCGACGCGCTCGTCGCCCGCGCTGGCGGCCCGCAGGCAGTCAATGGCTGGCTCCAGTCGCTCGGCATTCGCGGCCAGCGGGTGGACAGCAACACCGCCCAACTGCTCGCCCGCGCAAAGGTGGGGGCAGGCGGGGCAGGGGACGAGGTCGAAACCTCCCTGTCATCGCGCGCGCGGGATGCGCGAGACATGCCCAACATCGCCTTCGCCGCCGATCCGCGCGACACCTCCACGCCGCGCGCGATGAACGATCTCCTCTCCACCATCCAACATGGCAAGGCATTGAAGAAGGGCAGCACGGCCATGCTGCTCGGCATCATGGCGCGCTGCAAGACGGGCAAGGCGCGCCTCGTCGCCATGCTCCCGCCCGGCACGCCGATCGCGCACAAGACGGGCACGCTCAATGGCCTCGGCAATGACACGGGCATCATCACCCTGCCAGATGGCCGCCCGATCGCCATTTCCGTCTTTGTCATGAAGGATCATCGCGGCCACGCCGCGCGCGACCGCATCATGGCCGAAGTGGCGCGAGCGGCCTACGACTATTTCCTTTTCGCCCCTGAATCGCGCACGGCCTGACGCATCGCTCTTAACATGGATTGAACTTGGCTCTAGCCCGGTCGTCCGCAGCGGGAGGATGGTATGCGCGATGTCGCGGCGTTCAGCGATTTCTGGCCCTATTATCTTCAGGAACATGCACGCCCCGCGACAAGGGCGATGCACTATGCGGGGACCAGCACGGTCGTCCTGCTGCTCGGCGCGATGCCGTTGACCGGCCGCTGGTGGCTGCTTCCGGCCCTACCTGTCGCCGGTTACGGCTTTGCCTGGGCCGCCCACGCCCTGATCGAACGCAACCAGCCCGCCACTCTTCGCCATCCCCTCTGGTCCCTACGCGCCGATTTCCGCATGTGGTTCCGCTTCCTCACCGGGCGCATGCGCCGCGATCTCGCCCGCGCGGGCGTCCGCCCCGACGGATCGGTCGACCCCGCCAAGCGCCTCAACCTCTAAGGCATTCCCTAACGCCAGTGACTTGACCGCTCCCGCCGCTCTGCCACAAGGGGCGGCGATGGCCCTTACCGCCCACTTCTCCCCCTTGCCCGATCTCGCCGCCCTGGCCCCCCGCTGGCAGGCGCTTGAGGCTGCATCGGACGCCTCCTTCTTCCTGGGCTGGACCTGGACCAACAGCTGGCTCGAAAGCTACGCCGTCCGCCCCGACCTCCTAAGCATCACCGACGGAGAGGGCAGGGACGTCGCCCTAGCACTCACCGGCCATGCGCAACAGCCGCGCCTGCTAGGCCGCTGCGCCACCCTCTCGCTCAACCAGTCGGGCAATCCCGCCGCCGACCGTCCCTATGTCGAATATAACGGCCTCCTCGCCCAGCGCGGCCGGGAAGCCGAATCCGCCCAGGCCTTCCACGCCGCCCTCCAACGCCGTACCGATTGGCAAGCCCTGCGCCTCAGCGGCATCGCGCCCGACTCCTACCTGTTAGGACTGCGCACCCACCGCGCCACCCGCCTAGACCGCTCACCCATCTACCAAGCCGATCTCGAAGCCGTCCGCGCCGCCAATGGCGACTATTTCTCCCTGCTAAGCGCCAACACCCGCAGCCAGATTCGCCGCGCCATCAAGGACCACAACGGCCTCCCCACCGTCACCGCCGCCACCACAGACGAAGCCGCCACATGGCTGGAAGAAATGCGCGCCCTCAACGAAGGCCGCCACGACGACAATGCTTGGGAAGCCCCAGCCTTCCGCCGCTTCCTCCTGACCCTCGCGGGCAAAGGCATCCCCAGCGCCGAAGTCGAACTCCTCCGCTTCACCGATGAAGGCGGCCCCGTCGGCCTGCTGGTCAATTTCATCCACAGGGGCCAGGTGCTGAACTACCAGTCCGCCTTCGCCGCCCCGCGCACGGCCAAGGACAAGCCCGGCCTTCTCTGCCACACCGCCGCCGTCACCCATTATGCGAATAAAGGCCTAACCCTCTACTCCCTCCTCGCAGGGAAGGACCGCTACAAGCAAAGCCTCGCCACCCGCGAAGAGGCGCTCGAATGGTGGCTCCTCGAACGCTTCTCGCCCCGCCTGGAAGCCGAAGCACTGCTCCGCCGGTTGCTTAAACGCCCAGCTTCCGCATGATCCGATAGGCGAGCCGCCGCGCGCCCTGCCGCTCCGGCGCAGCGCCGATACGCCCCACCGGCAATCCCCGCCGCCGCAGCAGCGCGTTCAGCCCATGCAGCTCGCTTTCCGCAACGCTACGCTCCGATCGCCATGTCACCGACAGGCTGACCGACACCCCCGCGCCATTCTCCACGAAATGCGGCGCCTTCACCGGCACATGGATCGCATCGCCGGGCAGCAACCTTACCGCCGTCCCGCGCCCGCGAAAATCATCCCGCCAATTCAGGTTACGATGCCCGCCCGCATGAAAAGCCTCGCTCTGCACGGCAGGCACCAATTCCTCGTCTCCCGCCGGAAAGACCGTCATGACCTTTTCGCCCATGATCTGGAGCAGAATATTATGCTCCGGGTCCATGTGAAACGGCGTCACGCTGCCCGGCGATGACAGGAAGATAAACGCCTCCCGGTTCAGCATCCGCCCCGTCCGCGCGTTCACAATGGGAGCCAATTCCGCCAGCGCCGCGTCCAGCAATGCGCCATAGGCCGCATCCCGCTCGACATTCTTCAGCACCGCCCAACTGCCATTGCTCTCGATCGTCCGGATCGTCTCGCCCAATGTCAGCCCGTTGGCAGGCGTATCCTCCGGCCGCACGCCCAAAGGCAGCTTGCCCAGATTATATTCGACCGACGCAGCCGGCATCCGCTCGGCCAATCCGGCCACCGCTTCGATTGCCAGCAGCGGGTGCCCAACAAGCCCATGATGCAACTTCACCGATGCATCCGGATAGGCGCCCGCGAAAATGCGACGCGCCTCCTCATCGAAAACTTGCGCGCTGATCGGCAAGTGAGCAGTCATCCCTGTCCCTTCATATGGCTGGCGATCGCCTCCACCCCATTGGCCAGCGCGAAAGCCGCCGCCCGCCCGATCCGATCGATCCCGCTCCCATGCAGCGCCACGCGATATTGCACGATAGTCCGCCGCTCGGCCCACAGGCTGTCGATCATCGGATGATCCGGCGCGGCACAGCTGTCCATCCACCCGATCGCCGGATCACCCTGCACCGCATGCAGGTTAGCCAGCTCGATCAGCACACCCGGCGAAAAGCGCCCCATCTCCTCGTCAAAGGCGATCTTGAAGGAAAAGGCGCCCTCGCCATGGCGGAAATTCGCCAGCATCGCGATCGCGCGCCCGTCCAGGTCAATGCGCAGGAAATGTAGCAGCCCGGCATCGAAAGCCGCCGCGCAAGCCGCCCGGAAAAACGCCGCGTCCTGCGGAGAACAGCCAAGCGCCGACCCCTCACGCCCCTTCCACCCCGAAGCCTCCAGTGCCAGAAAATCGGCGCACCAATGCGGCAGTTCCGCCCGGTCCTCCAGCAGGTGTTGGCTCACCGCGCCAAGGTCCGCCAGCCGCTTTTGCAGCCGCCTGATCTCCTTGCGCTTCTTCGCGCGCACATGCGTTTCCCAATAGGCGTCGGCATCCAGATCGGATCGCAGCATGGCGCGATCATAGCGATGCACCTCGCGCCGCCCCCGCCGCTGCTCGACGCACAGCGCCTCCAGCGCAGCCGCATTGGCCCCCGCCGCATCCAGTCCCCGCAGATACAAAAATCCCGCCGCCCAATGCGCGTCATCCAACTGCGCCAGCAATCCCCGCCACGCCGCCACCTCATCACCCCGCCGGATCAGCGGCGCGCCGAAGAAGCAATGCTCGTGCATCCAGTTGGTAACGCAGGAAAGCGGCAGGCGACCGTGACGGGTCGCCACCGTCACCGGCAACAACCCGATCAGCTCCCCTCCCGCATGTGCCTCGATCATCCGCACGCCCGGTGTCCCGGCCAGATGATCCAGCGCCGCGCACAGCATGTCCGGCGCGTAAAAGGCGTTGGCCTCCGCCGCCTCCGCCGCCAAAGCGGTCCAGCGGGCGCGCTGCGCGGGGCCATAGGCACGGGTGCCGTTGGGCAGGGGATGCGATGCCATGTCCATGGCAAAGCGCATAAACTTCAATGATTAGGGAAAGACTAAACTGCCTCATTTGGGGCAGCAGGCCGCCTCTTTGGGGGAAAGCCCTTTACATCGCGCGCCGGATTGTCTGTTAACGATGGGGCTAACCCGCGACGGCTGAAAGAGATTCCCCATGGCGACCCACCTGATCCTGTCACATAGCGTGGTGGCCGCATGACCATTCTCGTCACTGGCGCTGCCGGCTTCATCGGCATGGCCGTCGCCGACCAGCTGCTCGCCGCCGGGCGAGCGGTGATCGGCATCGACAATATGAACGACTATTATCAGGTTTCGTTGAAGCGCGACCGGATCGCCGCGCTGCAACAGCGGCATGGAAAGCTGTTCACCTTCGCCGAGCTGGATTTCGCCGACATGGACGCGCTGCGCGCCGCGCTCGCGGGGCAGACGGTGGAGGCGATCGTTCATCTGGGCGCGCAGGCGGGCGTGCGGTATTCGCTCATCAATCCGCATGCCTATGTCCGCTCCAACCTCGCGGGCCATGTCAACATGCTCGAACTGGCGCGCGAACGGCGGGTGCGGCATTTGGTCTATGCCTCATCCTCCTCGGTTTATGGCGGCAATGACAGCCTGCCTTTCCGCGTGGAGGATCGTGCCGACCATCCCGTCTCGCTCTACGCCGCGACCAAACGCGCCGATGAATTGATGAGCGAGACTTACGCCCATCTCTTCCGCATTCCCATGACGGGCCTGCGCTTCTTCACCGTCTATGGCCCCTGGGGTCGCCCGGACATGGCGATGTGGATCTTCACGAAAAAGATCTTGGCGGGGGAGCCGATCCCGGTTTTCAACCATGGCCGGATGCAGCGCGACTTCACCTATATCGACGACATCGTGAATGGGGTGATCGGCTGCCTCGATCACGCGCCTGCGGATGATGGATCGCTAAAGGCGGGCGGCAGCCGTTCGCCGCACCGGCTTTATAATATCGGCAACAATCGGCCCGAAGAGCTGATGCATCTCATATCGGTGCTGGAACAGGCGATCGGGCGCAAGGCAGAGATAGATTTTCAGCCCATGCAGCCGGGCGACGTGCCCGCCACCTTCGCGGACATCAGCGCGATTGCCCAGGATATCGGCTTCGCGCCGACCACAGGCATAAAGGTCGGCGTGCCGCGCTTCGTGTCCTGGTATCGCGACTATCACGCAGGATAACCGACAAAAGCACGGCACTACGCGCGCCTCGGGGGAAAGTTCCGGCCCTCAACATATAAGCAATAATTTGCGGGATATGTGGCAATAAAGGCGCGCAAATCTTCGCTCATGCTGGCAAATTGAATTGCCATTCTGCCGTTAACGGTTCTATTCCCGTCACCGGGACGGCTTCGAGCCGAAATGGGTCGCTTATAACGAGGTTTAGGGCGGAGCGCCGGAATGGCGGCTGCCGCCATGCCGCATCGATCAGGAAAACCTGCCGTGCGTCATGGAAAAAAGGGCGAACTTGTGTCGACACTATCAAAAATTGTGCCTTTTGGTTCTGGCAGCCGGATCGTGGAAACCGCCTGTAGAACCTTGTCCGTCGCTTCCCAGGGATTGAACGCGCTGGAGGCGAAATTCTCCGATCGTGATTTCGCCGCGATATTCCTTCGCGTCGCTGGCATGATCATGAGCGCGCGTGGGCGCCTGATCGTCACCGGCATGGGGAAAAGCGGCATCGTCGCGCGCAAGATGACGGCGACCCTGACCTCGACCGGCACGCCCGCGCTCTTCATGCACCCGGCCGATGCGGGTCATGGCGACCTTGGCATGGTGACGCCTGACGACATCGTGCTGATGCTGTCCCATTCGGGCGAATCCAACGAACTTGGCCCCATCATCCAATATTGCAAGCGGTTCGGCATTCCGCTGCTCGGCCTCACGGCGCGTGCAGACAGCACCGTCGCCAGCGCTTCCGACGTCTGCGTGCTGTTGCCCGCGGTTCGGGAAGCCTGCCCCAACGAACTGGCGCCCACCACCTCCACCACGGTCCAGATGGCCTTTGGCGACGCGCTGGCCATCGCGCTCATGGAAATGCGCGGCTTTTCGGCCGATGACTTCCACAAATTCCATCCCAATGGCCGCCTCGGCGCACAGTTGCTGAAGGTTCGCGATCTGATGGCCGCCGGTGACAATGTTCCCCGCGTGGCCGAAGATGCGTCGTTGCTCGACGCCACCATCGAAATGACGCGCGCGCGCCTGGGCGGCACGGCGGTCGTCAACAGCGCTGGCGAACTGATCGGCGCCTTCACCGACGGGGACTTGCGGCGGACCCTCACCGATACGCGGCAACTGACCGAAACCGTCGGCCAGTTCATGACCGTGCCGCCCCTGTCCGTGGGGCCTGACGATCTGGCCTCCGAAGCACTGCGCCTGATGCACATGCACAACATCACGCTGCTCTTCGTCTGCGAAGGCGGGCGGCTCGCGGGTGCCGTCCATATGCACGATCTGCTGCACGCCGGGGTCGCCTGAACAGTCTGATCGTCATTCCGGCGCGGGCGGGCTCGTCCCGTTTACCGCGTAAGCCCCTGCGCCTGATCGCCGGGCGCACGCTGCTGCACCGGACCATCGCCATGGCCCGCGCCGCTATCTCGGGCATCGCGGACGCGGAATTGGTGGTGGCGACCGACGACAGCGAAATCGCCGATCACGCCAATGCCGCAGGCTGCGCGGCGGTCATGACGGACAGCGCCATCGCGACCGGCTCCGGCCGCGCGCTAGCCGCCGCGCTCCAGCGCCCAGCTCCCCCGCGCTTCATCGTCAACCTGCAAGGCGACTCACCCTTCCAGCCACAGGGCGCCCTGCGCGCCGTCATCGCCGCGCTGCACGCAGGCGCTGAGGTCGCGACCCCCGTCATCGCCCTTGACTGGCAGGCGCTCGACGCCCTGCGCGATCACAAGCTCCGCTCGCCCTTCAGCGGCACCACCTGCGCCCGCGCACCCGATAGCCGCGCCCTCTGGTTCTCAAAAACCATCATCCCCGCCATCCGCGACGAACAGGCCCTGCGCGCCACTCAGCCGATCTCGCCCGTCTGGCGCCATGTCGGCCTCTACGGCTACACGCTCGAAGCCCTGACCCGCTTCGAGGCTGCACCCCCGACCACGCTTGAACAGCTGGAGGGCTTGGAACAGCTCCGCCTCCTCGAACTTGGCATCCCGGTCACCACCGTCGCGGTCGATCCGCCCATCTTCGACAGCTCCGGCATAGACACAGAGGCCGACATCCAGCGCGTAGAGGCCCTCATCGCCACCCATGGCGACCCCACGCCCGCCTGACCTCATGCGCCGCATCTTCATCATCCGCCACGGCAACACCTTCGAAAGCGGCACCACCGCCTGCCGCATCGGCGCGGGTACGGACTTGCCCCTCGTCGAAAGCGGCCGCGCCCAGGCCGACCGCCTCGGCCAATGGTTCGCCGCGCAAGGTCTCGCCCCCTGCCACATCCACAGCGGCCCTCTCAGCCGCGCCCGCGAGACCGCAAGTTGCATCGCCGCCGCGCTCAACCAGCCCGTCACCGGCACGCTCCCCTGGCTAGACGAAATCGACCACGGCCCCGACGAAGGCCGCCCCGAAGCCGAAGTCCTCGCCCGCATCGGTGGGCAGGCGCTCGCCCAATGGGACGAACAAGCCATCCCGCCCCCCGGCTGGATCGTGAATGCGCCATCCCGCATTGCCGCCTGGCAAAGCTATTTCGCGAAAAGCGGGGAGGGCACGGACCTGCTCGTCACCAGCAACGGCGCCGCCCGCTTCGCCCTGCTCGCCCTCGGCCTCTCACCCGCCTCGCTCAAGCTGCGCACCGGAGCCTATGGCGAGTTGACCGTCGCGCCTGACGGCGCCGTTACCCTCTGCAACTGGGACCAACGGCCCTAAACGTCATCACAACCCAAAAAGCCTCTCCCCTTCAGGTGCAAACGAGGCACGTGACTCGTTTGAAGGGTTGGGGCGGGCGCTCTCCCCGGATTCCGATTGCTCCTGTCAAACCACGCCGCTCACCCCACGGGCGTTGAGCTGGCCGTCACAGGTTGCAGCACGGCAGGCTTCGCCTCGGGCGCTGCAACAGATTTGTCCGCCGCCGCTTCCGGAGCCGCAGCCTGCGCCTTCAGGCTCGCCGCCGCATTTTGCAAAGCGACCGCCGCCGCTTCCAGCGCTGCCGCCGCGGAATTTGATTGCCCCGCCGGTTCCCCAGTCTTCGCGACGGTCACTCCCGCAGCCGTGATCGCCTCATGCGGAGCATCGACCTGCCCCGTCCCTCCAGCTTCCGCCGCACCCACCGCCGGAGCCTCTCCCGCTGCCGGGGTTGCCACTGCCGCCGTCACCACCGGCTGCGCCTCACACACCGCATCAATCCCCAGCGCGCTTTCGGAAAAGTTCGTCGCCAGCTGCGGCAGTTCCCGGTCCTGCGCCTCGGTCGCCAAAGTCAGCAGCGTCTCGGTCATCGGGCAATAGCTTCCGGCCTGCACCAGTCCGGAATGGCTGTTGCCCAGTTTCGTGTTGAACTGCTCATAGGCGCGCTGCCCTTCGGCGATGCCGTTCACCCGCATGAAGCGCGTCTTCAGCACATTATTATAACTGCTCAGCAGCCCGATCTTCTTATCGACAAAGGCGGAATATTTCGCCTCTATCTCCTTTGTTCACCCCCTTGCACCGCAGAGCGCCCAGCATCAGCATCACGTGCAGATCCCGGACTTTAGCCGCTTCAATCTCATAGGGTTGCCAGCACGGGCCGGGGGTGGAGGCGGCTATTTGGCCGGAAGAAAGCGCAACGAAACCACAGGCGGCAACCGCCGCCATCTGCAACCGTGACATGATGGACCTCGCAGAATCGAAAGAGGCGACCCGCTGATCCCGATGATAGCATTTTGCCCCAAAAATGCCATATTTATTAATGGACATAAGCCAGCCCAGCGCCCGAAAAGCACCCCGCCACGCCCGCATTCAGCGCTGCTAAAAGCGTCAGTTCTTCCGCTGCGGCACGGTGAAGGTGCCCGAAACCCGGCCCCCCGATCCGCCCGAAACCCCCGGCACGCCGCCCGAAGCGCGTCCGTCCACAGTCGACCGCCCGCTGGTAAGGTCAATCACCAACCGCCCACCCGTCAGCCGGTTACTCCCCTGCGTCAACGTCACATTGCCCAGCATCGTGATCAGGCGGCTGTTAAGGTCATAGATCGCCACATTGCCGCGCGCCGTCTCGTTCCCCTTGGTCACGACGACATTGCCCGAAGCGTCGATCCGGTCGACCTCCACGCCATTCCCGCCCGTACCATTGCGGTAAGCGACGGTCATCCGCGCGGCGTTCAAAGTCATGCCCGCCTGCGTCACCTGGACATTGCCGGAAACGACCACCCGGTCGGCGCGGTCCTGCACCTCGATCCGGTCGGCGGTGAAGTTCACCGGCGCGTTGCTGTCGTGATTCTTCAGCACCTGCGCCCCGGCGCCCGCGAAAACCATCGCCGCGCCCATGGCGCCAGCGCTCGACAGCAGGATCAGCGATCTTTTCATCACTTTTGCCCTTTGATGCCATTTTGTTCGATGCGCAAGCTCGCCCTGCCATTGAGCGTAACCGTCCGCGCATTCAGGTCGGCATCCAGATGGTCGCCGCTGAACGTGCCGATGGGTATTCGGCCATCGACGCGCCCCGCGCTGCGCATGCGCCGGGTCTTGAGGTCGATGCCCACGTCCCGCGTCGTCAGCCTGTATCCGCCCGCCGCCTCGAACTGCACCGGCCCGTCCACCGCGACGCGCTCCTTGTCCATGTCATAGCGCCCCTTGCGCGCGTTCAGCACGGCCGGCCCTTCGGACAGCAGGATGCGTGCCGACATGTCATTGAGGTCAACGATCGGCTCACGGGAGCTTTTCTGCACTGCGCTTCCCGCGCGCAACGAAAAGGGCTGCCCCTTGCTGTCCTCGCCCCGGTACAGCGCCTCGCTCACCCGCATGCGCTCCTTCGCCACCTCGACCTTGTTCTTGTCGAGTACGAAGCTCACCTTGTCCCCGCCGGTAAAGGGCGCCATCACCAGCAACGCCGCCAGCACGCCCACCAGCACCGGCAACCAGTTTTTCAGCCGCGCGACCAGCCTGTCATGGCTGCCGCCCGGACGCGCCCAATGGCGCCTGACATGACGTTGCTGATCGGCCTGTATGGACATGGGAAAGCGCTTCTAGGTCCCTTACATATGCGCGAAAATGTCGATCTCCGGCCATCCCGCCAGGTCCAGCTCGGCCCGGTGAGGAAGGAAATCGAAACAGGCCTGCGCCAGTTCCATCCGCCCTTCGCGGATCAATCGCTTGTCGAGTTCGGCCTTCAGCGCATGTAGATACCGCACGTCCGACGCCGCATAATCCTTCTGCGCGTCCGACAGGGTGGGGGATCCCCAATCGCTCGATTGCTGCTGCTTGCTGATTTCCTGCCCCAGCAATTCGCGCACCAGTTCCTTCAACCCATGGCGGTCGGTATAGGTACGGATCAGGCGCGAAGCGATCTTGGTGCAATAGACGGGCGCTGCCACCACGCCCAGATAATGTTTGATCGCCGCGATGTCGAAACGCCCGAAATGATACAGCTTCAATCGTGCCGGATCGGCCAGTACTGCGCGCAGGTTCGGCGCGGCATAATCGCTGCCCGGCATGAATCGCACCAGATGCTCGTCGCCCTTGCCATCGCTGATCTGCACGACGCACAGGCGATCGCGCGGCGTGATAAGGCCCATGGTTTCGGTATCGACGGCGACGGGGCCGGGGGCAAGGACGTCTGCGGGCAGGTCCTCTTCGTGGAAATATACTGTCATCCAACCCCTCTATGGCGAAAGCGGCGGCAACTCAATCGACGCTTTTTCGGCGCTGCCAAAATGCCCCACGCTGGTTCATTCGGGCAAATGTGGCGGCAATCGGGCTAAAATCATTCGCGTGGGCGGGAAAAGTTGATATAGTGATTCTCAAACC
>CAMPIM010000106.1 GCA_946886365.1 uncultured Novosphingobium sp.
ACCTCCACAAACCGGGTTACCAATTCAACTCAGCACAACTTCACCCTCACCCTCCCCCCTGGGGGGGCGGGGGGCGGGCGGGGGCCCGCAGCAACGGGAGATCAATATCGGTCCCCTCTCCCGCCTTCGCTACGCTCGGCACCCTCTCCCCTAAAGGGGAGAGGGAAATTCGTATCTGCCACCATCCCCATTCAAACCGGCAACACCAAACTAGCCTCCAGCCCACCGCCAACCCGGTTCGCCAGCCTAAGCGCGCCCCCATGCTCCGCCATGATCGCCCGCACCAGCGCCAGGCCCAGCCCAGCCCCGCCAGTCTCCCGGTTCCGCGACCCCTCCATCCGGGTAAACGGCTCCATCATCTCCTCCATCCGATCCTCAGCGATACCCGGCCCATCATCCGCCACGACGATCCGGATCACGCCATCCTCGCGCACCACCGACACATGTGCACGCTCGCCATAAACGATCGCATTCTCGATCAAATTGCGCAGCGCCCGCCTGATCTGCTGCGGCCGCACCAAAGCCACCGCTCGCGCACTATCCGCCATCTCCGCAGGCGATCCCAGTTCGATGAAATCCTCCACCACCGCATCGGCCAGCGCGGAAAGATCAACCTTCTGAGCCGCCTCCGTGCTCCGTCCCGCCCGCGCCAGTGAAAGGATATCCTCCAGCATCCGGTTCATCTCATCGATGGTCTGCGACATGCGCGCCCGCTCGCCCTCATCCTCCACCGACTCCGCCCGCACCCGCAGCGACGCCAGCGGCGTGCGCAGGTCATGGCCGATCGCGCCGAGCATCCGGTCCTTCTCATCCAGCATCGCAAAGATCCGGCCGCGCATCGCGTTGAACGCGGTGGTCAGCTCCCGCACATCCCCCGGCCCGCGCTCTTCCACCGCATCGGCCGATCCCGTGCGCGCGAACTGCTGCGCCGACCGCGTCAACTGCCCCAAAGGCCGCGCCAGCCGTCGCCCGACCCACAGCAGCGGCAACAGCACGATCACATACAAAATGAGCGTCTGCCCCACGAGCCACCCGCCAAAGCGCGGCGCCCGGTTGCCAGCCCGCGTCTGGGTCACGACCCATTTCCCCGGCGCATATTCGGCCGCCATCGTTAGCCGGCCGCCGCGCGGCTCACCCCGCATGTCGCCCATGGCGCGCATCCTAATATTGTCCATCCGGCGCATCGGCGGCGGCCGGTCCTGCTCGATCACCCGCACCGATCGCACGGGCAGCCCCACATCCGCGAACATCGCCAGCGCCCGCCGCTCGACCTCGGGCCGCCGCTCGCCCGTCAACGTCGGCGCAGCATCGAAGAAGCGCGCCCTCGGCGGCCGGTTGCGCGCAGGCGCCTCACCCCGGCTGTCCAGCGCATCGACGATACGATAGACGCCCGGCGCCGTCTGCGCGGTCAGCGTCAACCTATTACGCTCCCGCAGCAGCAGCCCGAAATTGATCGCCTGCGCCACGAACAGCGCGATCGCCACCAGGACGATGATCTGCCCGACCAGGCTCTGTGGCCAAAGGCGAAAGCGCCTCACAGCTTCCTCACATCGGCGGACAACGTATAGCCGCCGCCCCACACCGTCTTGATCAGCGTCGGGTTCTTGGGATCAGGCTCGATCTTCTTGCGGAGCCGACTGATCTGATTGTCGATCGCCCGGTCGAACGCATTGGCCTCCCGCCCCTGCGTGATGTCGAGCAGTTGATCCCGGCTCAGCACCTGATTGGGCCGCGTCGCAAAGGCCATCATCAAATTATATTCGGCGGTCGACAACGGCAGCGCGACGCCTTCCTGATCCACCAGCACCCGCTCCTGCGTCTTGAGCAGCCAGCCCGCAAAGGCATAGGTCGCCCCATCAGGCGCCGTGACCCGCTGGCCGCCCGTGGCCACCCGGCGAAAGATCACCTTGATCCGCGCCACCAGTTCGCGCGGGGAAAAGGGCTTCAGCACATAATCGTCCGCCCCCATCTCCAGCCCGACGATCCGGTCAGTCTCCTCCGACTTGGCGGTCAGCAGGATCACCGGAATCTCGCTCGTCTCGCGAATATGGCGGCACAGCGACAGCCCATCCTCGCCCGGCATCATGATGTCCAGGATCACCAGATCGATCGCATTGGCATTGAGCCGCACCCGCGCCTCCGCCGCGCTTTCGACGGCAGTCACACGGAATCCGTTGCGCGACAAATATTGCGCCAACGGCTCGCGGATCGAACGCTCGTCGTCAACGAGCAGCAGATGGGGTTTTTCACTCATGGGGAATATCTGTCACGACTATCAGCAGCTTGGAAGGGTGAAGGACGCATCCCCCACCCTTCCCCTATGATCAGTTCTTCGGCGCGGCGTCCGGACCACGGCGGGCCTGCCAGGCTTCACGCATCGCCTGACGCGCGGCCTGCATTTCATCCGCCGTCACAAAGCCGTCCTTGTTGCTGTCCGCCTTGTCGAACATCGCGAGCGGCCGGGCCATGAACTCGGCACGCGTCAGAACGCCGTCCTTCATAGCCTCGCCACCTCGGCCGCCACGCCCATGAAACATCATGCCGCCGTCAAAGCCATGATGACCGCGCCCGCCAAAGCGGCGGCCTTGGCGCCCGTCACGACCCTCGCGATCGCCATCCCCGCGACCCCAGCGGCCCTGATGCCCGGCGGCGAACTCGGCCTTGCTGATCTGCCCGTTGCGATCCGTGTCCAACGCGGCAAAGCGCTGGTCCAGCCGCGCCTGACGGCTGATCTCCCGATCTTCCTTTGTCAGCTTGCCGTCGTGATTGGCGTCCATCTTCGCGAACCGCGCATCAAGCGCTGCGGTCAGTTCAGCCTTGCTGATCTTCCCGTCCTTGTTCGCGTCGGCCATCGCCATCATGCTGCCATGACGGCCGCCCGGACCAGCATCGCCCGGCTGCGCCAGCGCCAGATGCGAGGCGGCCAGCCGCCAACGAACAGCGCGCCGACAGCAGCGGTGCCCAAAAATTTGCGAATCATCTCGTCTCTTCCTTCCAAGGGGTCACGAACGGCGTGTCACCGCTCCTGAAACCCCTTATGAGGAAGACTTGTCCCGCAAACTTGTCATGTCACGGGCTAAATTGTCGCAATATGTAACGAGGGCGAGCCTCCCCACCCCCGTCATCCCAGCGCAAGCTGGGATCTCAGGAGGCAAGGCGCCAGGCCGCATAAGATCCCAGCTTGCGCTGGGATGACGAGTTCGTCAGCCGTCCCGCCGCCCCAGCAACCGCAGACGCAGCGCATTCAGCTTGATAAAGCCCGCCGCATCGCGCTGATCATAGGCGCCCGCATCATCCTCGAACGTGACAACCTTCTCGCTGTAGAGCGAATAAGGCGACTTGCGACCAACGACCTGAACGCCGCCCTTGTACAGCTTCAGCCGAACCGTCCCCGTCACCTTCTCCTGGCTATGGTCGATCGCCGCCTGCAACATCTCACGCTCGGGCGAGAACCAGAAGCCGTTATAGATCAGCTCGGCATATTTGGGCGCCAGCTCATCCTTCAGATGCGCCGCGCCACGGTCCAGCGTCAGCTGCTCGATACCGCGATGGGCCAGATGATAGATGGTGCCGCCCGGCGTTTCATACATGCCGCGCGACTTCATGCCGACGAAGCGGTTCTCGACCAGATCGAGCCGGCCGATGCCATGCTTGCGGCCATATTCGTTCAGCGTTTCGAGCAACGTCGCCGGGCTCATGCCCACGCCATTGATCGCCACGCCGTCGCCACGTTCGAAATCGACCGTGATATATTCCGGCGCGTCGGGCGCGTCCTCCGGGTTCACCGTGCGCGAAAAGACATAGTCGGGCACTTCTTCCCACGGATCTTCCAGCACCTTGCCCTCCGAAGAGGTGTGCAGCATGTTCGCGTCGGTCGAAAACGGGCTCTCGCCACGCTTGTCGCGCGGGATCGGAATCTGATGCTGCTCGGCAAATTCGATCAGCTTCGTGCGGCTGGCCAGGTCCCACTCCCGCCAGGGCGCGATCACCTTGATGTCGGGCGACAGCGCATAATAGCCCAGCTCGAACCGCACCTGGTCGTTGCCCTTGCCGGTCGCGCCATGACTGACCGCGTCGGCGCCAACCATCTTCGCAATCTCGATCTGGCGCTTGGCGATCAGCGGGCGGGCAATCGACGTGCCCAGCAGATACAGCCCCTCATACATCGCGTTCCCGCGCATCATCGGGAAGACATAATCCTTCACAAACTCTTCGCGCAGGTCGTCGATGAAGATATGCTCATCCTTGACGCCCATCAGCTTGGCCTTCTGGCGCGCAGGCTCCAGCTCCTCGCCCTGCCCCAGATCGGCGGTGAAGGTCACAACTTCACACTGATAGGTCTGCTGCAGCCACTTCAGGATCACGCTGGTGTCGAGCCCTCCTGAGAAGGCAAGGACAATGCGGTTGATCTTATCGGACATGGGTGGAGCGACCTTCCTTCAAACTTGGCCTGCAAACTGGCGCGAAATTACCGGCGCGCCGGTATCAGGGGTCGGCCCCAAGTGCAACCGAATCGACGTGCGCAGGTCATGCAAACGGGGCGGCACCCTGCGATGCCGCCCCAGTCTGGCTGTTTGCCCGGTGACTTAGCGCGTTTGCGGCTTGAATGTCATCCGGCGATTCCGATCCGCGCCCATCCGATAGACGGTCTGCACCTGCGGTTCGGCATGGATGGTCTGCGGCGGCACATGGGCAGGCGCATCCGCAAAGGATGCTCGTTCGTCCTTCTGCTGTTGCGCGAGCAGGAACCGCGCTCGGGCCAGCCGCTTGCGATGCGTGCGAAACGGATTGTCCGCGCTCGGCGCGGCGGCGACCATCGCCTCCAGACTGGAGCCGTAAGCAGCCCCGGCCGCAAGGAGCGCGCGCGCAACGGCAGGCTCAGCCACCGGTTTCCGCTCCATAAAGGTGGGCGCGACCGCGACAGGCTTGTCGACCATCGGAGTGACCGGGGCAGCCAAAACCTCCTCTTCCTCGACCTCCGCAATGTTGCGGCGACGACGAACAGCGGCGGCCCCGCCCAGCCCCGCGAGCAGCAGCACGCCACCGCCCAAGGCCCACAGGAGCGATTCCTTTGTGCCAGTATCGGCAGCACCAATCTCGCGCGCCTCAGCGGCAGGGGGTGTGGCGGGTACGGCTTGGTTCACGACAGGCGGCGGAACAACGGCAACTTCGCGCTCAGGCGATGCCGACACAGGCCGGGCCTCCGCCCGTTCAACCGCCGGCGCAGCAGCAGGCCGCTCAACTTGCGCCCGCGGCGCAGTTCGAACCGGCGTGGAAGCCGTCCGCGCGTTTGGCCGACTAGCAGCAGGTTTCACCGCCGCCTCGGCTTCCGAAGCAGCCACCGCAGCATCCAGCCGTTCCTCAACCGAAGCGGTCGGCTGGACCATCGGCTGCGGGACCGACGCAGCAGGAGCTGCAACCGGCGGCGGCACGATAACAGGCGGCGAGACTGCGTCAGGAACAGTTTCCTGCGCGAAAGAACAGGTTGAACCAAGGGCCAGAACAGCGGCAATCGCGGCACCAGCCGGGCGAGCAGATTGAATATATCCTCTCATAGCCCAAGCTGAACCAACGAACTTTTCAATTGACCGCAGACATGGTCACGGATTCACGATGAGTTGATTTTACAAAGAGACGAATTGTTTCAGGCGTGTGGGAGATGAACATCCATTCATCTCATCAGACCTAAAAGGCCTTGGAATACTGCTTGCCGTCCTAACCGCTATTCAACCCGATCGACGTCACCATCCCGCCGACTACCGTGGAGCAGACGATCCTGCCGCGCCTCCTCGATCCGCCGCCCCTCACGCTCAGCCTTGGTCTGGCCGAACTTCGCCCGATTTGCAGCGGCCACCTGCTCCTTATCCTTCCGCACCTTGGCCTTGCGCGCCTGCCGCAGATTGATGATGTCCGCCATGGCTGCTCAAAACCCTATCTGTTCGCGCTTTTTGATCGAAGCTCCGGGAGTAGGCCAGTAGCGGCCGATTCGGAACCCGGCCATGGCATCTTGTAAACATGCAGAAACCATCTAATGGCTCAAATGCGAGGCAGGCCGCTCGGATCGGCAATAAGGGAACTGCTATCTCGCATCTGCTTGGGAGCAGTGGTTTGCGCGTAGGTTTCCTGTTCAATCACGATCAGATACACCAGATTGCCCACAGCCTTCCTGTCGCCATAGCGATGGCCAAAGGCGGTTTCCCTGGCGAGATCATCGTAGCCACGACCAACCCCCGTTTGTCAGCGGAAGTTCAGCGGATCGCCGGGGAATGGCTGGGGACGCGCATCCAGCATGTCGAATTGAAGCTGGCGCCGCGCTCCATGCGCCTTTCCCGACTGTTCGGCCGTTTGGTCCCCGCCTCCAAACTCCTCGTCTATCGCGACAATCTCCCCTTCTTCCGCAGCCTCGACATGCTGATCGTGGCGGAAAAGACATCCCTTCTGCTGAAATCGCGGTACGGGCTCAAAGACCTTTTCATGGTACACACCAGGCATGGCGCCGGGGACCGCGCCATCGGGTTTGACAAGGCCAGCGCCGGTTTCGATCATGTCCTTTGCTCGGGCGAGAAAATTCGCCGCCGCCTGATGACCGAGGCGCAAGTCGACCCCGCCAGGATCAGCATCGTGGGCTATCCCAAATTCGACATGGCGCCTCAGCAGGGCACAAGCCACCCGCTGAACCGCGGCAGGCCGGTGGTCCTCTATAATCCCCACCCCTCCCCGCATCTGTCATCCTGGTATCGGCATGGCCGAGACATACTCGATTATTTTCGCGAGAGGGACGATCGCGCACTCCTGTTCGCCCCGCACGTCATGCTCTTTGAACGGCCATTCGTAGTGACGATCGACCGCCTGAGCGTGAACCGGGCCGGGACGATCGGGAACCGCTATCTCCATGGGGACAACATCCATGTGGATCTGGGCAGCAAAGCCTCGACCGACATGAGCTATACGATGGCGGCGGACATTTACCTGGGCGATGCCAGCAGTCAGGTCTATGAATTCCTGCTGCGCCCCCGGCCCTGCATCTTCCTGAACAGCCACGGCATCGACTGGGAGGGCGATCCCAATTTCGCGCATTGGCGGGCGGGTGAGGTCATAACCCATCCCTCCCAACTGCATGACGCCCTATCCCGCGCGGACCAGTTGCACACCAGCCAATATCGTGAGGTTCAGGAGCAGATGTTCAAGGACAGCTTCGATCTCGACGGCCGCCCATCGTCGCAGCGCGCGACGGAGGTCATCACGACGCTGGCCGACGCACTTTCCGATAAAACCATGCAGCCGAAAGTTCATACCGCATGACTGCCAAGCTTTCGGTCATCATTCCCTATTATAACGAGCGTGACTATCTGGCAGCAACGCTCGACTCTTTCGGTCGGCAGACAAACCGGAACTTCTCGCTCATACTCGTTGATAACGGTTCCAGCGATGGCAGCAGCGAAATCGCTCGAACGACCATGGCCCGCTATCCCGACCTCGAAACGCAATTCCTGCACAACGCGGTGCCGGGACAATTGCCAACGCTGCAACTGGGTCTTGGGGCGGTGACCACGCCCTACGTCGCTTCATGCGACGCCGACACCATCTATCCGCCCCAATATGTCGAAAATTGCCTGACCCTGTTCGAAGAGGCGCCTCATTCCGGCGCCGCGCCGGTAGTCGGCGTGATGGCGATAGACCTTTACGCCCCCGCATCCAGCACCGCTGGCACACGGCGTATCGACAAGATCATGCGCAAAGCACGCCTCTTTCGCAGCCAATGCCATTGGGGCGGCTATGCCCATGCCTATCGCACGGACCCGCTGCGGGCAGTCGGCGGGTTTGAGAGCGCCGGATGGCCTTATCTTCTATATGATCATGAACTGTACGAACGGATGCGACACCAGGGCGCCATCCGGTACAGCCGGGATCATTATTGCTTCCCATCGGACCGGCGATCGGATCGACAATCGGTGGGCTGGACTTGGGCGGAGCGAACCGTTTACCGCTTTACCCCCGCGAAATTGAAGGGGTGGTTTTTCTACAGGTTCCTGGCGAGCCGCTTCGCGAACAGAGGCTTGGTACAGGCCAAATTACGGGAACGCGACTTTTGACCATCCATGGAGATAATGGGTGGCGATCACGCTATTTTCCCGGCACCCGGAACCAATGATAACCGTCAGACGCATCTTCAAAGGCATGGGCCTGGTCCTGGGCGGCAAGGCCGGTGCCGGGATCATCAGCCTTGTTTACCTGATCATCGCGGCCCGGGCACTGGGGCCGCGCGACTATGGGCTGCTCGTCCTGGTCCATGGCTATGTCACGGCGGTCTGCGGCATCATAGAATTTCCAGCCTGGCAAGCCATCGTCCGCTACGGCGCGGAAGCGGGTGAGGAAAGCGCAATGCCCCGTCTGGCGCGACTGCTGCGCTTCGGGACCGCGACAGAGTTGATAGGCGGCGTCGCCGCGATCGTTGCGGCAATGGTGCTCGCACCCTTTGTCGGGCCGCGACTGGGGTGGCCGCCAGAAACCGTCGCCTTTGCCATTCCCTACAGCTTTGCCGTGCTGGGCTCCGTTCGCTCCGCCCCGGCGGGCTATCTCCAGCTGATCAACAGATTCGACCTGCTCGCGCTTCATAATCTGGTGCAGCCTGCGGTTCGGCTGATGGGCGCCAGCCTCGTCTTGTTGTTCGGCTGGGGCCTCAAAGGTTTCCTCGCCGCATGGCTCATCGCCGCGCTGGCGGAATTCGCGGTCCTTTGGGCGATGGGCATCTGGCAGGCCTATCGGCAGCTTGGCCGGGCCTTGTTTCAACCGGGACCGGGGAGCGCCCGCCTGGAAAATCCCGGCATATGGCGGTTCATGATCGCCAGCAATGCCGACATCACCCTGAACGAACTGACCGGACGGATCGCGCCTCTCATCATCGGCTGGGTCCTCGGCCCCGCCATGGCGGGCCTGTTCGCAATCGCTCAACGCGCAACCGTCATTATCGCGCAACCCGCGCAAATCCTGGGCAACACGGCCTATGCCGAACTCGCCAGGATGATAGCGGCTGGCGAAGGCGGCCATTCGCTCCGCAGGACACTGACACGCGTAATCCTCATTGCTCTCGCGGCAGCGGCCCCGGTCGTGTTCATCGTGGCCCTGTTCCCCACCTCGATCATCACGCTGCTCGCCGGTCCCGCCTTTGCCGCAGCGGGCAGTGTCATGATCGTGCTCGTCGCCGCGCGCGCCATAGCGATCGTCGGCCCGCCATGCAGCTCCGCCCTCTCCGCAATGGGCTATCCCGCGCTCTCCATGAGCGCCAATCTCTTTGCCGGGCTGCTTTTTCTGCCCGTCCTTCCCTGGTTGCTCCATCAATGGGGACTGATGGGCGCGGGCGTGCAGGCCCTCGGCCAGGCATTGTTGGCCAGCGGCCTTCTCGCTGGCCTCACCTGGCGCAGGAGCCTCGCGCATTGAGCGCAATGCGGATCGCCTATGTGATCAACTCGGTCGAGGGCGGCGGCGCCTCTCGGCCGGTTCCCGCGATCACGCGCGTCCTGCGTGATCAGGGAGCCACTGTGCGGGTGTTTGCACTCACGCCCCGCGACCGGCGCGGGGCGCCCGCGATGGTCGAAGCGGGCCTCGACCCGCTCATCCGGGAGGGCGGAACGGGCGACCATCTGGCCGCGGCCTTGTGGTTGAAGCGGCAATTACAGGATTGGGGCGCGACCCACATCTGGACCTCCCTTTCGCGCGCCACGATCCTCGGCCTCCTGCTTGGGCCAATGCTCGGCCTGCCCGTAATCAGCTGGCAGCACGCCGCTTTCCTGAAGCCGTGGAACAGGCGGCTCATGCGGCGGCTGCAAAGCCGGGCGCTCCTTTGGATCGGGGATTCGCGATCCGTCACCGCCCTGACCGCAGAACGCCTGAACGTGCCCGAAAATCGCCTGATGTGCTGGCCGATTTTCGCGGCCGATCCCGCCCTGCCCCATGCAACGGCATGGTCCCCCGGCGAAACGCTTCGCATCGGCTCACTGGGACGGCTCCATCCCGTAAAGGGCTATGATGTCCTGATTGCCGCCTTGGCCAAGCTGAAGTCGGAAGGTTTTTCAGCGCCCTGCCCCTTCGAAATTTCCATCGTAGGCGATGGCGCGGAGCGGGACAGGCTGGAAAGCCTTGCGCGACAGGCCGGAATATCGAACCTGTCCTTTTCCGGCTACACGGCCAGTCCGCAAACCTTCCTCTCGCACCTTCATCTGTATGTTCAGCCGTCCCGTTCCGAAGGTTTCTGCATCGCCGCGCATGAAGCGATGACCGCCGGGCTGCCCGTGATCGCTTCGGCGGTAGGGGAATTGCCCTGGTCAATCGAACAGGGGCAAACCGGCTTTACCGTGCCGCCAGCAAACCCGGACGCGCTGGCCGCCTCCTTGCGCGACATGCTCGGCGACCCAGCGAAGCTAAGCGCGATGGGCGCGCGGGCGCGCGGCGTCATGCTGGATCGTTATTCCTGGGAGAAGTTCGCTGCGACGGGAGCCCTCATCCTCGACCATATCCGCCAAGCTTCCGACGAAGATCAAGGGCAAGGCCGCGCAACGAAGTATCGACGCGTTTGACGTCGAACAATGTGATGTCACTACAGGCGCTCAGCGTGTGCATGCCATCCTGATACGCGCCCGCTGATCCGGGAAGACCCAGCGCATCGCCTGCCTCCGCCTCAAACTCTTTCTCGTTCAGACGCGTGATCCAAAGGGGCCGAATGCCCCCACCATAGGTTGTAGTGCAATCCTGAACGGGCAGCATGATCCTGGCTCCGATCATCACAGGCGTGCCGCCAGGACGCGCCGACCCGCGATCGATCCGAACCGGATTGCCCGGATGGGGGGTCCAGGGTCCACATAGATTGTCCGCCCAGGCCACATGAAGGTGCGACTGCTTCGTCGCTCGGCTCGTTGCGGGCGAATAGAAAAGCCACCAACGCTGGCCGTCGTGGAAAATGCTGGCGTCGACAGCCACGCAGTCAAGTTCGATGTCGCATTCCGCGCGCCAGTCGGCCAGCCCGCCTTTGTCCCGGTACAGGATCAGCCGCCCGGATCGGTGCGCTTCCGGAAGCATCCAGACAGCACCCTCCGCGCTGAATATCTGCGGGTAGGAAAGGTGCCAGGGCTCCTTCAGACACGGATGGCGGGAAACCAGTCGCATCTTGTCGTCGAAGACCCTCGCTTCGATCGTGCCATGTCGCGTTCGATAGTCGTAATGCTCCACAAAGACGTGAAGATGACCGGCTTCATCCCGCCATCCAAAGGGGTCTGCGATAAATTGAAAGTCGGGCTCTTCCGCCAACCAGGTGACAGGACCTTCGATGCGCCCTTTTGACAGGACAATATCGATTGGCTCCGTCACCAATCCACATCTCCAGATATCCTTGCGGCGGGGCATATCGTCGCTATTCCCCCTTCTTGCCGGAATGCCAAGCATGATCTTGCCGATTGAGGATTTTCATCGAAACGGCGATGGGCCTCGCGTTACCCCCAGTTTGACATCGCCTGACCACCGCCAAAGATCCCGCTTAACCCCGCGTCCCAATTGCACTATCACCGCCGCATGGCCACGCCTTCCCTGCGTCAACTCGACATTTTTGCGCAGATGGTGGCGGCGGGCAGCATGTCGCGCTGCGCCCGCGATCTGGGCGTCCCGGTCGAAGACATCGCGCGCGCAATCGCCTCTCTGGAAATGCGTCTTGGCTATCATCTGTTCGAAGGTCCGCCTGATCATCAACGGCTGACCGCCGCCGGGCGCAAGACCGCCGAGGCGATGACTCTCTTGTCGCAGGATCAGTCCGACAGCTGGGCGCCGGACGAAACGGCCCCTCCTTCCCCTTCGTCGGTCGTGCCTGAAGCAGCGCCTGCGGAGCCTCCCCCCGCACCAGCGCGGCAGGCGATCACCCTTGCCGCTCCCGCGCCTGTTTTCGGCCACTTCCAGGAAGCGCTCGCCGCGTTCGAGGCCGCGAATGAGGATATCGCGATCACGCTCGACCTCTCCATCCACCTCGCCGATGAGGCGCGTGCGGCACTGGAGCAGGGCCGCGTCGATATCGCCTATTTCTACGCCTTGGGGGAACAGCCGGGCTTCGTCTCCCGCTATGGCTGGTCGGAACAGATCAACCTTTACGCCGGGGCAGACCATCCGCTCGCCCGGCGCGACATCGTCACGGTCGACGATCTCCGGATCAGTCCCACGCTCGCCATGGAGCCGAATAACGGCCTGCGTCGCATCATCGATGAAGCGCTCGACCGGGAAGGCATCAGCATGGGCGCGCCGGTGCTCGAAACCGACAATATGTTCGACATCATGACCATATTGCGGGAAGGCGCGGGCTGCT